>CALZIQ010000035.1 GCA_945787735.1 uncultured Chromatiaceae bacterium | reverse complement strand
CTCAGCCGCTGTCCGCGGCGGTGCCCGAGCCGCCGGACGAGCAGCTGCGTGGCCTATTGCGTGAGGCGATTGCCAGTTCGGATAGCTTTGCCGATCGTTTCGAGGCCGAGGTCTGGCTGCTAGATATGTCGCGGCGGCTGGAAAAGGTGGTGCCGGAAAATGAGGATCGGCTTAAATTACTCAAGGCAATTCACTATGAGGCCAGCCGGGCCGATCTGCCGCCCGAGCTAGTGCTGGCGGTGATTCAAGTGGAAAGCTATTTCGATCGTTGGGCCATCTCGGTGGCTGGTGCTCAGGGGCTGATGCAGATCATGCCGTTCTGGCTGGATGAGATCGGTCGCCCGGATGACAACCTGTTTCATGCACAGACCAATTTGCGTATGGGGTGTACCATTCTTAAATATTATCTCGACATGGAGCGCGGGGATCTTACCCGCGCGCTGGGTCGTTACAATGGCAGCCTAGGCAAGTTCAAATATCCAAACAAGGTTTTTGAAGCCTTGAGAACGCGTTGGTATCGGCAGTAATAAATACTTAATCCTTCCCAATCTTCCGGGGCATGTCACCTATAGTGACGGTCGTTGCCCTTTTAATATGTTTTTAAGGTTTTCTTATTCATTTTCATTTTATCTTTCTGCTTTATCTTTCTCGCCAAGTCCAATCACGGGCGAATTAGATACTAGCTAAGGAGAATGAAATGAAATCCATATTGCGTAAATTAATGATGGTTTTAACGCTGACAACATTGGCACCGCTTGCGCTGGCCGATACGCCACCCTCTCTACAAGTGCCTGATACTCATTCGATTCAGTCAAAAGGTGTGATCAACCTTTACAGAGTCCAGATTCAGGGGCTGGAGTTTGGGCGCGACAAGGAGATGATCGATGCTGAGGTATTTGTTACCCTCGATAGCAAGCCAGGTATGGTATTTACGCTGCGGCTGCATGATGATTCGCCGCCGGTAAATACTGTGATTGCCGAGACGTTACGTGAAGCCTACTTGAGCAAAAGCCCGGTGACGATTTATCATCAGATTGCGCCTGAGCGCAAGAACGTTAAAATTCATATGGTGCAATTAGAACGTTAATTGATGTTACGCCACGCCGCTGTTGCAGCGTGGCATTTTCGAATTGCAAGCCAAGATTTAGTGCTTGCCGTGATGTTTACCCATGCCGCGGCTGTCATCATCGCTATCGTCGTCTTCATCCTCATTCATCATCTTGCCGCGCATCTTGTCTTTGTGTTTCATCATCATGCCGCTCATTTCTTTATGCATTTCCATCATTTCATCAAGTTGCTCAATCATTTCGCCGAGCTGTTCTTGCTGCTTGGCGGAAGGCATGTGATTTAAACCTTTCAGGATAGACATGGTTTCAGACAGCATGTGCATCATATCCATCTGCATTTGATGTTTCTGTTGATAGTGTTCTTTGTAGCGTGCTTTGCGGTCGTCATTGTCATTCATTTTCCCGGCCAGGGCGGGGGCGGCGATGAGACTGCCGATCAGGGCGGAAGAGAGGATCAGGCTGGTTTTTTTCATGGTGACGCTCCTTATTTTAGTTAGCCTGTATTAGGCCGTTTCAAATGCGTTGAGTTCACGGAATTCAACCTCTTCTGTCAAAACATCTGTCACTTGGGCATGGGCGGGGCCCTGCCAGAGCCAGTCCTCCAGTTCGGCCAGTTTGTCTTCTGGGCCGCAGGCCAACACTTCCACGCTGCCATCAACCAGGTTGTGGGCATAGCCACTTACCCCCAGCGATTGGGCGCGCTGTTGGGCCGATGCCCGATACCAGACACCTTGAACCCGGCCAGAGACAATAAACTGTTTGCAGATCGACATGTATTACTCGCTATTTGCATGACGGGCATCTAAACATTAGATGATTCAATGTGCATTGCCAAATGCAATATGCAGCTTTGGTGGCACGTGTCGATGGTTTACACTGTAGCGATTTTAATGCGTCTTAGTTTGTTTGGAGGTTTTTGTGAGCGACAGTCAAGAATATCGGATTGAGAAAGACAGCTTGGGTGAGATCCAGGTGCCTGCGGATGCCTGGTATGGTGCCCAAACGGCACGAGCGGTGATCAATTTTCCTATCAGTGGCCGTCGTCCTGATCCCGATTTTGTCATGTCCCATGTTCGTATCAAGCGCGCAGCCGCCGTGGCTAATAATCAGCCTGGTTGGTTGGGTGACCAGCAGACCCAGGCGATCATCGAGGCCTGCGACAAGGTGCTGGCTGGTGAGTACCTGGAACAGTTTGTGGTCGACCGTTTCCAGGCCGGTGCTGGCACCAGCCACAACATGAACAGTAATGAAGTGGTCGCCAATCTGGCCAATGTGGCCCTAGGTGGAGAGAAGGGTGTCTACAACCCGATTAACCCCAACGACCACGTCAACATGGGGCAGAGTACCAATGACACGATTCCGACTGCTATTCGTCTAGCGGCGCTGACTAAGCTGCCGCGTCTGATAGCTGCAATCAATGCTATGGCGGATGAGTATGCCCGTATTGGTGTTGCCGAAGAGGACACGGTAAAGAGTGGTCGTACCCACCTGCAAGATGCTGTGCCGACCACCCTCGGACGTGAATTTAATGCCTATGCCTGGACTTTGCGGCGGGCGGCCAAGTCCTTGGAGGCTTGCCGCGATCCTCTTTGCCAGTTGGGTCTGGGCGGCAGTGCCGCCGGCACCGGTCTGAATACCTCGCCCGATTATGCCAACCGTGTTGCGGCTGAATTGGCCAAGCTTACCGGTGAAAATATCCGCGCGGCCGATGATCTGGCAGCGCAAATGCAGTCTATGCATGATATACAGCGTTTGTCCTCCGCCATTCGTGATGTGACGTTGGAGCTGACCCGCATCAGCAACGACATGCGTCTGCTGGCGTCGGGTCCACGCACCGGTCTGGGGGAGATTATGCTACCACCCGTACAGCCGGGATCATCCATCATGCCGGGCAAGGTCAATCCGGTGATGTTCGAGATGCTGAACCAGACCTGTTTTCAGGTGTTGGGGCAGGATGCGGCCATTGGTTTCATGACCCAAGCCGGTCAGCTGGAACTGAACGTCATGATGCCGGCCATGGGCTCGGCGCTGTTCGACGCGATGGACTGGCTCACCAATGCGGTGAATGCGGCCACAGAACGTAATCTGAAAGGGCTGAAGATCGACCGCGAGCGCTGTAAGGAATTCCTCCATGCCAGCGTCGGTTTGGCGACTCTGCTCAATACCGAGATCGGTTATGCAGCCGCGGCCGAAGTGGCCAAAGAATCTGAAAAGAGTGGCCGACCGGTGCGTGATATCGTCGAGCAACGTGGCTTGATGAATGGTGATGACTTTGATGCGCTGGTGCTGAAAGCAGCGCGCGATGGCAAGATTGAATAGGTTCTGTAAGCGGGGCAAATGTAAGAAGCCGCCATCAGGCGGCTTTTTTGTTAGTGTTTCTGTTTATCGTCGCTGTCTTCGCCTGCATAGGAGAGATAAAGCGCCAGTCCGATCAGCGCGATGCCAGCGGCGAGATAGAGCAGGTCGAGGGCGTTATGAAATTTCATCGCAATCGCGAATTCGAAAAACTTGACGATCAGGATCATCAGAATCACCTTGGCCAAACGGCTTTTGAGGTCGTCCAGGCTTTCAATCAATAATACGTTGGATGAAGTGGCATATTGTTCAGCCTTCTCAATCTTGCCGATGAAAAGCTCATACAGGCCCAAGGAAAAGATTAGTAGGATGGTGGCGAGCAGATAGCCATCGACAATCTCAACCACATGGGTAACAGTTGCGGAGCGCAGGGCGCTTCGGGCTTCCTGGGTCAGGTCGGACGAGATGTATTCACCCAGGTGGCTGATCATGAAAAAAGCATCTGCCGTGGCGATGTAAAACATGGCCAGACTGGAGGCAAGGCTGGCGATGACGGCCGCCAGCACGATAAAGCGGCTGTCCCAGAGTATAGTTTCAAAGATTTTTGCTACGGCTTTCATCCCGACTTTCCCTTATTGTTTGTGCAAAATTATAACTTGATCGTCGGTTCGATGCGCTGCTTTTCCTCATTCGATTTTCCCTGGCTGATGGCTTCTTCGCTGGCGAAGCGTCCAGTTGTAATTACGCTTTGAAAAATAGGTTGCAGATGAATGTTGAAGGCTTCCTGCATCAGATTATTGGAATTGGCTAATGTGCTACTCAGGACGAGGGCCATGGGGTCTTGATCAATAAGATCCGGGGGCAATTTGGGTAGTGTGTTGGATTGTGCTCGGTAGAGGTCTCCCAACGTTATTTTTGAACTGTTTTTGCTTATAGCCCATTTGCCGTCGAGGGTTTGGTGAATCACGCCACTTTTCTGTAAACGTTCCAAACCGGGTTGTATCTCAATTTTGCCGAAAGACTCGTCTTGAGAAAGCTCATCTTCTGCCATAAGTAATTCATGCAATTGTGCCCGCCACATTAGTCCCATAAGTTTGAAATCATTCAGCAGTTTTATGCCAGTTGTATCAGCGCTCTCCTGTTTACTGCGCTGTTTGTGGGTGAGGCAATAACTAATTTCTGCGCCAAGTATCACAACCAGCCATGACAAATAGAGCCAGACCAGGAAAACAGGGATGGTCGCCAGGGCGCCATAAATCATTTCATAGGTGGGGAAAGCAGTGATATATAGGGCAAAACCTTTCTTGGCCAGTTCGAAAAGTGTGGCGGCAACGATGGCGCCGATGAAAGCATTGCGCACTGGTACATGAGCGTTTGGGACAACGGAGTAAAGCAGTGTACAGGCAAGCGTAGTGGCAAGAAATGGAAGTAGCCCTAACAAGCTCGTTTTTATGTCGGTAATGAATGCTGTTTCGCTGAGAAAAGGCAGTGAGGTTAGATAAGAGGTAAGCGCTAGGCTGGCGCCAACCAGAATTGGACCAAGTGTTAACATGGCCCAATAGACCATGAACTTTGGCACAGCCTTGCGGCTGCTGGTGATATACCAGATATCATTCATGGTGCCTTCAATTGTGTTCATCATAAACAGCGCTGACAGAATAAGAAATGCGGTACCGATGGCGGTGAGTTTTGATGTTTTGGCGGCAAACTCTTGAATGTATTCTTGGATCGCTTCACCGGATGTGGGTACGAAATTTTGGAAAACAAAGCTTTGAATTTGGCTGGCAAATGCGTCGAACATTGGAAAGGCGGCAAACACTGAAAATATAACCGTCGACAGGGGGACCAGGGCGAGTAGGGTTGTATAGGTCAATGCCGACGCGCTGCGAAGGCAGCGATCATTATAAAAATTTTCAGCGACATATCGGAGAAATAGAAAGAGTTGCTTAAGCTTGTTCATTGGCGCGTGGCCAGTCCATCCGATAAACCGCTAGCGTAGCCCGTATTGATGTAGATAGGAAGTATCAAGGTCAGTCATTTTGCCCCGTTGTTTGGCGTGCTCTCTGGCTGCATCCTTGTCCACTTCCTTGAGGCTCGGTTCTATTGTTAACGTCTGTCCGGGGAAAATCAGATCGGCATTTTGGATTAAGTTTGCATTGCTCTTGAGTATCAGTGGCCAGAGTAGTGGATCCCCGTAAACAGATTCTTTGGCAGCAATATTCCAGAGGTTGTCATTTTTTGTGACGCTATAGAAGCTGGGTTTTGGTTCTGTCGGCAGAGGCGGGGCAGTTGCCTTAATGACTGAGTCAGGGTGAACATCAGTGGCAATGATGTTGTCGGTTACATCATCATTCTCTTCTTTACTTGCCTGTTTTGCTTGTGAGATGGCGACGGCTTGGCGCGCAGCTTCACGTGCAGCTAATGCCTCTTTCTGCGCCTCTTCATATTCACCGGCTTGAAGATCGTCCTGGGCTTTCGATAGCAGTTGTTGGGCGCTATTGAGTGCTACCGGTGCATGTTCTTCCGCGCCAATACTTTCAGCGGCTTCTACGCTTTGGCGGGCATCACTCATCTCCTGCGTAGGTGGCGCGGTTGCGCAACCAATCACCAGGCTGGATGAGATGAGCGCTGTTCCGTGCTTGAATAGGTGTCTGAATACGGGGGATTTCACGATCTTGGTTAGACCTTGTGTTTTCACTCAAAAGGAATGAATAAGCTTATACTTTACGGAAAACTAGCATCGCCATAGAAGTGATGTCAAGGTGATAGACGATTCGTAATAATTTGATTTGGGAGGAAGAATGGCCGAAGTTTTGATTCTTTTTTATAGCCGCGATGGCAGTGTAGCACGCATGGCGCAGTTGATTGCGCGAGGTGTCGAGGAGGTGTCAGGTGTAGAGGCGCTGGTTAGAACAGTGCCACTGGTTTCGACTGTGTGTGAGGCGATTGAAGAGTCGATTCCTGCAGAAGGCGCTCCTTATGCTACTTTTGATGAACTCAAAGCATGTGCTGGGCTTGCGCTCGGCAGTCCAGCTTACTTCGGTAATATGGCTGCGCCGCTAAAACACTTCCTTGATAGTACAGGCTCCTTGTGGCTGTCAGGCGCGCTTTCTGGCAAGCCAGCAGCGGTGTTTACCTCTAGTGGAACGCTGCATGGTGGTCAGGAGAGCTGTCTTCTATCTATGATGGTCCCATTGTTTCACCACGGAATGTTGGTAATAGGGTTACCTGCTAGCCAAATTGAACTGAGCACAACGACCAGTGGAGGTTCTCCGTACGGCGTGAGCCACTGGGCGGGTGTAGACGGGAGTAATGATATTAGCGAAGAAGAATCGCGCCTGTGCCGAGCGCTAGGTAAGCGGCTGGCACAGGCAGCTTTGAAGATGAATGAATTTTAAATTCTTAAGCGGCGGACTAGAATTATTAGTACTGCTAACAGCAGAGTAAGCGGATATACCATTCCGCCGCCGCCTCCGCCATTGGTAATGCTACCGAAGTTGTTGGTGTCATCAGCGTCAAGCGTGACGACAGTGTCTTCGGTGATATTGGTATTATTTTGAGGGAATGCATCCTGAGTTGCGCTGAATGCGCTCACTCTGGCGGTAATGGTGCCAACCACAGTGGGGTGGCCAGCAATGAAAAAGTCTACTCGTCCTAATCCAGGAATCGTACTGACAGTACAAATAATCACATTTTGTGAATTGGGGGCTTCGCAATTGGGCAAAATGTCGGTGGAGGCTGTCGTGACATTATTGAACTGATACGTGTCAGGCAAAGTGATCGAAACTGTAACGTCATCGGCGGAATTGTCAACGTATAAATTGGTTACTGACACCACGTAGGTCAATGTCTGCTGGGTATTGTTAGGTGCAACGGGGTCGGGGCTGTCGGCAATAGTGACCTTCAGATCAGCTACTCCAGTAGCTTGTTGTTCGGTTGCATTGTGTTCATAGGCGCCTGTGTCACAGTTGTCTCTCAGCAGAAAGCGTTGGTCCACGGTTGGACAAGCAGTATCTGATCCATTATCGATGGCAGGGCTGCCGTCCAGTAATGCATGGACAGGCGTAGTGTCGGGCAAGTTAGAGTCAATTGCCAAGGTGTTGTCCAGGCCGACATCAGAGACATTAATCTGGTCCAGGAATGGGTCGGTGGTGATCAGGCCACAGCTGTTTTCATTTTCGATGTTTTTTCCCGTGGACTGGATATTATCGGTATATCCTGTACTGCCAGCGCATGGCGGTTCTCCAATATTACTATCTGGTCCGTCGGCAATAATTGTATTGACTAGCACAACATTGGGTTTGTTAGCAGAACTGCTTGTAAATACCGTTAACTGATTACCACCTACAGTGTTGTTTGTTGAACCACTGCTCGCTAGAGGGCTGGCTTTGTTATTGTAAAGGGTGACATTGGTCAACGATACGTCACGCGTGGTGAAAATCCCGCCACCACCACGTGCTCCAGCACCACCATTGGAGCTGATGGTGGAGTTGACGATGTCAAGGCTGGCAATGGCTGAATTGTAGATGCCTGCACCATTACCTTGAAAAGTGATTTGATTGTCACTGACAGTCGAGTTGTTTAGCGAAAGAGGGGAGAGATTGGAAATGCCTGCCCCGTTTCGAGCGGCCTGATTGCTGATAATGGCTGTGTTGGTAATGACCACGCTGCCGATATTTACGCCCTGGTTGGTGGTGAAGACTCCGCCGCCAGAGTCAGTTGACGCATTGTTCGAAATCGTCGAGCTGCCGACGCTAAGAAAGCCACCCTGGTTGCTGATTCCTCCGCCATTTGATGACTGGCCACTGGCTGTATTCTGGAAGATAAGAGAGTTGCGTATATTCGTGCGGCCTGCGTTTACGATGCCTCCACCCGCAGGTGCCTGGTTTTCGATGATCTCTGAATCTGTGATTATTGCCGTCGCAAGTGTGCCAACATAAATCCCACCACCCGTGGTTAAGAAAGTGGTGTTCTGTGAGCCTGAGCCGACGCTCACCTCATTCGCTTTGATTTCAACATCAATGAATTCGGCAAAGCTGGAGCCATCAATACTGATACCACCGCCGCCAATATTGATTGCTTGACCACCCCGGATGGAAATATGCTGAAAGCTGACGGTCGCACCGCTCAGTACGTGAAAGACACGGTCGAGTCTGTTCGCATTGACAATATTACGACTGGTGGCTGTTTGGCCAATAATATCTACGTCATCAGTGATATCGAGGTCACCGGTGACGGCGGAGTTCTCATCTGCACCAGCGAGAAAGATGTTTGGGTTAATCCCATCATTGAGATAAATAGTGTCTTTCCCGCTGTTAGCATTGGCAGCCAAAATAGCGCCACGCAATGTACAGGTCGCAGGGCAAGAGGCTTGTGCGTCGTCGCCGGCATTATTTACGTTGAAGATATCAGCATGGCTGATGGCGGGTGTTATGAGCAACGCTGCAAAGCCAGCTATGGTGAGTGTTGCACGAATGAAAATGGAATGCCTATTCGTGGTCGGCTTTAATCTACTCATATCGCCTCGCCTTCTTGTGAGAGGTTAATGATTAACCGGCTGCAAATGTTATACGTTTGCAGAAAAATGTTAAACATATACGTCGGGTAATGTTAAACAACCGCCCGAATCTAGTCAAGATAATACACCTAATATATACATCGGCAAATTGAAAAATAAGCTAAGGTTAATATTCATAAATTCCTCTGTATTCAGTCAGATAGTGGGCTTTGGCTGATGTATTGATCCAAGTTTTTATTAAAAATGTGAACTGCATCACACTTTTGAATTTCGTGCGTTCGGGAACAGGCGGGGCAAATCCCATGGCGGTAAATTTAACCCTGGCGCTAAATCTGCTCGGCTCTGTATGAGTAGAATTTATAGTAGAAATGCGCTCTTACATGTCGATATTAGAAGTGGTTGTGAAATTGCCACTTGTCGATTGTGGCTATTTAACTCATTATTCGCTAAGGATAAAAACAAACAAACGGAGTATTGTTGAATTACCTGAAACCATTTCTGGATAGTTTTCGAGATCTGGCCCCAATCGTGGCAGTGATTGCTTTTTTCCAGGTTGTTGTATTACAGCAACCCATTCCCAATTTTCTGGATATCCTGACCGGCCTATTGTTTGTGGTTGCCGGGCTGACACTATTTATTCGTGGCCTGGAGATGGGGCTCTTTCCCATTGGTGAGAGCATGGCCTATGCTTTTGCTCGCAAAGGCAGCATTGTGTGGTTGTTGGTGTTTGCATTTGCCCTCGGTTTTGGTACTACTGTGGCCGAACCCGCCCTGATTGCCGTAGCTGCAGAGGCCGCTACGGTTGCCGCCGGTGCCGGAGTGATTGAGGAACTAGATCAGGCCAAACAGAGTTATGCCTTTGGCCTGCGCATGACTGTGGCCTTTGCTGTTGGGGTGGCTTTAGTGGTAGGGGTGTTGCGTATCCTTAAGGGCTGGCCGGTGCAGTATCTGATTATCGGTGGTTATATTGGCGTGGTGGTAATGACTATGTTTGCGCCAAAAGAGATCATCGGCATCGCCTATGATTCAGGTGGTGTTACTACCTCAACAATCACTGTGCCGTTGGTGACAGCTCTAGGTGTTGGCTTGGCGTCGAGTATTAAGGGGCGTAACCCTATGCTAGACGGCTTTGGTTTGATCGCCTTTGCTTCATTGACGCCCATGATTTTTGTCATGGCCTTCGGGATGACCTTCTGATGGACTGGCTGCAACTTACATGGGATACCTTGCTGGCCACCATTAAGGATGTGTTGCCTATCGCTGCCATCATCTTTGGGTTTCAACTCTTTGTTATCCGCCGTCCCATTCCAAATCTTTTTAAGGTATTGGCGGGCTTTGGTTATGTGCTGGTGGGGCTGGTGCTGTTTCTGGTTGGCCTTGAGACAGCGTTGTTCCCTCTGGGCAAACTGATGGCCGAGCAACTCACAGATCCTGAGTTTATCGCAGGCGTCACTCACCATGCCGCAGCAGGTCTCCATTGGACGGATTATTACTGGGTGTATATTTTTGCTGCCGCTATAGGATTTTCCACTGCCATAGCCGAGCCCGCCTTGATTGCCGTGGCGATGAAGGCCAGTGAAGTATCGGGTGGTGCTATTGGTGTCTGGGGGTTACGAATTGCAGTGGCTATTGGTGTGGCAACGGGTATTGCTCTAGGAACATTTCGCATCGTAACAGGCATGCCTCTGCATTATTTCATTACTGCTGGTTATGTGATCGTCATTATTCAAACAGCGATGGCTCCACGCATGATTATCCCGCTTGCATATGATTCTGGTGGCGTAAGTACATCGACTGTTACAGTCCCACTGGTGGCGGCACTTGGCTTGGGGTTGGCCGGCACTGTGCCAGGTCGCAGCGTATTGTTGGACGGCTTTGGCTTGATTGCCTTCGCCTGCCTGTTTCCTATTATTTCGGTTATGGCGTATGCCCAACTCAGCGAGTGGCGTGCCAGACAAAAACAGAAAAATGGAAACAAACAAGATGAATCAAATTAGCCTATTTAAAGGCATCCTCAGAGGAGGCTCGACATGCATTTTAAACTGATTATCGCCCTGGTTGAGGACGACAAAACCGAACAGATAATGAAAGCCGCGAGAGAGGCAGGGGCGACTGGTGCCACCGTGATCAATCACGCCCGTGGTGAGGGGCTGAAACAGAGCAAGACCTTTTTCGGTCTCTCTTTGGAAACACAGCGTGACATGCTCTTGTTTTTGGTTGAAGAACACATGAGCCGCAAGATTTTGGAAAAGATTGCGGAGGTCGGCGAGTTTGAAAGCAAGCCGGGCACTGGTATCGCCTTTCAGATTGATGTCGAGGATGCGGTGGGTATTACCCATCAGGTAGAACAGTTGAGCGAAGCCGTGGAGGATGAGTTATGAGCGAACGAAAGGTGATTCGAGTCAGGGACGTGATGAAACCCGGGTTTGATATTGTCGATGGCATGGCAACGGTCAGCGAAGCCCTGCAAACAATGAAACACGTGGACACCAAGGCATTGATTGTTGATAAACGGCATGACGATGATGAATACGGCATTGTGTTGTTGTCAGATATTGCCCGCCAGGTGATGGCCAAAGACAAAGCACCGGAACGTGTCAATGTTTATGAAATCATGTCCAAGCCGGTTGTGTGTGTCGATCCACAAATGGATATTCGTTACTGCGCCCGCATGTTTGATCGCTTTGGTTTGTCACGTGCGCCCGTGGTAGAGGCTGGCAAAGTCGTCGGCATCATCAGTTATACCGATATGGTGTTAAAGGGTTTTTCCCCAAATTAGCATTTTATAAACAAAGGCGTTGGCGAAATGCAGCGCCTTGCCCCAAGACTACGTCAGCATCAACAGTGTGCAGACAATGGCTGCTTGAAGGGGCTGTCTGATTTGAAAGAAAGAAGCCGCTGAAAACAGCTTTACAAGTCCATTAGTAATTTCGCGGCTCTCATTTCCTTATGCTCATTTAATTCTTTGTGCAGATTACAGTCGCTTTCTTAAATGAAACTGAAAGATTTTGCTGGCTTTGAGAAAGTGCTAAATCGAATCTGCTGCTTGATGTTCGGATTGTCTTCCGGATTTCACACGGCACTGCCTAAGCGCAGCGCCGTGTGAGAGGGTGCCAACATCAAATCAGTCGTCGTCGGAGTCTTCATTGTCATCATCAGACTCGTCATTGGAATCGTCATTGGAATCGTCATCGCCCAAATCGGAGTTGGAATTGCCATCACCACCACAGTCGCTTTCAATTTCAATGGTGTTAGCTGACATAGTAGCGTTACCAGTCATTGGGCCTTTTGCTTCGATGACTGTTCCCATAGCCAGGCAGCTGCTATTGCCGTGCTTGATCCAGCTGTTGCCGCTATCGATAGTGACCGAGTCGCCGACATTGATGCCGCTGACATACTCACGTTCGCGCACGGTGATGGTCAGGGCGTTATTGTCGACAGCGCTGATTTCACCTTCAATCTCGGCATAGTCATCCATATAGTTGTCGTCACTTTCGTCGTCGCTACGGTTGCCCGAATAGCCTTCGATTTCAACCACGGCCGGGGTGAAGGCAGTGCCATCCCAATTGCCTTTGATTTCGATTTTTTGACCGAGGGCCAGTTGGTTCAACGCACCGTGGCTGAAGGCGGCGTTACTTACATCCAGGCTGATGCTGTTTGTGCTAGGCATGAAATTGGCTTCGTGGATGTTAATGCTTAGCATCCCACCATTTACTGTTTCGATAATGCCTTCTATTTCATGCGTCAGGCTCGAGGCGTCGCTTCCGCTCTGCACATCAGACGCGGTGATGGTGAGTGTGCTGGCGTCGTAGTTGCCTGATACGCTGACATGCGTGTTGATGGCCAACCCGCTTGTGTCTGACAATACTTCGCCGGTGGCGCTGTTGGTGACAGTGGCATTGTTGTGCAAAGTTACATTGAGGTTACGGCCTTCGCCGATAGGGTCAAGCACAAACTGATTGCTGCTGGTAATGGCTTCCACTTCACCATAAAGGGTCGTGATGGTTTGATGCAGAGTGCTGGGGTCTTTCTGTACTACCACCGGGTTGACAGTGTTGCTGGTGGCGTCATAGGTGAATTGTTGCAGATCAAAGTCCAGCGCTAGGGTCGTGGCCTGGTTGGCTTCAACTTGCAATGAACCATTGACCGATACGTTATAGTCTGGGTTTCCACTTTGGTCAAAGGTTGCATTGGTGACAGCACCGTTCGGATCCACTAGGGTGATGTCATTCGCCATGACAATATCGAATGAAATATAGCTGCCAGCGGTAATGCTTTGTGTATCCACCAGTGCACCGATGTTGGCCAGTTGGCTCAGGTTATAGGTTTGGCCGGTGGCATCTTCATATAGCACAACAGTCAGGCCATTGTTATCGGTGGCGCTGACCGAATGGATGTTGACCCAAACTTCGGCATAGTCCTGGGTTAGGTTGTCGGTTACGAGAAGAGATACTGTGCCATCATCAGTTAATGATGAGCCGCTGCCTCCGCAAGCAATCAGTGATGCAAATGCTGGGATAAGAATAAAAGGTTTAATGTTCATGCTGTCATCTCCATAAATTTCAGGTTATTTCAGTTTCAAACACGTTTGCTTGCTTGAATTGGTTCCGTCAGTAGGGTGATTCTTTTTTCACCAAACCCAGGCACGGAGCTAAAATTAACCAGTAGAGCTGAAACAAAACTGAAAAGGAGACAGAGGGAATCTTTTTCTCGAAGGCTTGAAATGGCAGGAATCGTCCCTATTTATGAAGCAGATATGTGAATGACCCCAGGGGGATATAACATGAGAATGGATAAACTAACGAGCAAGTTTCAGATGGCGCTGGCTGATGCGCAGAGCCTTGCCGTCGGGCGTGATAATCAGTTCATTGAGCCCGTGCATGTGATGCTGGCCATGCTTGATCAGGACGGCGGTACCGTGCGCCAGCTGTTGACCATGGCTGGTGCCAATGTGCACAGCCTGCGCTCGCAATTGGGCGATGCGCTTGATCATCTGGCCCAGGTCGAGGGCACCTCTGGCGATGTACGTGTTGGCAACGATCTGGCTCGTATCCTTAACGTTACCGACAAGTTGGCGCAGCAGCGCAAGGATGACTACATCTCTAGCGAACTGTTTGTGCTCGCCTGCGTTTCGGATAAAAGTCAGATTGGCGATATTCTGGTTAAAGCGGGTGCCAGCAAGGGTGCCATTGAAAAGGCGATTGACGATGTTCGTGGTGGTCAAAATGTAAACGATCCCAATGCAGAAGAACAGCGTCAGGCCTTGGAAAAATACACCATTGATCTCACTGAGCGTGCCGAGCAGGGCAAGCTTGATCCTGTCATCGGTCGTGATGATGAAATCCGTCGCACCATTCAGGTCTTGCAACGCCGCACCAAAAACAATCCTGTCTTGATTGGTGAACCCGGTGTCGGTAAAACAGCCATCGTTGAAGGTCTGGCCCAGCGCATTGTTAACGGTGAAGTACCGGAAGGCATAAAAGGTAAGCGTGTGTTGTCTCTGGATATGGGATCACTCATTGCCGGTGCCAAGTTTCGCGGAGAATTTGAAGAACGCCTAAAGGCGGTATTGAATGACCTGTCCAAACAGGAAGGTCAAGTCATTCTATTTATAGATGAACTGCACACCATGGTCGGTGCCGGCAAGGCCGAAGGCGCCATGGATGCTGGCAACATGCTCAAGCCTGCACTTGCCCGTGGTGAACTCCACTGTGTCGGTGCCACCACGCTCAATGAATATCGTGAATACATCGAGAAAGATGCGGCTCTTGAACGTCGTTTCCAAAAGGTCTTGGTGGACGAACCTACAGTGGAAGACACTATTGCCATCTTGCGTGGATTAAAGCAGCGCTACGAAGTGCATCACGGCGTTGATATCACTGACCCGGCCATCATCGCCGCGGTAAACCTGTCGAATCGTTACATCACCGATCGCCAATTGCCGGATAAAGCTATTGACCTGGTCGACGAAGCGGCCAGTCGTATTCGCATGGAGATTGACTCCATGCCGGAGGAGATGGATAAGCTCGACCGCCGTTTGATTCAGCTCAAGATGGAACGCGAAGCGCTCAAAAAAGAGACCGACGAGGCCTCTATAAAAAGGCTCCATGCGCTAGAAGATGAGATCGATAAGATGGGACGGCAATACGCCGACCTGGAAGAGGTATGGAAATCTGAAAAATCTGCTTTGATGGGCACCCAGCACATCAAAGAAGAATTGGAGCGTGCCCAGATTGAAATGGAAACCGCACGCCGCGCCGGTGACCTGGCGCGCATGTCCGAGCTGCAATATGGTCGTATTCCTGATTTGGAAAAATCACTGCAGATGGCGGCGGATGCCGAATTACACAAGACCACGCTGCTACGTAATCACGTCACCGAAGAAGAGATTGCCGAAGTCGTTTCCAAGTGGACCGGTATTCCGGTGTCCAAGATGCTCGAAGGTGAGCGTGAAAAACTATTGCGCATGGAAGACGAACTGCAGAAACGTGTGGTGGGTCAAAGCGAGGCAGTGAAAGCGGTTTCAAATGCGATTCGTCGCTCACGCGCCGGCCTATCTGATCCCAATCGTCCGAATGGCTCGTTTCTGTTTTTGGGGCCGACCGGTGTGGGTAAAACAGAATTGACCAAGGCCCTGGCCGGTTTTCTGTTTGATACCACCGATGCCATGGTGCGCATCGATATGTCCGAGTTTATGGAGAAACATTCCGTTGCACGCCTGATCGGTGCCCCACCGGGCTATGTGGGTTACGAAGAGGGTGGTTATCTCACTGAGCATGTGCGGCGCAAACCTTACTCAGTCATTTTGATGGATGAGGTAGAGAAGGCTCATCCGGATGTGTTCAATATTTTGCTGCAGGTCTTGGACGATGGCCGCCTTACCGATGGTCACGGTCGCACAGTGGATTTTCGTAATACCGTTATCGTAATGACTTCTAACCTCGGTTCGCATGTGATCCAGGAGTTGGCAGGAGAAGAACACTATGACGAGATGAAAAAGTCAGTGATGGAAATTGTCGGCCAACACTTCCGTCCTGAGTTTATCAACCGCATCGACGATGTCGTGGTATTCCATCCGCTGCAGCAGGCCCAGATTCGTCGCATTGCCGATATTCAGATCGACTATCTACGCAAGCGCCTAGCTGATCGTGAGATTGGTTTGGAGCTCAGCGAGGCGGCATTGGACAAACTGGGAGAGGCCGGTTTTGATCCTGTGTACGGTGCGCGGCCGTTGAAGCGGGCCATTCAGCACATGCTTGAAAACCCGCTGGCGCAGGAGATTTTGGCAGGCAACTTTGCCCCAGGGGATGTGATTGAGGTCAGCGTGCAGGACGGTGCGTTTATTTTTAAAAACGTGCAGGGTCATACGGAGAGTGCTGCCTAAACCAATCCTGATTGGTCAGATTCTGCAAAAAAACGCCGCATTTATGTGGCGTTTTTTATGCACGAAAAATTAAAGCTATTTATGTAACTAATCAAGAGAATCAGGCAATCCCTATTAAGTTAACCTCAAACTGCCCCGCTGAATTACAGCGGGGTTTTTTTGTGCGTGATTAAAACTGATAGCTTATGCCGGTCATGTAACTGATATCGGTATTGTCTACCGTCTGAGGTGGTTTGCTGTCATGACTGATATCGAGTGACAGCTTGAGCGCCAGCGAGTCAGACATTTTTACCGCGAGTGTGGCCTGTTCCAAGGCACGGTAATCTTCACCATCATCAAGGCGGGGTTGATAATAAGTCGTGCTTGCCAGGCTGACCTGGCTATTGAGCTGATGTTTGTAAGAGATATAAAAACTGGCTCTGGCGAAATTGTCTGAGCCGTGATCGGTCAGGCCTGGTTGCTGTTCAAGCGTCTCGCGGACATAGAAAGCACCGATCCCGGCATAAATACCTATCCAATCCTGCGCTTCTTTCAGTGTGAAGCGAAGACCACCCCCCGCCAATGCGCGCAACGACAGCCGGGTAAATTCATTTTGTTCTGCTTGTACAAAGGCCTCCCAGGCGCTGTTCTGTCGCAACTGCATCACATGACGTCCATGCAGAAAGGTGGAATTGGCGTTGCGCTGATTACTGGATTCGCCATAGTCATAAGAGAAGATGACAAAGTCAGTGGTCTTGTCCCGATGGTTTTGCAGGCGGCTGTCAATAGCGACCTCGGATTTATCGCTGTTACCGTTCTTGCCGCTTATGCCCAAGTCAAGGTTGCCACTGTAACCGGATTTGGGAACGCCGACGCGCATGTCTTCGATATTGACAATGGCACTGGCGGGCAAGGACCAAACACCGGCTACAAGCGCTGCAAGAGTGAATTGTGTGTGCTTCTTCATAAAACATCCAATGATTGTTTAAACGATATTTTTGTGGCGCTAGTGTATGGTGATATCGTTTAATGCTCAACAGGAAAAAATTCAAGCAGGGTGTAGCTAAACGATAAGCTCATCAACGATTTTGGACTTGATGTCAGATATGAGCGGAGGGCATCATACGATTATTTGGATGATGTGCTTTGTTCATCCTTTTTTGGGGTTTTCATCCGTCGTGACCAGTTAGTGTTTTCCTTCGATATTAGAGTCTCGACCCGTTCAACCAGGAGCGAAAAAGAGTTTTCCCCATCATAGGGTGCTGTCTTGGTTAAATAGATATATTTTTCATGTTTCAATGACTCACATATGGTTCGGTATTCGATCCAGTTTTCTTGAAAACGATACAAACTTAGGAAAGCAGTAATTGCTGCAACAAGCAGCCCAAGCAGCCCGATAGATATTTTTATCCAAACAAATTGATCAGATACATAGCCGGAAAGAAGCGTTATGCAAGCGGCCGCAAGAATGGCAATCGCCTGAAGTCGCCTGAACCATTTCTGATTACATGCCGCCTTATTGTCGTACCAATCAATCTGGTCATTCAGCCGCTTTTTCAAATATTCTTCTTTATTCATCTCACGCTCCTGATTTTATGACCTCGACTGCAACATCAATCGACGGCGAGTAGTTTTGTTCACTTTTAACTCCGCTGTAGGATAAAGTGGAGAGAATTCTTTTTTGCACTCGTTCCGAAGTTTAGCCATATTAGTAATATAGAGCATCACTGCTGTCCCGTTATCGTGCAATAGTGATAAACACTTGTAAATACAAATGGTGCAGATACCAGTCACATGACACTTAATATGCAGGATAATCTACGGCTTGTTACTGTCCAGGCGGATAGGTTGGAAGGTGGCGCGCAGTTGGCAGTGCGAGCGCTGGCGTGGTCTAGACGTTCCTGTTGGTTTGGGCTTGCGCAGTGAATCTCGCCAGGCTAAAAAACGCTAAGCTTTTGGATACGATACTGCTTGTGTTGGCAGTTGGCATCGCCGTGAGTATAGCTGTGTTGTATACATCTGGACATGAATCAGTGCCTCCTGTTGAGGCGGAAGATCGGCCTGAAGCGCAAGAGAGGCGGGTACAGATTATGCATTTAATGGATGCTGCCTCTGATGCGCTTGAGGCGGGAAGACTGATTGAGCCAGAAGGAGAAAGCGTTCTCCATCTATACAGACAGATCGTTGAGATAGACCCCAGCCATATGGAAGCTGTTGAGCACAGCCGGCAGATTGTCCGGCGCTATGCAGAACTGATCAGGCAAGACCTAAATCGGGAGGCGTTGGATGAGGCGGACAGAAAGGTGCGGTTACTACTCGCAGCCGCGCCAGAGTCGACGCTTGTGCAGCAGTTGCGGCGTGAAGTTGAGGTGGCTATGGATCGGTTGTCCGAGCTTCCCCACTTATTGCATCAAGCTCAGCAAGACATCGCCGCAGGTCGTCTCGTCAGTCCTAGGGGGGAAAACGCCCTGTCGCGGTTTTGGCGTGTGCTCGAAATTGAGTCTGACAATGATGCTGCCAAACGGGGAATTGAAACAATCCTTGAGCACTATGTCTCGCAGGCAAAAAATAGACTAGGCAATGGCGATTTGGAAGGTGCAGCGAGTGATATTGAAAACATCGCGCTTGTCGACCCAAAATACGCTGGCCTGGAAAATTTGCGTGATAAGTTAGAGGTGCTGGCGCTTAATCAGCAGCAAGAGCGTATGAGTGAGGAAGGCCGGCCAGACATTGAGATAATCAATGAAATGGTAGATAGGTTCAAAGCCACTTTCGAGGCGCGTGATGTCTCTGCCTTGCATAATATGAGTGTATTTCCGCCAGACCATGAAGTATTTCCACAGCAGGTTTTCAGTCAATTCATACAGTTTCGGCTTGATATTTCCGAGGTCGAATATATCCGAGGCGAGCATAAAGGCGTCGCGCGAGTTTCGTTAGTCGACTTGGTAGAAGTCGGAGGCGATCCGTTGCCTATGCCGGGGCCCTGGAGCCGGTTTGAGATTGTGATACAAAAAAATGTGTCAGGGGAATGGAAGATCTTCTGGCTCATGCCTAACTTTTGAGTGAAAGTGTTCAGGGAATGGTTTGGATAAGAGGAATATCAGCATTTAAATAATAACTCATACTCTGTCGACGCGTTTAGACCAAGTTTGTAAAGCGAACCCCGACAAGCTTGGTCGCAGAGTGTTCATAGTTCCACCCTTAATATTACCAATCTTCGATTGTTTTATTGAATTGGTCGTGGCCATGCACTACATATTTTAATAGAAGAATAATTACTATGGGCAACAGGATTGTGTCCAAAGGGTAGACAGGGGTGTCTCTTATGCCAGTTTCGCGCTCGATCATGCAAGCCACGCTTACTATCGCGCTGCTAAGTCTGTGTCTTGTTTTTCTGCCTTTGAACACTGCTGCTGAAGAGCAGGTATCCCAGATAAGGGATATGGTTGGCCCAACTATTGAACATACACCAATCAGCAAAACAGCTGCAGCTACGGGAATTAAGGAGATTCGGGCGACAGTGACAGACAATGTCGCGGTAAGAGAAGTGCGGCTGTTCTATCGGGTGCTTGGTTCTTCGAATAGATTTGTCAGTATAAACATGAGGCGTGAACTGGACAGTAACGTATACGTCGCCAAGTTAGCGGAGATCACATCGCCGGGTATTGAATATTATATTGAGGCGAGTGACAGCGCAGGAAACACCAAGCCGAGAGGAACTAAGTCCATGCCGTTTAAGGTGGCAATAGGGCCGGGGCAGGAACGGGCCACGGTTCCGGCAATACTTTTACCGGCGGAAGGCAAGAGCATAAGCAAGTGGGTCTGGATCGGGCTGGGGGCGGTGGCAGTGGGCGCGCTGGCGGGAGGTGGTGATGGCGGTGGAGATGCAACCGCCACAGTCAACATCACAGCCCCCGTGCCTTGAGAATAAGCTGGCTACTTATGGATGGTTGCCAGTCACTTAATAAATAATCAATCTAACCTGAGCAAGGAAAGAGATGGTTGTGTTGGATGTTACTCAGGAAAAAATTATCGAAATTATCAAGCATGCTATTGCGGCAATATTCCTGATTTTGATTAGCGCCTGCGGCGAAAATAGGAGCAGTGTCGAGCTTGGGATAGGCGCTGAACAAGGTATTTCTATTCCGCTTGCCATACGTGATTTGACCGGCGGTAGCATAAATATTTACCTCACCTGCGGTTGGCCGGATGGCACGCGTCTAGCCATGGAGATCGACCAGGCTCAAGGTATGGCTCGAGCAAGCTGCAGCGGATTAGCGCCAGAAGAAACGAGCTTTTATCTCGAAATTGAGTTTGTGCCAGACACTCAAGAAGCGGTCATGCTAGCCAATGCGACTAAGCTGGTTCAGCTTGTCGCAGGAGAAAATAATCTGGCCTTTGCAGAAAGTGATTATGTTTACCTGGATGATGATGGCGATAACCTGACTAATCTGAGTGAACTTGAAAACGGCACTGATCCGAAGGATCCTGTGTGCATTATAGGATTTTCGATTATCGGTAGTTGCGAAATAGGGGCATAACAGACAGGTGCATGGCTAAAACGTTAAACAGCATTTTCTGAATAGAGGTAAAGCGATGGTTGGCAGAATAAAACGATTCAGAGTGGCGATGGTCTTGGCCGTTTTGAGCGCCCCTGTTTGGTCCGGAGACCTGGGTAATACAATTGTCGGCACGCCCTCGTGGACTGAATATAATAATGGCCAGACGCTTAGTGCTGACACCCTCAATAATCACTTTGACGCAATCGCCGATGCGGTTAATGACAATGATGCACGTCTCACAGCAGTCGAAACAGCGATTAATAATCTAGCACTTACGCGTATCATTTCTATCCCGGCTGCTGCATTGTCTTTCGATGCGTCTGATCCAATTACTGTTGTTGGTAACGGTCTCAGTTGGACATTTACTTTTGTCGGTGGGACAACTTTAGCAGTTCGTTCGCCCACAGATTACGCTGGTGGTGATGTTGTGTTTCGTATCCTTTTTCAAACAACAACCGCTACAGCCGGTGTCGTGAATTTTTTCCTCCGTCCGACATCTTATAATTCGGGTGAAGTAGCGTTTGATCCCGGCTCGGTCTCGTGTACAGCTGTATCGGTTTCAGGCTCAGCATTTTATGAACAGGTTTGTACGATACCCTTAAGTCGCTTAACAAAGGATTGGTGGTTTACCTCGATGCAACGTGAGGGCGCCGGTGCCACTTATTCTGATGCGGTTGTCGTACTTGGTGTTGTATTTGAATACCCTGCAGTGCAATAAAGATAAAATTCTTTAATCAAGCATGGATTGAGTGCGATCAACTGCCAGAATATTTGTGTGATTACTATCAAGCTTGTATTGTTCTGTGCAATTAATTTTGCCTGTTGTTAGCATTAGTGAATACAGGAACATCTTAGTGTCATGTGTGACATTTTCATCAGCTACGCAAACCAGGATCGCGATAGGATCCAACCGCTAGTTCGTGCCTTGGAGCGGACTGGCTGGTCTGTGTTTTGGGACAGAACCATCCCTGCCGGTAAGACGTGGCGCGAGGTGATCGGTAATGAGATTCACGCCGGCCGTTGTGTGCTTGTGGTTTGGACCAAAACATCTGTCGCTTCAGAGTGGGTGCAGGAAGAAGCCGAGGAGGGCAAGCGAAGAGGGCTATTGATTCCGGTCATGCTTGATGCCGTTGTGCCGCCCTTTGGCTTCGGAACTATTCAGGCCGCGGATCTTGTCTCCTGGAAGGGTGACGATGAAGATCCTGTGTTCGTGCATCTGCTCGCCGATATGGCCAACATCCTTGGGCCACCGCCGAGAGAATCTGCGACAAAGAAGTCGTCATCTCGCGCCAACACTGCACAGAAGGCAACGGACCAATTCGAACTCAAGGCGAAGAAGTCCGTCGGTGCAGGTAATGAGAATAATATACTTCGTGTATTTGTTTCTCGTCCTTTGCTGTTGGCGGCTGTGCTAGTGATGGTTGTATCGGTTGGTTTTTTCTGGATGATTCCACCGAAACACACGCCAGGCGAACTGGTTGAAGTGCCTACAAAACCTGCTTACGAAATTTTCAACGACGCTTTCCAGGACGGCCATGCGGGGCCTGAGATGGTGAAGATCCCGGCCGGTGAGTTTCTTATGGGTGACAGACAGGAAAGCGGTGACCCTGATGAGCTACCCGTGCACAGGGTTAATATCCATAAACCTTTTGCTATTGGTCTTTACGAAATCACCTTTGATGAGTTTGATCACTTCGCCGAAGCAACAGGACGTCCTTTGCCGGACGATGCGGGCTGGGGTCGGGGCAGACGGCCGGTGATCAACATCTCCTGGGAGGATGCAGTGGCCTATGCTGACTGGTTGTCTGAGAATACCCGCAAGTCTTACCGGCTACCCTCAGAGGCGGAGTGGGAGTACGCAAATCGTGCCGGCATAGCCAGCCGCTATTGGTGGGGGGATGAGGTAATGATCAGCCTTGCCAACTGTGATGGCTGCGGCAGTCGGTGGGATGGTCGACAGACGGCACCGGTCGGTTCCTTTAAGGCTAACCAATTTGGGCTGTATGAAATGTCAGGCAATGTGTGGGAGTGGGTACAGGATTGTTGGCACAAGAATTTCAATGGTGCACCTGTGGATGGAAGCGCCTGGGGTGAGGTGCGAGATAGCGACTGCAACGTGCGTGTGTTGCGTGGCGGTTCCTGGGCCTATCCAGCCCGATTTGCCCGTTCATCAAATCGGGATTGGAACTGGCCAGACACCCGGCACAATTCTATCGGTTTTCGTTTGGCAAGAGATGTGGATTGAGCCAACAATGTAGTTTGTTGGTAAATCTGTTGATGTGAGCGTGTCTTGTTTCCTTTTAGCAGATGCCGTAGAAAAGATCTGGTCAACCAGCTAATCAGAAGATCCCTTGACTTCCATGTATTTGATCAGCGCAATCATGAAGTCGGCAGAGCTACTAGAGATAAACTCAAAGCCACATTCGTAGCTGCCATCGCTTGGGTTTTGGCGGACCCTCATAGCGCGTGCTTCGAACAGAAACCGATCTGTTACTCCTGTGGATAAGGGCGCCTCCATCCAGAGTTTGTATATTTTGTTCTCCTCGAAGGGTTTATCACTCGCCAATACCAAAAGGCCACCCTCACTTACGTTGACCACGGTGCCCTGTTTTCTATTAGTTTCTTGATCTAATACTTGAAGATAAAAATCCAGTGAGATCCGTCTGTATTTTCGTCTTTCGTACATCTTGCTTTTATCCACTATTATAATATGGTTATCTGTAAGAGGCACCTTGACCATTCTGCAATGTTGCCCCAAAGAAAGTCTTCACGACACTATAGATCGGCCGTTTCTATAAAAAGATGAGCGTAGGGCATGGTCAAACGGTTCCTCAATATGAGCGCTTCTCTCTAAAACAAAAAGCCCGCCGCACATGTGTGCAACGGGCTTGTCTTGGCTTACCACATTCGCGGTAATCGAGTGGTGTTTAGGCCGCCGCGATCGGGATCACCTTGTCAGCAACTTTCTGATACTCCTCAATTTCATTGAAGTTGAGATAGCGGTAGATGTCGTCCGACATGGTGTCGATCATTTTCACGGCTTCCATATATTCGGCCATGCTGGGAATCTTGCCCAGCTGGGCACACACCGCCGCCAATTCGGCCGAGCCCAGATAGACGTTTGCATCTTTACCCAGACGATTGGGGAAGTTACGTGTGGAGGTGGACATGACTGTCGAACCATCGCCAACACGCGCCTGGTTACCCATGCACAGCGAGCAACCAGGCATTTCGGTGCGGGCGCCGGCCTTGCCGTAGATGCTGTAGTAGCCTTCTTCGGTAAGCTGGTGGGCGTCCATCTTGGTGGGTGGGGCGATCCACAAACGCGTTGGTACAGAACCGCCGAAGGCTTCCAGCACTTTGCCCGCAGCGCGGTAGTGACCGATGTTGGTCATGCAGCTGCCGATGAAAACTTCATCGATCTTGGTGCCGGCCACTTCAGACAGCAGCTTCACGTCGTCTGGATCGTTGGGGCAGGCGACGATGGGTTCTTTGATGTCGGCCAGGTCGATTTCGATGATCTCGGCGTATTCGGCATCCTTGTCGGCTTCCAGCAATTCCGGCTTGGCCAGCCATGCCTCCATGGCCTCGATACGACGGTTGAGGGTGCGCTTGTCTTGATAGCCATTGGCAATCATCCACTTCAGCAGGGTGATATTCGAATTCAGGAACTCGATGATGGGCTCTTTGCTCAGCTTGACGGTACAGCCGTTGGCGGAACGCTCGGCCGAGGCGTCGGACAATTCAAAGGCCTGTTCGACCTTTAGGTGCTCCAGTCCTTCGATTTCAAGCACGCGGCCGGAGAAGGCGTTTTTCTTGCCTGCCTTTTCGACAGTCAGCAGCCCCTTTTGGATTGCCGCGTAAGGGATGGCGTTGACTAGGTCGCGCAGGGTGACGCCGGGTTGCATCTCGCCCTTGAAACGCACTAATACTGATTCGGGCATATCCAGCGGCATTACACCCAATGCAGCGCCAAACGCAACCAGGCCTGAGCCAGCCGGGAAACTGATGCCGATTGGGAAACGAGTGTGAGAGTCGCCGCCGGTGCCGACGGTGTCAGGCATCACCATGCGGTTCAACCAGGAGTGGATCACGCCGTCACCGGGGCGCAGGCTGACACCGCCACGATTCTGAATGAATTCGGGCAGTTCGTGTTGTAGGTTGATGTCCACCGGCTTGGGGTAGGCCGCGGTGTGGCAGAAAGACTGCATCACCAGGTCGGCAGAGAAACCAAGGCAGGCCAGCTCTTTCAGCTCGTCGCGGGTCATCGCACCGGTGGTGTCCTGAGAGCCAACCGTGGTCATGCGCGGTTCGCAATAAGTGCCTGGGCGTACGCCTGCAACACCACAAGCCTTGCCGACCATCTTCTGCGCCAGGGTGAAACCTTTACCTGTGTCGGCTGGGGCTTCGGGGCGCAGGAAGACGTCAGAGGGTTCCAGACCCATGGCAACGCGAGTCTTGTCGGTCAAAGAGCGGCCGATGATCAGCGGGATGCGGCCACCGGCGCGCACTTCATCGGCCATGGTGCTTGGTTTCAGATCAAAGCTGGAAACAACGTCACCGACCGCGTTTTCGATCACGCCGTCATAAGGCTTGATGGTGATGACATCGCCCATGTTGAGTTTGCTCACATCGCACTCGATGGGCAGGGCGCCGGAATCTTCGGCGGTGTTAAAAAAGATCGGCGCGATCTTGCCGCCCAATACTACGCCACCCTGGTGTTTGTTAGGCACGTGGGGGATCTCGTGGCCCATGTGCCAGAGTACCGAGTTAATGGCAGATTTGCGAGACGAGCCGGTGCCGACCACGTCGCCGACATAGGCGAGCGGGTGACCCTTCTGTTTCAGTGCTTCGATCTTGTCCAAGCCGTCGGGCATCTTACTGATCAGCATGGCCTTAGCGTGTAGCGGGATGTCAGGACGGCTCCAGGCCTCAGAGGCAGGCGACAAATCGTCGGTATTGGTTTCGCCCTCGACCTTGAACACGGTGACCTTGATCTCTTGTGGCATCTCTGGCTTGTTGGTAAACCAGTCTGCATTGGCCCAGGCGTCGGCCACCTGTTTTGCAGATGCGTTACCAGCCTTGGCCTTGTGGATCACATCGTTAAAGGCATCGAACATCAGCAGGGTCTTGGACAGGGCTGTGACTGCAATCGGCGCCAGTTCGGCGTCATCGAGCAGTTCAATTAGCGGCTGGATGTTGTAGCCGCCCAGCATGGTGCCGAGCAGTTCGGCGGCGTGTTTTTTGTCGATCAGGGGTGAAGCAGCTTCGCCCTTGGTGATGGCGGCGAGAAAACCGGCTTTTACGTAGGCGGCCTGGTCAACACCGGGTGGAACGCGATGAGTGAACAATTCCAGTAGTGCCTCTTCTTCACCCGAGGGCGGTGTTTTGATCAGTTCGATCAGATCAGCGGTCTGCTGAGCAGACAGAGCCAGGGGCGGCAGGCCCTCGGCGGCGCGCTCTTGTACGTGTTGACGATAAGCTTCTAACACTTAAACACCTCTTTTTCATAAGATTTTAAAGTCGCGAATCGGGCGATTTTACCCCATTTGGGGCTAAAACAGTAATTTTCCCGAGTTTTGAGTAGGGTTATTTGTTTTCGCCGGCGCTGACCTTGAGCAGGATTTTGTCCATCCAGCGGGTGGAAAGAATACGTCGGGCGTAACCAAATAGATAGGTGGGTACGGTGACGTAATAGCGCGGCTTAGGGCGAGGCGATTCGAGGGCGTGGATCACCTTTTTTAACACCGCTTCGGGCGGCAGGGTAAAGGGCTGAGCGTGGCCTTTTTTGGCCAGGCGCTTGTCTACCCCGGCATAGTGGTCGCGGTGGGCGCTGTGCTCGCGGTCGATATTTTTTTTGAACATGGCATAGGCATTGGCGCGGAACTGGCTCTCGATGGGGCCGGGTTCGATCAGCGATACGTGGATGCCAGTGCCGTGTAATTCTAATCTTAATGTGTCTGTTAAACCTTCCAGGGCGAATTTGCTTGCGTTATAGGCGCCGCGATAGGGGATGGCAACCAGCCCCAACACCGAGCTGTTTTGAATGATGCGGCCAAAACCCCGTTTGCGCATCACCGGGATGACGAGATTAGTGAGTTCATGCGTGCCGAACAGGTTGGTTTCAAACTGTTCGCGCAGTACCTCGCGCCTTAAATCTTCCACCGCACCTGGTTGACCGTAAGCCCCGTTGTTGAACAGGGCAAACAGTTCGCCGCTGGTCTGATTTAGCAGATGTTCAACCGCCTGCTGGATGGAGGCAGAGTCGGCCAGATCGAGCTGAACAGCTTCAAGCCCGCGTTTTGCCAGTATCTCAACATCTTCTTGCCGCCGTGCGCTGGCGAACACTCGATAGCCACGCTGCTTTAGCCCTTCAGCAACACACAGGCCAATACCGCTGGAACAGCCAGTGATAAGTACGGATCTGGAGTTATTCATTAGGGGGAATCAATCTGCTTAAGTTATCACTATTCACGTCGTTACCATTTTTGATGCGTAGGCCTGGGGGCTCTGTATCTGCTGTTATCACCCCCCCTTAGAGAAATGCCAGGCTGGATTATAAGCAAGTCGAAGGATCAACAACAGAGAAGCCTCAAAAGGACTTGAGCGCAGTGACGATGGATGGTTTCTGTATAACAACACGAGGTGATGGGTA
>CALZIQ010000034.1:19028-27588 GCA_945787735.1 uncultured Chromatiaceae bacterium | reverse complement strand
TTAACCCCGAACAGAAATTCAGCACAGCGCTCACCGTAATAGCTCCAACCCAGGATGGTGGTGAAGGCAAAGATGACCAGTCCGAAGGTGACAATATAGCTGCCAACCCCCGGCAGGGCGGTGGCAAAGGCCTGAGCGGAGAGGGCGGCGCCGGTCTCTCCCGAGGTCCAGGCGCCTGTGAGTACTATCACCAATGCGGTCATGGTGCAGACGATGATGGTGTCGATGAAGGTGCCCAGCATGCCGATCATGCCTTGGTGGATGGGATCGTTGGTCTTGGCTGCGGCATGGGCGATAGGTGCACTGCCCAAGCCGGCCTCGTTAGAAAAAATGCCCCGTGCGACACCAAAGCGAACCGCCGCCCACACCGCCGCGCCGGCAAAGCCGCCGGTGGCGGCAGTGCCGGTGAAGGCGTGGCTGACGATTGTGCTCAGTGCTGCTGGCACTTCACTGATATTGGCAAAGATCACAATCAACGAGCCGCCGATGTAGGCTATGGCCATCAATGGCACCAGTTTGGCCGCCACCTGGGCGATGCGATTGATGCCACCCAGGATTACCGCCGCCGCGGCGACGGTGATCAGCAGGCCGGTGAGCCAGGTGGGGATGTCAAAGGTGGACTCAAAGGCGTCAGCGACCGAGTTGGCCTGCACCATGTTGCCGATGCCAAAGGCCGCCAGCATACCGAACAGGGCAAAGGCGATGCCGAGCCAATGCCACTTCGCACCAAGGCCGTTTTTGATGTAGTACATTGGTCCACCGACGTACTTGCCGCGTTCGTCTACTTCGCGATAACGCACCGCCAGCACCGCCTCGCTGTATTTGGTCGCCATGCCCAGCAGGGCGGTGATCCACATCCAGAATACGGCTCCTGGCCCGCCCAGGGCGATGGCGGTGGCAACACCAGCAATATTGCCGGTGCCGATGGTGGCGGAGAGGGCCGTCATCAGCGCCTGGAAAGGGGTGATGTCACCTTCGCCTTGCCCCTTGCGCCCGCGCCAGAGCAGCCCAAAGGCGGTGCCAAGTTTGCGCCAGGGCATGGCCCTGAGGCCGAGAGTGAGATAAAGCCCGGCACCGAGCAGTAAAACCAACATGACCGGGCCCCAGATGAACCCGCTGACGCTATTGAGAATATTCTGGGTTGCATCGAGCATGTCTGCGTCGTCCATGTTGTGTTATTGGAAGAGTTCGTCCGTGCAAAGCACAGTCAGCTTCGCGGCCTCATCCTGCAAAAAGGCGCCGGTTTCAATAAACCAAACATTGGCCTTGGTGACAATCTTGCGATTGGGTGTAACACTATGGCCGCACACCACCCGTTCGATGCCTTTTACTGGGCTGCTGAAAAAACGCTTAATGCGGCTTCGGCTCCACAGGGCGATTTTGCGTGTGTCCATGTCTCCCATCTCAAGCAAGCGGATAAATGCGGGCCAACTCATGCCTTTGGGGATGTCGGCATGTACTAGGCCAATCCGGCCGTGATGGGTTTCGAGTTCAATTGCCAGAGGCAGTTGGGCAAAGGCAGCGCGGATTTCTGCTCTTTTGTCAGCGGGTTGGCCTAGCCACCAGTCGCCACCGTAATTCTGATACCACTTCATGCCTTCCTTACTGTTGGGCGATAGGTTTAGCATCATTTCTTCATGGTTGCCGAGACAAGAGTAAAACCAGGGTTGCCTGAGCCAGTCGAGCACACGTTCCGATACTGGGCCGCGGTCGATTAGATCGCCGACGGCAAATAAGCGATCAGAGTTGGGATTAAAATGGATTCGTTTGAGTGTGCTGTCCAGCAGATCAAAGCAGCCATGGATGTCGCCGACCACGTAGTCGCGCCCATGCTGGTTGATGGAAAATGTCCTGAGGATGCTGAGGTTATTTTGTGGGTTTGAATGCACAAGGGGCATTGTATCCCTTGCTGTGCATTAGGCAAACCTGTTACTGCGTGTGCTATAAACGATAGGGTGTTTCATCGAGATAACTGAGCGATACAAACAACGCCAGCATCAAAGCGGTAATTTGTATGGCAGGTGTGAAAGGCAGTATGGTGATCAGACCAACGGTCCAGTAATCGCGTAATTTGCGTTTACGCAGCTTGTATTCTGCAGTGTCACGATGGCTGACCCAACGATTGTTTTTTTCATCGTAAATATGCATGCTTTATCCCTCGCGTTTGTTGGCCCTCATCCTGGTTATCGTCAACTCGTTGTCTGGGGTTAAGCTATTACATAATTTAGCATAGCCACGGTTGAGCGATTTGTCTGAGTTAAGGTTTGTGTGTGATGAGATGTTGCAGGGGCTGGGGCGTTGGTTGCGTGCCGCAGGTTATGACACACTGATTGCCTCCAAGGGTGCGCCGGACAGGGAATTACTGTCACTGGCGCATAAAGAACAGCGCTTGTTTCTAACACGTGATCGCCTGTTGTCGGAGAATAATGCATTCAGTGAGATTGTGGTGGTATTGCAGGCCAATGACCTACCGGGTTGTCTCGAAGAGCTGTCGGGTTTGTTTGAGCTGGATTGGCTTAAGGCCCCCTTTAGTCGTTGTTTGTTGTGCAATCAGCCCTTGGTTATGATTGCAGACGAACAGCACCTGTTGACGCAAGATTTGGTGCCGGATGATGTCTGCTCGAGTGGACAGGCTGTATTGTATTGTTCCGCTTGCCGCAAGGCCTACTGGGAAGGTAGCCACGTCAGACGTATGCGCGCGAGGTTGGAGGCCTTTAACCAGGGGGAATGGCAGTGACAAGGATGTCTGTTGGCACAGCCAGTCCACTTGCCAAGTGTGAGTTATGTGATCGGTATGTTGTTGGACTGACCAAACATCATCTAATACCACGTGCCCGGCATCGCAATAAAAAGACGCGCAAGCGATTTGAACGGACGCTAATGACGACCCAGATCGCCTGGCTGTGTCGTCCCTGCCACAAACAGGTCCATGCGTTGTTGAGTGAAAAGGCGTTGGCTGAATCCTATTTTGAAATTGGTCGCTTGCGCCAACATCCTGAAATACAGTGCTTTATTGAATGGATTTCAAACAAGCCCCAAGATTTTTTGCCGCGTACGTACGCCCGCCGGCGTTAGTGCCGATATGGATTGTTTACTAAAGTGAGGTGCTCGTGAACAGAGTGAAAACTGGAAACAGGTCAGTATTTAATTATGTTTTTCTTTTATTGTCACTACTGTTTGTCGCTCCGGCACACGCTGAGGTCTTTCAGTGCAAAGGTGACGACGGTGTTGTCCGCTTTCAAGATCGCCCATGTCATGGTCTTGAGCCGACAATGCCGGGTTCGAGCACTACGACTGCTGTGCAGAATAAATCTGTTGGCTCGGGTAAACATTTTTTCTGGCAGGCGAGCGCAGGCAAAGGCACTTTGTATTTGCTTGGTTCAATCCATTTCGGCACGTCAGAGATGTATCCTCTGCCGCGAGTAATCACCAATAGCTTTAAACTGGCAGATACCCTAGTGGTAGAGGCCGATGTGTTAAACGTTGATCCAGTGCAGATGGCCCAGCTGGTAGCCGGCAAGGCCATGTATCAAGATGGTTCAAACTTGCGACAACATCTTTCCCAGCAAACATGGCAGCGCCTAGAACAGGTCGCAGCTTCGCTGGGACTGCCGATAGAAATGCTGAGCATGCAAAAACCCTGGTTTGCCTCCATGAGTCTGACGGCGCTGGCGTTGAACAAACTCGGTTTTTCCGAAGACAAGGGCATCGATGTCCATTTTCTAAGTCTGGCCAGAGGCAAAAAACAGGTGGTCGAACTTGAGGGCATGCAATGGCAGCTATCCTTGTTTGACCGTTTGACTGCTGAAGAGCAGGTGTTGATGCTGGAAGAGACACTGCGGGAAATCGAGCATGGTAAGGACTTTTTCGACAAGATGCTGCGATTTTGGCGTGCCGGTGATGGCGATGGAATACAAGGGCTATTTGATGAGGGTATGATGGCCGCTGAGGGTGGTGAGCGGTTGAATAAAATTATTATGACAGACCGAAATAGAAGTATGGCCGATACAGTGCATGAGCTAGCGCAAAAAGGTGGCAGTTATTTTGTTGTTGTCGGCGCAGGACATTTGCCTGGGGCAGAAGGTATCGTCGCCCTGTTAAAGCAGCGTGGTTATCAGATTACGCAGTTGTGACTGATCTCTGGTTAAAGTGGCGATCTGGTATTTGTTTATCTAAAATCTATAAAAAGCTAATGATGAGGAAGAACTATGAGCAATTCCAATCAAGACCCTGATGTTGATGTTCCTGCCTGGGATGTGGCGATAGCCAATCTGGCCAAGGAAGAATTTGAAAAAAAAGGGCAGCCGCTGACCATGGATGATTTCTCAGCGCTGGCAAAGGAATACACCATTCGCCTCGATGACATTATGGTGACCATGTTTGAAATGGTGATTGCCGGCGCTTGGCAATATGAAGGTGAGCAAGTGATTGTGCGTGATACGTTGAATGATCTATATGTGGGGGGGCGCCTGCATGCGAAGGATCTTGAGACCTTTATCGGAGGCTGGAGTCCGCAATCTGATTAAGGTTATATGTCATAAAATGTTAATCAAAAAAACTTGTATTGCGCCGAAATAACTGGCTATACTGGCTAAATCGCAGATATTGATTGTTTTTTTATGGCGATCAGGAGTTCTATAAATCACCTTCAGTATCTGTGTAGACAAAAGTAATTTGTAATTTTTGAGGTATAAGAAATATGGCAACAGGTACAGTAAAGTGGTTTAACGACAGCAAAGGTTTCGGTTTTATTACTCCTGCTGACGGTGGTGATGATGTCTTCGTACATTTTTCTGCAATCAAGGCAGAAGGTTTCAAATCTTTGGCTGAAGGTCAAAAGGTGTCATTTGAAACTGAGAATGGCGCGAAGGGTCTTCAAGCGACTAACGTTATGCCGACAGAATAAGCGCTATTAATAGTGCTGAAAAAAAGCCCGCTTAATGCGGGCTTTTTTGTTGTTGGAACTTTTTGTTATTGCTTGCTGCTGGCTATTGCCATTGCGTTAGCTGCTCGGTCAGCGGCCTGGTTTAATGCAGAGATCATGGCATTGCCGAGCAATTGAATCGCCCAGTGATACTCGTCTGATTCGCACAGAGCAATGTAGTTTTTCAGCTCATCGTCACTGATGTCACGAAAGGCATATAGGTAGGAAAGGCGAGTATTGTTGCGAGTGCTTTCTTCGAGTGAATTGCGTACCTCGGTTACCATCTTGTCCAGCTCACCATCACCCAGGCGCATATCGGCCTCCATGACTGGCTCGATGGCGACAAAAATGGCCTTGAAAAAGGCGGTTTGCATGTCCACAAAGAAATCTGTATGTCGGTTAGCTTTGTCCAGCTGTTCAACAAGCAGACTGCGCGCACTCGTTGCAGGTTTAGTTGCAAGCTCAGTGGCATAGGCCCTCATTGCTTGCTGACTGGCAGGCGTATTGGTGCTGCGTTCAAGCTCAGCGATTTTGACGGCAAGTGGTGATTGTAGTTGATTGAGGTAAGCAGTTGCCTGTGATTCATCGTAGTGCGCGTTGATGACGTTGATGACGTCCCGTTGCACTGCCGCTGTGGCAAAGGCCTGATTGAAGGCAGCGCTGAGGGCGGAGTTCATCTCAGGTTCCAGCGCACCGCTGCTTTGTTTTAATACAGCCTGGGCAAAATCGGGAATATGCTGGAGCAACTTATCAAAGCCGGTTTGCTCAAGAATGGTGTTGATCTGTTCGTTTTTGTTGGCAGCATTGGCCTGTTGTAGGCACAACAGACAAAGCAGGCATGCCGTGAAGATTGATTTAACTGCTTTCATGAGACTTCTCTAGTTGATAAAACAAGCGACCCTGGAGTTAGAGCCAGGGTCGCTGTTATTACATTTAATTAACCGCCGTAAACGGCACGGTCGCGCCAGAAGGAGAAATTGAACTCCTTCATGTCGCCCTTGCCAAGTGTCACAGTTTCGATAACTTCATGGCTATCAGCATCGATCACCGCCAAGCTGCCATGAGTTGGGTTAGGCACAAAGACCAGGGGGGCATGATCATCCTGTTCCAGAAAGGCGATCGGGCGACGGCCAGAATCACACGCTTCAAGTTCGATCTCTTTGATGAGGCTAAGTTCCGGCAACTTGCTGCTGTCATAAACCTGAACCATGTTGGTGCGCAGGTTGTCAGCCTGGGTGCCTTTGCCGGTGGCGGCTGTGGTGACATAGAGACGATTGCCTTCAGGGTTGAAACGGTAAACACTGGGATAGACGTCTTGAATATCGAAGCTGTTGACGACCTCTTTCTTAGTGATATCCAGGACTTGCAGCCTGCCCATTACGTGATCCGGATTGCCCTTGCGATCCGCACCCTTGCCGATGAGAAACTTGCCGCAACGGCTCAGCAGCAGGTTGCTGCTGACTTTCATTGGAATAGTCTCTTCAACTTCATGGCTAAACGGATCGATGACGGCAACCGTGCCATAGCCGTTATTGAGGTTGTAGACCTTGCCGGTCACCGGTGAAAACTCCATGCCATGCGGAAAGGCATTGTTGGGCACATCCTGAGCCCCCTCTTTTTCAACGCCCGGATCGAATAGATTGATGGTGGTGATCACCTTGAGAAAACTGACCGCATCGCTGGGATCGTTGCCCACTACTGAGATAGTGCCGTCAAGCAAGTTGCTGACAAAGGCGCGCTCTGGAATGGGGGCATTGTCAGGTCCAGGACGGGTGAAGGCAGACACATGGTGACCACGGCCAATCAGCAGAGTCTCCAGCACTTCGCCGCCGCCATTGGTCTTGGAGGCAACGGTGACGGTGCCGCCGTTGTCGCCGCAATTCAGCGTGTCGTTGCCATCTTTGTCGCCGTCATTGGTGAACCAGAAACGCAGCGAGTTGGGATCGCGGTAGGCATAGTAGTAACGTGTGTCGGCCTCCATCTCGCTGCAGCGTTCGACCTCTTTGGTCTCTGGATCCATGATCAGGGCCTCGCCCAGTTTATTGACGCCGAGAAAGACCGAACGACGATTGTAGTCGCCGCCCTTTGCTGCGGTAGTCGCCAGAGTGTTGACTGAGGTTTTGCCATCTCTGTGTTCAACGATGGCAACTTCGCCGTTATCGCCATAATCCAGGTGACAGGCAATAGTCCAATCAAGAGCCGCTTTGTTCATAGTCATTCCTGTGTAATTTGAAGATCAGATGGGGCGATATCATATCAAGCTTTGCTGCTGCTTTCTCCTGTCGATCGCTAGGGCAGCAACGCTGCTTTGAAATTAGGGTTAACAGGCCCTAGGCTATTCGGCTAGATTCTGAAGCGACAGCCGGTTCTGTGTTACCTCGATTGAGCACTTGCCCTCTAGAAATGCCAACAGCAGTTCACCACCGTGATGGCGGCGCCAGCCACTCAGAATGGCCAGTTCGCGTTCGCCATGTATCAGCTGTTCCAGTTCCTTGCGATTGGCCAGCGTTGTTGGCGAAATTTGAAACTGGTCGGCGCTGAGCTTAACTAGAGCCGAGAGTGCATCGACCAGGGCATCGTCTGCGCTCGATAGCCGTTTTGGGCGGGGTAGCTTGGGCCACTCTTCTTTGGGTTGGGCCTCGGCTTCACGGATGTATTGCAATAGAGTTTCGCCGCGGCGTTGCACCAGATTAGCTGGGATGCCGCGAATCTTTTCCAGTGCTTTCATATCCTTAGGGCGAAGCTTGGCGATGTCGACTAGAATGTGATCGGCGGCAATCCAGCGTCGGGGTTTGTCTTTTTCCATAGCCTGCTGTTCGCGCCAGGTGCACAGTTTTTGTAACACTGCCAGCTGTATCCCCTTGAGTTTGTTGATTCCCTTGATCTTGCGCCAGGTGGTTTGGGGATCAGTCTGATAGCGGGCCGGATTGGCCAGTGAGGCAAAGTCATCCGCCAGCCAGTCGGCACGTCCTTGCTGTTCCAGCGCCTTGAGTTGTTTGGGATAGAGTTGAGTTAGGTAGCGCACGTCATCTTCAGCATAGCTAATCTGTTTCGGATCCAATGGGCGCTGCAGCCAGTCGGTGCGGCTGTGGCTCTTATCCAGCTCAATGCCAAGTATCTCTTTGACTAAATTGGCGTAGCCGATCTGTTCACCCTGGCCAAGCACGGTGGCGGCTACCTGGGTATCGAACAGGGGCTGGGGCAGTTCGCCAAACAGCAGGTAGAAGATTTCCATGTCCTGACCGGCGGCATGGAAGACTTTAGTCACGGCTGAATTTCTGAAAAGTTCTTTTAGTGGCGACAAGTCGTCGATCGCCAAGGGATCGATACAGGCAATGAGCTGCTCATTGGCGATCTGGATTAGGGCAAGCTGGGGGTAGTAGGTTTGTTCGCGGACAAACTCAGTGTCAACGGTGACAAATACACTCTTGGCAAGTGTTTGACAGAGCTGAACCAGGTCGGTGGATTGATCGATGAAGCGGGTTTCCATAGCATTTTCTTTTGGTAAAACAATGGATTCTACTCCACTTCGTCGCGCCTGGCTGGATTACTGGAATTGACGTACCAGTTTTTTCAGTTGTGTGGTGAGCTCGTTCAGGTTCAAACTGATATGGTCGTTTTTGTTGGCGATCTCGA
>CALZIQ010000034.1:0-19018 GCA_945787735.1 uncultured Chromatiaceae bacterium | reverse complement strand
CTGCCTGTTCCGACAGGGTGCCGACATTATTCGTGATCTCGGTAGATACGGCGCTTTGCTCTTCGGCTGCATTAGCAATCTGAAGCGTCATATTAGAGATGCTGGCAACCGAATTTGTAATCGTGGTTAAAAATTCTGAGATTTCAGAGGATTGATTACTGCAAGCCTCGGCCCTGTTGCTGCTCTCCTGCATGGTCGATGTGGCTTCATGCACACTGTTTTGTACCCGTTTGATCATGGATTCAATCTCGGCGATCGAGTCCTGGGTTCGAGTTGCCAGGGTGCGTACCTCATCTGCCACTACGGCAAAGCCGCGCCCCAACTCGCCGGCCCGCGCGGCCTCAATGGCGGCGTTCAATGCCAACAAATTGGTCTGTTCAGCAATCTCTCTGATTACATCCAGCACACTGCTGATCGCCTTGCTCTCCTCATCCAGTCGGTTGATGACGCCGGCGGCAGAGCCGATGTTTTCAGCGAGAGAATGAATCGCTTGAATAGTTTTATCGGTGGTGTGTTTGCCTTTCTCGGTTTCGGCATCCGCCTGTTGGGTAGATTCGGCCGCCTGTTGGGTATTTTGCGCAACTTCGTGCACGGCCATGCTCATCTGTGAAATCGCGGTGGCGATTTCGGAGACCGTTTTTTGCTGCTTCTGAATGCAATCATTAGATTGTTGAGCCACCTGGCTTGAGCTGCGTGCCGTTTCGGAGAGCTGATCTGATGAGAAGTCCAGTCTTGAGACAACAGCGTCCAGCTCTGATCTGACCATCTTGTTGGCTAGCATCAATTGGCCGATCTCGTCGGTTCTGCCGGTGTAGATATGACACATCAAAGGATTATCAACGTGCTCTTTTGTCTGTTGGCAGAGTTCCCGCAGAGGTTTGCAAAACAAGTTAGTCAGACCCAGACCAAGTGCTATCGAAACTAGGGCTGCCAGCCAGGCCAGTTGTGGTGCCGCAAACAAGGCCAGCAGCATAGGCAATACAGTAATCGCGCTGGTGAGGTAGAGTTTGTTCTGAAGCGAAAGCTGTTTTTTGAAAGGTGTTTTGTCGTCGTTGATGCGTTGGTAGATCGTCTCCGCACGTTTTACACGCTCGGCATTGGGTTTGCTGCGCACAGATTGATATTCAACAATCTGGCCATTTTCACTGATAGGGGTGACAAATGCATCGACCCAGTAATGATCACCATTCTTACAGCGGTTTTTGACGATGCCCATCCAGGAATGGTTTTTCTTCACTGTGCTCCACAGGTCTTCAAATGCCGCCGGCGGCATGTCTGGATGGCGCACTACATTGTGGTTTTTACCGTCCAGTTCTTCAACGGGGAAACCACTGATGTTGAAAAAGGTGTTGTTATAGGAAGTAAGGATGCCCTTGGCATTTGTGGTCGAAATAATACGTTCTGAGACGTCAAAAGTACGTTCATGGCCAGTGACAGGTAGATTGATTTTCATTACTAAACCCTATGCTCATTCGAGTTGTTCTTGCTGTGCGCTTGGCACACTAAGAGTTATCGAGGTACAGGATAGAAACTTTAGAAAATTTGTTGTTTTTTTAGGCGCTATTAACGTTGATCAAGTTGGATGGTTTATGGACCAGCCTGGTGGAGATGCCAGGCTGGCCTAGCTTAGGCGAGACTGTCGTCGGCAACGTGATATTTGGGGTCTTCGATGTAGTTGGCCTCGACCAGATCGCCAGCTTGTTTCAGTAGAGCGCGGCATTCCGGGCTGAGGTGCCGCAGATGCAGGGTTTTGCCGGCATTTAGATATCGCTCGGCAACTGCATCAATCGCCTCAATGCCGGAGTGGTCATAGACCCGAGTGTTGATGAAGTCGATGATTACATCGTCCGGGTCATTGCGTGGATCGAATTGATTTTTGAAGCTGTGGATGGAACCGAAAAACAGCGGTCCTCGCAGAGTGTAAACCTTGGTACCCTTTTCATCGATATGGCTGTCGGTATCCATGCGTTTGGCAACATCCCAGGCGAATACCAGCGCCGAGACGATCACACCAACGACCACGGCGATGGCCAGGTCGGTGGCGACGGTAACACCTGAGACCAAAATCAACACAAAGGCATCGGCCTTGGGGATCTTGCCCAGAATTCGCAAGCTGGACCACTCGAAAGTGCCGATCACGACAATGAACATCACCCCGATCAGTGCCGCCAGCGGGATAATCTCGATCAGGCTTGAGGCAAACAGGATGAAGCAGAGCAGAAACAAGGCCGCCGAGATGCCAGACATACGGCCACGGCCGCCCGAATTCACATTGATCATGCTCTGGCCGATCATGGCACAGCCGCCCATGCCGCCGAAAAAGCCGGTGACCAGGTTGGCGGTCCCTTGACCGATGCACTCCTTGTTGCCGCGGCCGCGGGTTTCGGTGATCTCATCGATCAGGCTCAGGGTCAGCAGAGACTCAATCAGGCCGATGGTGGCCAGAATGAAGGCATAAGGCAGGCAGATCCACAGGGTTTCTAGCGTAAAGGGCACGCTGGGGATATGGAAATCGGGGAGGCCACCAGCGATCGAGGCCATGTCGCCCACGGTGCGCACGTCAATATTGAAGGCGATCACGATCAGACTCACCACCAGGATCGCCGCCAATGAGGAGGGGATGGCCTTGGTGAACTTGGGCAGGAAATGAATGATGGCCATGGTCAGCGCAATCAGGCCAATCAGCATCCACAGAGCGCTGCCACTGAGCCATTCGGTGCTACCGTTCTCACCGGTTGTCTGGAACTGGGGCAGTTGGGCGAGGAAAATAACAATCGCCAGGCCATTCACAAAGCCCAGCATTACCGGGTAGGGCACCAGGCGAATAAATTTGCCCAGCTTTAGCACGCCGGCGCCGATCTGAATGATGCCCATTAACACCACTGTGGCGAACAGATATTCGACCCCGTGCTCGGCCACCAGGGCCACCATTACCACGGCCAGAGCGCCGGTTGCTCCCGAGATCATGCCCGGGCGGCCGCCAATCGCGGCGGTGATCAAGCCGACCAGGAAAGCGGCATATAGCCCAACCAGGGGTTCAACACCAGCGACAAAAGCGAAAGCGACTGCCTCGGGCACCAGCGCCAGGGCAACGGTGAGACCAGAGAGGATATCATTCTTGAGATTGGCATTGGGATTGGCGCGGGGCTCGAACATCGGGGCTACCTTGTGGTGGAGTGCCTAAAAGGCCGCATATTCTAGCAAAAATGCAGGCTGTGGGCCATTTCAGTAGACTTGCGCCGAGGTGAGAATTTGGAAATAACGAGGAGGTCTGTGTCAGTTCAAGTCTTGGCAGTACGGCGTATGCCTAGAAACACGATCATGCCCAGCAGCATGGCGAGACTGCTTGAACCACCGCCACCACTGCCAGAGTTGCTGGCTGGCGCAGCGTTGAGTGTGCCGCTATTGACCGTGTCACTGCTGACTTCAAGGTAACCGATGGCTTGGCGAAAGAGCGGGGTAGAGCTTTCCGATTCGAGTAGTGCCAGACTGACATTGTGCTGGCCTGCGGGTGGCGGTGTGTAATCGGTTGTTAGCTGGCCGATGCTGCGCAGTTCTGATGCATCCAGGCTGCCAAGGTCGACAGTGCCCAGTACATAGTAATCTGAGCTGTTGCTGGACGAGATGGCACGAATTTCCAGTGTTAGATCACCGCTATTAACATTGCGGTAGTTGCGCAGGCTGTCGATGGCAATGAGGATCTGATCGTCCTGGATTTCGTAACTATTGAAACCTTCCAGCGTGATGTCTGGGGTGTCGCTGTTTGAATAGAGTTGGCGGATGGCGCGGATATCGTCGGTCTGCAGGTGGTCAAGCGCCAGGCTCCTGCTGCCGGTGTTCATGATCGAGTCAACGTTCTGGCCAGATTCATCCGGGTGCAGCAGGCCGGCAGCATGGCCGAATTCATGCAGGGCCACGCGGACAAAGTCATACACCGGTTTGCCTTGCGCATCGAAGCGCTGGGCCCCGGCGTAGGAATCAAACTGAAGGCCGGAATTAAAGATGACATCGGTATCGTTGATGTACCAGGTGCCGCCGATCTTACGCATGCTGACCCGGGTGGTGGCTACTATGCTGCCCCACTCACTGCCGCTGCAAGTGGTGTCAGACCAGCCGGTGCTGTTGATGTTGTCGTTCTGGCAGGGTTCGGCGCTGTTACCGGTGGCATGCCATTCAAAATCGGCGCCGGCTTCGTTCCACTGATTCAAGGCCAGGCGGGCACTGTCATCCCATTCCTGGCCAAAATTCAGCCCCATCACGACTTGGCGTTGATGCCAAGCAATTGCTTCGCCGGTGTTGGTTGGACCGATGGCCTCACCTTCGAGCTGGCCGCGGTAAGAAAATGCCAGGGCCTGGCTGCTGAGGCAAAACGTTAAAATCAGCGTAAGAAGCAGGCGAGGGCAATTCATGTTATTGACCTTGAGCCATGCTGGCGCGGATTTCGCCGATCAGACCGATAAGCTCGTGGCCCGGTTCATTGTGTTCGTGCGCCATGCTGCGCATGTTGCGGCTTGGGGCTTGGGTGCTGCTGTCCCCGTTGGGAATCGCGATTGAGCGTTGTTGCTCGGCGTCCCACTGAATGCGGTAAACTCCCTGGCTGATGCCGGCGATGGGAAACATGGCGCGGTTGTTGCCCTTGATGAAGAGCAAATAGCGCTGACCGACTGTGAACTGGGGGAGGCCGGGATAAAACTGGGCCTGGTCGCCGACTATGCCGCCTACGACTTTGAGGCTGTATTCAGTTTCGTTTAGATCGCCCTTGATCTGTTCCAGTTCGACCAGGTGGATATTGGAGAAAATAGTGTCAGCGCCGCGGCCTTCGCCCCAGAAGCTGTGGATTTGGCTGACGCTACCGACCAGGATCAGGTCTGCCTGGACTACCAATTCGTCAAATGTGTATTCGCTGGTGGTTAAGGCGCGGGCATGGCTGCCGGCAACTAGTAGGAAAACAGCCAGGACCAGGCTGACATAATCTGCGCTCTTTAGGGTGTTGCGACTGCATTTATCCCACATTGCTTTTATTCTCTGATTCCACGCTCTATGCGAAGGAATCGACCCAGCCGGGGGGATCTTTATTAGTGCTGACCGGTTTTTGTGACCCTTGTCACATTTTTTGTCGTCCCCTGGTCATCGCGCACCAAAACGCAGGGTCTGGTCGTGTTTGAAACGATGGCACTCGATCCTGCATGAGTAATGGTCTGATTGATCGAAGACTCAGCCAGGCAAATTGCCTATACTGAAAGTTGTGCATTGATAAGAAGGAAAAAGTCATGATGCAACTTCAGTTCCTGGGTGCCGCGCAAGAGGTGACCGGCTCCTGTTACCTGATTCGATTGGGTGATAAAAAGCTCTTGGTTGAATGTGGATTGATACAGGGCAGTCCTGAAGACGAGGCCCGCAATCGCACCCCCTTTCCCTTTGATGCAAATGAACTCGACGCAGTGGTGCTGACCCATTCGCATCTCGATCATTCCGGCCGCCTGCCGTTGTTGGCCAAGGCGGGATACACCGGGCCGATATATACTCAGCATGCCAGCGCCGATCTGTGCCGCATCCTATTGAAAGACTCGGGCTACCTCAACGAAAAAGAGGTTGAGTGGGAAAATCGCAAGCGTGAACGCAAACACAAGCCCCTGCTGGAGCCGCTTTATACCTTGGAAGAGGCCAAGGCGGTGATGGATCAATTTGTGCCGCTTGATTACGGCGTGGAAACCGAAATACTACCCGGTGTGCAAATACGTCTGAATGATGCCGGACATATTCTGGGATCGTCGATTGTGGAAATGTGGCTGACTGCAGAGGGTGTCACGCGCAAGCTGGTGTTCAGCGGTGATCTTGGCCATCATGGTGCGCCGATTCTGCAAGACCCGGCCATGATCAAAGAGGCAGATCTTGTATTAATGGAAAGCACCTATGGCGATCGTGATCACCGCTCCTGGGATGAAACCTGGGCCGAGCTTGAAGAGGTGTTGCTTAATGCTCGTCATGACAAAGGCATCGTCATGATTCCCGCCTTTGCCGTCGGTCGTACCCAGGAATTGCTCTATGCCTTCAACTTTAATTATGACAAGTGGCAGCTGGATCGGTGGAGCATCTTTCTCGACAGTCCGATGGCGATTGAAGCGACCGAGGCCTACAGCCGTCATCGTAATTTGTATGACCCTGAGACAAAGGCGCTGGAGCGCCAAAACGGCAATCCGTTCATGCTGCCCAATTTGCACATGAGTCGTTCGGCGGAAGACTCCATCGCCATCAACCGCATCCGTAGCGGCGCGATTGTAATTGCGGGCAGTGGCATGTGCACCGGTGGGCGTATCAAGCACCATTTCAAACACAATATCTGGCGCCAGAACTGTCATGTGCTGATTGTTGGTTTCCAGGCGCGTGGTACTCCGGGACGTCAGCTGGTGGACGGTGCCCGCAAGATCAATCTTTGGGGTGAAACGGTCAGTGTCGCGGCAAAGATTCATACCGTCGGTGGATTTTCGGCTCATGCAGATCGGCACGGATTGCTCAACTGGTATGACAATTTCGAGGGGCGTCCGCCCATTGCGCTGATACATGGTGAGCCGGAGGCGATTGCACCGTTAGCTGAGCAGGTCAGGGCCATGGGAGCGAAGAAAGTGTTTGTCCCCGAATTGAACAGCACACTCGACCTGGTGCACATGAAACAGCGTTGAAGTGATGATCGGTCTGGCTAGGGAAAAAGTCCGTACTGCTGAGGCTTGAGTCGGTCTCAGGCTCTGCGTTTTCTCGCATATTATTCCTGTTTTTCGGAGTAAGGTGTCGGGACTAAGGTTCGATTAATCTCGACATGCGCTTAACTTAATAGATAGTTTGCCTTGAATGATTGTAAAGGTTGATTCCAAAAATTGTTGTGTTCGGCCTTTGTGCAGCATTTTTGTTGGACTGGCGCTCGTATGTTTACTGACGGTCGCACCGAAGCCTTTGATGGCGCACACTGATGCAATTGTAGAACTTAGCGAACATGAACGTGCCTGGATTGCAGAGCATCTCGAGATCCGCGTGGCAAATGAGACGGACTGGCCGCCGTTTGATTTTGTCGGCAAACAACAGCAGGCCATGGGCTTCTCGATAGACTATTTTCAACTGGTTGCCGGCAAGGTGGGGCTGAATGTTGAATGGATCAACGGGTATAGCTGGCAAGAGTTATTAGAGATAGGACGGGCGCGCCAGATCGATGCTTTTCCGGCCATTATTCGCAATGAGGAACGTGAGCAGTTCCTCTCTTTCTCCGCCGCCTATGTTGAAAATGTGGTGGGCTATTTCATGCGCAGTAATGCCAGCTCGGTCAGAATTGAGCAGGTTGAACAATTGGCTAAATACCGCTTGGCCTTGGTGCGCGGTTTTGACAACCAGCGACGGATTTTGCAGATTCTTCCTGAGATTGATCATATTGAAGTCGGCTCGGTTCTCGAGGGTTTGAAGGCGGTAATGACAGGTGAAGTCGATCTGTTGATTGCCGATACCGCCGTCGGCAACTATCTGATCAAGAAACACCTGTTGCGCGGGGTACAGGTGGCTGGCGGAGTAAAGCTGCCGGAGTTGTTCGAAACCGCCAAAATTCGTATCGCTGCGCGCAATGATCAGCCCGAACTGATCGAAATCCTAATGAAGGGAATGGCGGCTGTCAGCGAGCAGGAGATGCAGGCCCTGCGCAGCCAGTGGCTTGAGTTGCCAAAGCAGCCGTTGTTAACCAAAGAACGGTTGATTACATTGATCGTGACCACGGTCGTGTTGGTGTTTTTGCTGGCAGCAACCTGGATTTGGGCACTTCGGACACAGCGTGCCCGCCTGATGCGCGAGATGCGGGAACAGACCCGTGTGCTGAATGAGAGTGAAAGCCGCCTGGCGTTGGCGCTTCAGGGTGGTGGTATGGCCGCCTGGGATGTGGATCTGCGCAGCGGTGCAATGGTGCTTAGCAAGGGTTGGTGGCAGATGATTGGCGTGAATCGAGATGATGTAGCCCCGACTCGTGAGACTTGGCTGGGTTGTATAGACCCACAAGACCTGAGCGAGGTATTGAAGATAGAATCAGCCTGCCGCCAGGGTCAGACAAGCCGTTGCGAAGTTGAATATCGTGTGCGCGGCGATGACGGCAAGCGCCGTTGGCATCAGGCCATCGCCGCCGGTGTGGATCAGAGTGCCAATGGCATGTCTACACGCATGGTGGGTGTTATTCAGGATATTACCGAACGCAAACGCCTGGAACGCCTGAAAGATGAATTTGTCTCCACTGTCAGTCACGAGCTGCGCACACCGCTGACCTCCATCAAGGGGGCGCTTGGATTACTAGTGGGCGACGCGGTGGATAAGGCTTCAGCTGAAGCGGCTAGTATGTTGCGGATTGCCTATGAAAACAGTGAGCGGCTGCTGATTTTGATTAATGATCTGCTCGATATGGATAAGATGCAAGCAGGCAAGCTGGAGCTGCATTTGGAAAGACTGCAGCTGTCTGACCTGGTCAGCAAGGCCTTGCAGATCAATCAGGGGTATGCCGACAAGTTTGGTGTGGCCTTGGTGTGTGATGCGCAGACATTGCCTGATCTCGAGTTTTCGGGAGATGAGCATCGTCTACTCCAGATTCTTTCCAACTTGATCTCGAATGCCATCAAGTTTTCACCCAAAGGAGAAACGGTCACTCTGGCGGCAATGATCGAGGATGAGGCGTTGCTTATCAGTGTGACCGATCACGGCCCCGGTATTCCGCAGGCATTTGTATCTGCTATCTTCAATCCGTTCTCCCAGGCCGATGCTTCCGATACGCGTCAGCGCGGTGGTACCGGTCTGGGGCTGGCGATTACAAAACGCCTGGTAGAATTGCATGGTGGCAGTATTTGGTTTGATAGCACACCGGGCCAAGGGGCTGTTTTTTTTATTCGTTTACCGCTGAAATAATCGGCATTGCCTGCCTGACGTTGTTTGTTCGCGGTTGATGATTGTGAGTGCGAGCCGTTATAGCCTTGGTGGACGCTTATCAATTTGCTTTACCTAAAAATATCGGCTGCCAAGCTTATTATTCTGCTAACTGTGCCCAGATAAGCAATATGGTAGGCTGGGCGGATGCTTGCTGGATGAATTATATGAGTCGTGATTACAAAAAACATGAGGGCAAGGGTGACATACACGAGGGCCATGCCCGCTCGGCGCCTTATCCCGTCAGTCGCCTAGGTGCTAGTGTCGATCTGGTTGATCTGGCACAGCAAATTTCCACTGCCGACAGCCATATCAACACGCGTGTCTCGGCCAAGTTGCAAATTATTGCCGATCAGATTCGGCATCTGCAGCGAGAGGCGCGTGATGCACTGGAATCAGCCCAACGTGACCAGGAGTTGCACCGGGCCCAGTGTAATTTCAAACGCATACCGGGACGCATCTATCATCTTTATCGCCGCAGTGATGGTTCGAACTATTTTTCAATGCTTGGTCCGGATGAGTGGGGCAACAAACCGCCGCATGAATTCAAGGGCAGTTACATGCTGGAAAACGATATGTCATGGACGCCGTCTGAACAGCTTGATAAGACCGATGACAGTCGTGAGCTGGTCAGGCGTCTACTGGAAGACCACTAATAATCTCGGATTGCAGGGTATAGGGTGTCAGCCAAGCAAGAGTTACCCATTGTTGTTGATGTCGAAGCCTCAGGTTTTGGAACGGGCAGTTATCCGATCGAGGTCGGTGTGGCGTTCGCCGATGGCGAGAGTTACTGCAGTCTGATCAAGCCGGAGCCCGAATGGGTGCACTGGAATGAGGCTGCGCAAAGCCTGCATGGAATTACGCGCGAACAACTGTTCGAGCATGGTAGAGGCATTGACGTAGTGGCGCGGCAGCTCAATGGATTCCTCAATGGCAAAACTGTTTATAGCGATGCCTGGGGTAACGACATGGTCTGGATTAGTTTGCTATTTCACCATGCCGGCCTGATGCAAACCTTTACAGTGGATGCATTGCCAAAATTACTTAGCGAAGAACAAAAATCGATCTGGTCACGTACCAAACTGCAAGTAATCGACGAGTATGGTTTCAATCGGCACCGTGCCAGCAGCGATGCCCGTATTCTGCAAATGACCTATCTCCAGACGCTGGCAGCACTCGATTAACTCAAAGCATCAGTTTTTTTAAAGTTGATGACCTTTTTCAAGGGTGACAGGTTGATCTCATCAATCACGGTGCCGGGGCGGCTATCCAGTATCATCTTGATGGTATTGGCGATATCGTCGGCTTCAATGAAATTGCTGCTGTCTTTGCCGGGTTCGAAATTCAGATCATTAAAGAATTCTGTTTTGACCATGCCGGGGTTGATAATGCTGACATGCACGCCAGTGCCACTGCTCTCTTGTCTTAATGCTTGGGCAAATCCTCGCAACGCGAATTTGCTAGCGCAATAGATAGAGCCTTTTTGCGTGCCTTCCAATGCTGCTTCTGAGCCGATGAAAATGATATTGCTGTGTGTCTTCTTTTTTAACTGCGGCATAAAGGCGCGGCAGACAAAGGCATGACTGGTGAAGTTGAGGTCCATCAGTTTGTAGATCTGTTTGTAACTAAATTCTTCAAGTGAGCCGAAGCGACCCTGTCCAGCGCAGTTGATGATGGTATCGATCTCAGGGTGTTGTTTGGCCAGGCTTTGCAACTGATCGGGCAGGGCTTTGATGTCGCCCAGATCCATTTCTACGGCGCTGAAGTTAGGTGCGTCAAAATCACATTTATTGAAATCACGGCCAATACCGATCACGCGCTGGCCATTTTGTAAAAATAATTCAGCGCTAGCACGGCCGATGCCTGAGCTGGCGCCACTGATGAGAATAGTGCGTTTTTGTTTAGTCATCGTCATGGCAGAGAAATAGTTTTTCTTCAGGCATTAACTGTAATAGTTTTTCCCGGCAAAAAGCCAGCATCTCGTCTTCAATATTTGCTTCATAGGAAACCATCTGTTGTGATTCGGTCAGTGGTCCGGCAAAGAGTTTCTCTTCGGGATAGAGTTTAACGATGTTGCGATAAAAACCCTGTGGCATGCGAAAGGTGCCCAGGCTGACCGAGTGCAGTTGGTCAAGATTGATGCGGACAAAGACTTGTTCAAAAAACTCTGTGTAGATGTTCTGATAATTGTCACAGTAAATGATCGGGTCAAAACGTAAACCTATCGGCCAGCCTGCCTGCTGAAGTTTATCTAAGGCTTCAAGACGTTTTTGCAGTGAGGGTGCTTTGTGTTCTAATGCTTCAGCCAACACGTCAGGTGATAGGCTGAAGGCGACGATACAATTAGGCATTGCCTCGGTATCCAACAAGGTGCGGATCTGTGTGCTTTTGGTGCGTATTTCTAAAAAGGCGTTGTTTAATTTTCGGAACAACGGCAATGTGTGCTTAATAAAACCTGTGATCGGTTCCAGCGCCAGGCTGTCGCAGTCATAACCGGAAAAGAAATAACTTGATTCGTTAGACGCCTTCGCCACCTGTTCGATGCTAGAATCGAAGTCCTCATAATTGACAAACAATATGTAATTGGCTGAGCGATACATGCCTTGTAAGAAACAATAACGGCAGTCGTAGATGCAGTTGAGCATGTGCGAGAAATAATAATTGCGTTGGCCACCGATGTTGTAACTCAATGGCGCAGGCAAAACAAAATTGTTGAATTTCTCTGCCAAGATCAACGCCGGTTGTTTTTTTTGTAGACGGAAGTTCTGCGCCTTAGGATTAAATACCTCGCCATAACGACTGCATGGGATCACGGCAGCATTCGGATAACGTGTCCGGATCGCCTGGCTGCGTGGATGATCAAAAACGGCCTCTTCGATGTACAGGGTTTCAATCATGAATCTTCAAATCTTAGTGGGGCGGATTCAATTTGTTCAGCAATAAGGGCAATTACCGCCTTGCTATTTCTGGCATCCATAAAGTTCTCAACCAATACAGGCGGCATGGCTTTGGCCTGCCAGCGTTGCAGCAATCTCAATAATTGATGTTGTTGCGACACAGTGAAATGCCAACGTTGCATGAATTGTTGCTGGAGGTCGGTGCCGAACAATTGGCGGGATTGCTGATCCATCTGTAGCAGCTGTTGGATGAGCCGATCGATAACATCTAACTTGGCGTCGATCAGCGCTTCTGTCTGGGCGGCAGAGACTTGCTCGGCGGGATTGGTCTGGTTGTCTGAAATCACCTTGAATACCTGCACCAGCTCACTGCTGTTAAAGCGAATGGCGGTGGCATAAAATCCGGCCGCTTCCATATCGACAGCGGCGTTTTGATCATAGGCCTCCTCAGCCTGATCCCGAGTGATCAGTTCAACACTTCTACAGGGGCGCTTAAACGGCATGGGTGGATACCAGCTCACGCCTGTCGCTGCATCGCTGATTTTGTGTGCCAGCACCGCTTCACCGATCTCCAGCGTGGCATGGCCGGCAATGCCAAGATTGAGCCAGACATGTTTACCAGCCGGTTCCATGCCCTGCAAATACGCGCAAGCAGCAGCAGCGGCGCACTTGCCGATGCCGGCGATGATTAGTCGCAGTTGATCATTTTCATAAATGCGAAAACCGTTCTCGGCTTGGCGGCCGTTGAGGCGGAAATGCTTTATCAGGGGTTTTGCCTCGCAGGGCAGGGCGGTGATGATGTTGAGCATGCATTTGTGCCGGAATAGGGTTGGGCGAATTTTATCAGTTTCCGGGCTGGCGGGGTAAAAAGCAAACGCCCCAATTAAGGGGCGTTGCGATTTCATAATTGCTAAGGCTCAGATTAATTCACTTTGAACTGATTGACCATGCTGCGCAGCTGCTGGGCCATGCTTGCAAGTGAGCGACTGGTGTCGGTGGTCTCTTGCGCGCCCTGCGCTGTTTCATCGGCGATATGGGTGATAGTGACCACATTGCGATTGATCTCCTCTGCCACAGCGGACTGTTCTTCGGCGGCACTGGCAATCTGCACATTCATGTCATTGATGGCGGCAACTGCTTTGGTGATCGCCTGCAGGGCGTCGCCAGCCTGACTGGCTTGTTCGACACTCTCCTCGGTCTGGCTCAGGCCGCTCTCCATGGCGCTGACCGCTGAGCCGGACTTCTGCTGCAGCCGGTTGATGATGTCGTTGATCTCCTGGGTGGACTCGTGACTACGTTGTGCCAGTGTTCTGACCTCATCGGCCACCACAGCAAAACCGCGGCCTTGCTCACCGGCACGGGCGGCCTCGATGGCGGCATTCAGCGCCAGCAGGTTGGTTTGTTCGGCAATGTCTTGAATTACATTCAAAACGGTGGAGATGTTGTGGCTCTCGTGCTCCAACTCCTTGATCACTGTTGCAGTGTCTGTTACCTGTTCAGCCAGCCGGTTGATAGAGGCAATTGCGCCGTTGACGACCTGACTGCCTTTGTCGGCCTGTTGGTCGGCGGTACGCGATGCGGTGGCTGCCTCGTTAGCGTTGCGGGCAACTTCCTGCACAGTGTTCGACATCTCATTCATGGCAGTGGCGACTTGGTCACTCTCGGCACGCTGCTTTGATATCGCTTGGCTGCTTTTATCTGTCACCGCGGTGAGCTGATCCGCCGCCGTGCTGAGCTGGTTGGCTGAGTCCATCACTTTCGACATCATGCCGCCGAATTCAGACAGCATGGTGTTGAACACATTGGCCATGTTGGCGATTTCGTCATTGCCTTCTATTTCCACTCGCTGGCTAAGATCGCGTTCCTTGCAGGCCAGTGACATGGCACGGGAAAGCCTTTCTACTGGGCGAATAATGCCGGCCGCAATCCAGAGGATCAGCGCGATATTGATGATGGCAAGCACTGCAGAGGAGGTCATGGAAATGATATCGATGCGTTTGCCTGCCTCAGCCACAGCGGTGACGAGGGTCTCTTTCGTTTGGCTCAGCAATTCCTCTGCTTGGTGCACGGTGTCACGCAGCTCGCCGTGGAGGCCAGTTTTATGGTCCAGTCCCTGTGCTTGCTCCAGTGCTACCAGCTTGAGAAAGTCTTGTTTGTACTGCCCCAGCAGGTTATTCAATTCGCTCTTCACCGCGGAGGGGTGGTTGCTTGCATCGAGATGGCCGCGAAACTTTTCCAGATTGCCGTTGAATTTGTCGATGTATTTCATATCGCGGCGCAGCATGAAATCCTTCTCGTTGCGGCGCAGTTGCAGCATGTCGCTGAGCAGGCGGGTGTCGTCCAGGCTGGCGAGTTTGTCCTCGACATTGTGCACCGCTTGGCGCAGGGTGCCATATAAGCCGTCTTTGGCATGCAGGCCGACTTTCTGCTGTCCGGCGATGAATTGGTTAAATTTGTTGCCGTAGTCAGCCATCACAGCCTTTACGCTATCGACATGGCTGTTGTCGATGCCTTCTTCCTGCAGGCCTTGGTTCAGGCGGTCCAGTTTGTCCTGAATGGCTTGCATGTTGTTATTGAATTTGCCCTGGTATTTCAAAACCTTGCGTGCCATGAAATCCTTCTCATTGCGTCTCAGCATGAGCATGTCTGCCGAGATCTCGTGGATGATGATGGCGTTACGGTCCAGGTCTTCGACGGTGTGGGTGGCGTGATTGCCCAGCAATAACAGGGCAAACAAGGACAGCGTGGTGGCGACGGCGATTATGATCAACCGCTGTTTGACGGACAAATTCAAGAGAGAAACCGAGGTCATTATATTTTTCCCTGATAGTAGATTCGCTTTTTCTTATATCGGTCGGGGGAGGTAAATATTGACAGTGGAAAGTTTAAACTTTTAAAACCTTAGTCAGTACTCGTCCGGTAGAGTGGACTGAATTCTTCGATGATTTCCCGGTTATTGTGTTTTTCCGCACCCTTGAGCAGGATGCGCAGTTTGCGTTGCAACATGCGTTCGGCGGCTAAGTGATCCTGCTCACCTAAGCGGCCCTGAGCAATGCATTTGCTCAGCGCGCGAATACGGAAGCGGTCCATGCCCCAATGCTGTTGTGATAGCTGATCGTCATGGCCGCCATATTTTAAAATCAGTGCGTCTTCGCAGTAGAGCACGGGGTAACGGGCGGTGATACGCAGCCACAGGTCGTAGTCTTCACAGGCGGGTAGGGTTTCGTCGAACAGGCCGATCTCGCCGAATAGCTCGCGATGAATTACCGCCGCCGAAGGTGAGATGGCGCATAAAGGCAGGCACTGTTGGAAGATCTGGCCGCCGGTTTTGGCATGTTTTTTCATTTGATTGACGCGCACACCGTTGCGTACCCAGATTTCATCGCTGTGGATGAGTTTGAATTCAGGCTGTTGTGCTAACAGGGAAAGCTGTTTTTCCAGTTTTTCGGGCAGCCAGGCGTCGTCGGAGTCGAGCAGGGCGAACCAGTCGCCCCGTGCCTGTTTGATGGCCTGATTGCGGGCCGCGCTGACGCCGCGGTTTTCTTGTTTGAGATAGCTGACCTCTGGGTAGTTTTGTTTAATGAGTTGTTCGGTTTCGTCTGTTGAACCATCATCCACCAGAATGATTTCATCGGCGCGGCGGGTTTGGGCCAGCACCGAGTCAAGCGCCCTTGGCAGGGTGTGGGCGCGGTTATAGCTGGGGATGATGACAGAAACCGAGGTCATATATTAAATCTCGACCAGGGGCCGCAGCCAGCGCTGATAGAGTTTGTCGGCGTGGCTTTGCAGCGTGGCTATTTTGTTATCCAGAGATTCTGTCATCTGATCATACGTCTGGATACTGGGTGTAGCCGTGGCGATATCACCCTGGTGTAGCTTTGCCCAGTCGATCACCATGTCGGGTGTCATTTCCACATGGCACTGCAAAGCCAAGGTGTTACCTATAACAAAGGCCTGGTGGGGGCAAAACTCGCTGGCGAGGATGTTAGTGGCGCCGTCTGGAATGGTGAAGGTTTCGCCGTGCCAGTGAAAGGCATTGAAACTGTCGGGTAGACTGCCGAGCCAATCATGTGCTGTTGGTGTGTCTTGCTGTTGCACGGGTAGCCAGCCGAATTCCCTGACTGGATTTGGCCCGATGGTGCCGCCCAGCGCCTTGCTGATCAGTTGTCCGCCCAGGCAATGGCCCAGCACTGGCATGTTTTGTTTGATCGCTTGGCGGATTAGTGAGAGTTCAGGTTCGATCCAGTCAATATGATCGTTGACGCTCATTGGCCCACCCATCAGTACCAGGGCGGAGCTCTGCTCCAGTGTTGTTGGCACGGATTCACCCTTATCTAGCCGGATGACCCGGTAAGGTATCTGGTGACGATCGAGAAAGTCGCCGAAATAGCCCGGGCCTTCGGATTTGACGTGGCGAAAAATGCTGATGGGTTTCATGAGGATGCCTGACATGATTGGTTGGTTTTCTATTTCCCTTATTCCTGTCGTGTTGTTCAATAAATAGCACGATTTGTGCTTTCGACTATTATTTACATATTCCACAGCGATTTTGCTTATGGCGACTGAGTCGATCATTTTTTATATGTTTGTAATATTTACCGGTGCGGCGCTGCTAGCCACAGTGGGGCTTTATGCACGTCAGTCGCTGCTGGTGATCTACATGATATCAGGTGTGTTGGTGGGGCCGTCCGTGCTGGGCTTGGTGAATGACGATGTGGTGATCAAGCAAATTGCACATATCGGGATCATCTTTCTGCTGTTTCTGATCGGCATCAATCTACCGCCGCAAAAACTATTTTTGATGTTGTGTAAGACCAGTGTCATTGCAGGCATCAGTTCAGTGCTGTTTCTATTGTTGGGTATCCTGTGCGGTTTTGCCTTTGGTTATACCCTGGCCGAATCCGTGATCATCGGTGTGGCGTTAATGTTTTCAAGCACCATTATTGGACTCAAGTTGTTACCGACCACGGTGTTGCATCATCAGCATACCGGCGAAATTATTATCAGCATCCTTTTGCTGCAGGATTTTATCGCTATCTTGATTTTGATGTTGTTGCCGGTGCAGTGGCAAAACGGTATGCCCTGGCTGGAAATGGTGCAGTTGGCTTTGTCACTATTGGGTCTGATTACTTTCGCCTATTTGTTTGAGCGTTTGATATTAATCAAGTTGATTCGGCGTTTTAATCGCCTGCACGAATATATTTTTCTGATGGCGATTGGCTGGTGCCTGGGCATGGCCGAGTTGTCATCCATGTTAGGTTTGTCTGCCGAAGTGGGTGCCTTCATTGCCGGTGTGGCTTTGGCGACAAGTCCCATTGCGCTGTTTATCAGCGATAATCTGCGTCCCTTGCGTGACTTCTTTCTAGTGATCTTCTTTTTTGCATTGGGGGCTGGGTTTGATCTCAGTATTCTAGGTGGAGTGTTGTTGCCAAGTTTGGTGATCGCTGTTCTGGCCATGAGTTTGAAGCCGTATATCTTTAAACTATTGCTAGTGCGTTTCCGTGAGCCCGCTGATGTGTCACTTGAAGTGGGTGTGCGATTGGGCCAAGTTTCTGAATTTTCGCTGTTCATCGCAGTGCTGGCGCTTGAGCTTGAACTGATCGGAGAGCTGGTATCTTCTGTGATTCAGCTCAGTACCATGCTGACGTTTATTTTCTCATCTTATTTTATTGTGAAACATTATCCTTCGCCGATTGCGATCTCTGATAAGCTGCGCCGTGATTAATTGCTTTGGATCTGTGCGATGAAACTGTTTGACCAACACATGCTGGCTGAGCTCATACTTAAGGCGAAGGCCTCGCCTCGTCTGCGTGCCAATCATAATGTTCATGCTGCATTGGATGAGCCGGTGCAGCGCCTTTTTATTGCCATCGAGCCGGGTAGTTATGTGCGGCCTCATCTTCATCCAGAAGCTGAGAAGTGGGAATTTTTTATGGTCATTTGCGGCAAGTTGGTGGGACTGTTGTTTGATGAACAAGGTAAGGTGTTGCGGCGAGATATGCTGGCCCCAGGTGGCCCTGTGCATGGATTTGAAATTCCACCAAACACCTGGCATTGCATTGTCGCTTTGGAATCAGGTTCGGTCTTCTTCGAAGTCAAGCAAGGGCCATATGCCCCGCTAAGTGATAAAGGCTTTGCCAGCTGGGCGCCCAAAGAGGGTGAGCCAGGTAGTGAAGAATTTGCCCGATGGTTGTCCGATGCTCAACCCGATGATTTGCCGCCGACAGTTTGATGCTGCTTATAGCTCATCCAACACCCATTCAAGAAATTCACGATGCACGGCTTGAACAGGCCGGGGTGCGCCTGTTGATTAAGCGCCTGGGTCTGGTGCATCCACTTATTTCCGGCAACAAGTGGTACAAACTTAAATACAACTTGCTGGCGGCGCGTGAGCAGGGATGTGAAACTGTACTCAGTTTTGGTGGTGCCTATTCAAATCATATTCATGCCCTGGCCGCAGCGGGTCATGAGTATGGGTTCAAAACCATTGGTGTGATTCGCGGGGAGGCGCATTGCCCGCTTAATGCGACACTGCAGTTTGCGGTTGATCATGGCATGCGTCTGACGTATTTGAACCGGGAAGATTATCGCCGTAAGGCTTCCGCTGAGATTATTGAAAAACTAAAGGCAGGGTTTGGTTATTTTTATTTGATTCCCGAGGGTGGAAGCAATGCCCTGGCGGTTAAAGGCTGTGCTGAAATTGTTTCTGATATCGATGAGTCTTTTGATGTTATTGCCTGTGCTTGCGGTACGGGCGGAACCTTGGCAGGTTTAATCGCAGGGCTTGAAGGTAAACGCCGTGCGCTTGGAATCGCAGTGCTGAAGGGAGGCGGCTTTTTGAGTGATGAAGTGACCAAGTTTTTGCAGATGGCAATCGGTCGTCAATATGAAAACTGGCAGATGGTGTTGGATTATCACTTTGGTGGTTATGCTAAAACCAATGCAGAATTAATTGCATTTATTCGTCAATTTGAAACAGAGCATGGTATACCCTTAGAGCAGGTGTATACGGGTAAGCTGATGTATGCGCTATTTGATATGATCGCCAGGGGTGAGTTTGAACGTGGCACGTCTATCGTTGCCGTGCATACGGGTGGTTTGCAGGGGCGTTCTTCACTGTCTTAAGAGATATAAATAATTAGTAGAATCTATGGCTAAAACAATTCCGATCAAACAAGAAATCA
>CALZIQ010000033.1 GCA_945787735.1 uncultured Chromatiaceae bacterium | reverse complement strand
CCGAAAAACTAGCTAGGCTATAAAATTATAGTTAACTATATTTTTATACATCAAGGTTAACGACCGACAGTGCATTTTTCTCGATAAAGTCACGTCGGGGTTCAACCTGGTCTCCCATCAGCGTGGTAAAAATTAAATCTGAGGCAACAGCATCTTCGATCTGAACCTGCAGCAGCCTGCGTGTCTCAGGATTTAAGGTGGTTTCCCACAACTGTTCAGGATTCATTTCACCTAAGCCTTTATAGCGTTGGATTTGTTGTCCACGTTTAGCTTCATCTAGCAACCAATTGAGGGCCTGTTTGAAGCTGGTGATATCCAATGTTCGCTCACCTCGCTTGATTTGAGCACCTTCACCAATGAGCCCTTCCAGCTGCTGGCCGAGTTTCGCCATGGCCCGATATTCGCCTGAAGCGAAAAATGTCTTGGGGATTTCACGGTCATTGGCTATTCCATGCCGCATCTCAGTAATAATAATACGAACCATTTCGTTTCCAACCTGGCTCTTTTCGATTGAAACCTGGTAACTGTCACGGCTGTTTTCGGTGCTGATGTTGAGTCGCTGCTCTAACTCAGCTGTCCAAGGCTCAAGCTCAGAAACATTATTCAACATTTCTTCGGTTACAACGGACATGTAGATCATCTTTTCCAAAGCCAGACTGTTGTAACGCATCGAGAGTCGGTTAATGCTAGCCATCACTGCGTTATAGTCTTTCGCCAATAACTCCAATGCCTCTCCGCTGATGGCCGGTGCATCTTCATTGACCTTGAGCTGCGCATCGTTGAGTGCTAGTTCGAGTAAGTAGCGGTTCAATTCGGCGTCATCTTTTACATAACGCTCCTGTTTGCCCTTTTTAATCTTATATAGGGGGGGCTGTGCGATATAGATATGCCCACGCTCGATCATCTCGGGCATTTGACGATAAAAGAAGGTCAACAACAAGGTGCGAATATGGGAGCCATCTACATCCGCATCGGTCATGATAATGATACGGTGATAGCGAAGTTTGTCCGGGTTGTATTCTTCTCGACCGATGCCACAGCCAAGGGCCGTGATCAGCGTACCAACCTCGGCCGATGACAACATCTTGTCAAAACGTGCCTTTTCAACATTCAGGATTTTACCTTTAAGTGGCAGGATGGCTTGAAACTTACGGTCCCTGCCTTGTTTTGCAGAGCCGCCGGCAGAATCACCCTCCACCAGGAACAGCTCCGATTGTGCTGGGTCTTTTTCCTGGCAATCTGCCAGTTTGCCTGGCAGACCCGCAATATCCAGCACCCCTTTGCGGCGTGTCATTTCGCGGGCCTTGCGTGCTGCTTCTCTGGCACGGGCTGCATCAATGACTTTGCCTGTAATATTTTTGGCATCAGCCGGACTTTCCAGCAGAAATTCATTTAGTTTTTCTGACATGGTTGACTCGACCACGGGCTTAACTTCTGAGGAAACAAGTTTGTCCTTAGTCTGGGATGAAAACTTCGGATCAGGGACTTTTACGGAAAGTACGGCAGTCAGTCCTTCACGGGCATCATCCCCAGATGTTGCCACTTTGGCCTTTTTCGCCACCCCTTCCCGCTCGATGTATTGATTGATGGTTCGGGTTAACGCTGCTCGCATGCCCGCCAGATGGCTACCGCCGTCGCGTTGGGGGATATTATTCGTGAAACAGAAGATGTTTTCTTGATAGGAATCATTCCACTGCATCGCCACTTCAACGGTAATGTCATCCTTTTCAGTACTAAAATAGAAAACAGAGGGATGAAGTGGTGTTTTGTTACGGTTTAGATGTTCAACAAAGGCCTTAATGCCGCCTTCATATTCAAATATATCTTCTTTTTCAGACGTTTCATCTTGCAGGTGGATACGCACACCTGAATTAAGAAAAGACAACTCACGCAGGCGTTTGGCTAGAATGTCATAGTGAAATTCAGTATCACCAAAAATAACGTTACTCGGTTTGAAACGGATAGTGGTTCCGCGTTTATCCGTATCGCCCTTTTCTGCCAGCGGGGCTTTGGGATCACCCATTGAGTAATCCTGAGTATAGATTTTCCCGTTACGGTAAATAGTCAGATTCAATTCTTCAGACAGCGCATTCACGACGGACACCCCGACCCCGTGCAGCCCGCCCGAGACTTTATATGAGTTGTCATCAAATTTTCCGCCTGCATGAAGTACTGTCAAGATTACTTCGGCGGCTGAACGTCCCTCTTCTGGATGAATATCTACGGGAATACCGCGACCATTGTCTGAGACTGAAACAGAATCATCTGCATGCAAAACAACATCAATCTGTGAACAGTGGCCTGCCAAGGCTTCGTCGATTGAATTATCGACAACCTCAAACACCATGTGGTGCAAACCGGTGCCGTCATCTGTATCGCCGATATACATACCGGGTCGCTTACGGACTGCATCCAGCCCTTTCAAGACTTTGATATTGGAGGAATCGTAGCTCTGTTGTTCAGTGCTCATACTTACTAAAGTCCCTGAATTTATTTGAAAAAAGTAGGAATCAATGACATCTGCAACGTAACTGCACGATTATACCCCCTTGCTTAATTTCCGTCTCTCTTTTCCGCTGTGATAACACCATGTTCCACGTGAAACATTTGCTTGTTAGGATAACCAGATATATCTAGCGAGGATGCGTCTGTAGCCGTCACAAATACCTGCCCCCCAATTGAATACAGTAGGTCCATAAATTTTGCACGATGGCGGGTATCAAGTTCAGCAGGCAAATCGTCAACGAGTAAAATGCAGTTTTCTTCTCTGCGTAAATTAAAAACACTTGCCTGGGCAAGTAAAAGTGAACACGCGGCTAATTTTTGTTGTCCCCCAGACAAGAATTCGGCGGCGGGTCGCCCAACAACTCTCATAGATAATTCAGCTCGGTGTGGCCCCCGCTGGGTAAATCCTGCCTTAATATCACTGTCAACGTTGGCTATAAGGGCAGCTTCATAACTCTCACTTATAGGCCAACCTGGTAGATATCTAAAATCACACGCTTCTATCTCTAGTAATTTAGGTAAAATGCATTGCGTTTGCTCGACAAGCTGTGTGAGATATCCTCTTCTGAATTGATCAAGTTTTAACGCTGCTTCAACAAGCTGATCATTCCATGCATCAAGCACGGAACCATTATTTTGTCTTAACGCTGAATTTCTCTGCAACAGAATACGGTTGTAACGTTGCCAAACTGGAAGAAATTCATGTTCCACGTGAAACAATCCCCAGTCGATAAAACGTCGACGTTGCCTAGGACTGCCCTTTATCAACTTATCTGCGTCAGGCGAAATTAGGAGTAATGGGAGTAATGAAGCAAGATTAGAGCTCTTTTTCTCTATCTCTCCATTAATTTTTGCGCGGAACTTACCTTCCTTAATTTGAATACCTAAAGAGTCTGAGCAGTCATTCGCGGATAGTGTTTTGCCAAAAACCGTTAGGCTCGACTGTTCACGCCTGATTATTCTGCGGCTATAGGCAGAACGAAAGGATTTTCCCCTTCCAAGCAAATAGATAGCTTCCAGAATACTGGTCTTACCACTGCCGTTAGGACCAAAGATGAGATTTAACCGTTCACATGGCTCAAGGCTTGCTGTTTGAATATTTCGTAGATCATGAATAGACAATAAGCGTATTGCCATCGATTACAACCTACGAAATCAAATTGATCAGGAACTCAGTTTAAGAGGTTATTAAAGCCTCATCGGCATTACGACATAACGGGCATCTTCAGAGGCTGGTGATCGAATTAAGCAACAACTATTTTGATCGGTCAATTCAAGTTGTACCTGTTCACCATCAATTACATTCAACGCATCCAGCACATAACTGGCATTAAAACCAATTTCTAGACTTGGGCCATCATAATCGACATTAATCTCTTCTTCTGCCTCTTCCTGTTCGGGATTATTGGCCATTACCTGCAGACTGCCAGAAGAAAGGGTAAACCGAACACTGCGGTATTTTTCATTGGAAAGGATTGAAGCACGGCTCAAGGCCTGATGAATCAGATTACGGTCTGCAATTACAATCTTGTCACCGCCCTGCGGGACAACCCGTTGATAATCAGGAAAACGGCCATCGATCAATTTTGTAATAAAACTCAACTCCCCTGTGGTCAGGCGAATATGGTTGCTTCCCAGTTGAACCTTAACCGGTTCATCACTGTTTTCCAGCAATCTGGAGAGTTCCATTACAGCCTTACGCGGCACAATGACTTGTTGTAACTCATTGACACCTGTGGAAATGGTTTCATCACACAAGGCCAGGCGATGCCCATCGGTAGCTACAACACGGATTAGTTCTTCAGAAAATTCGAATAGTAGGCCATTCAGATAATAGCGTACATCCTGTTGTGCCATAGCAAAGTGGGTTTGATCAATCAGTTTTTTTAATTTTCGTTGTGCAATATCGAATTCAACCAATGGTTCAAAAGAATCAATATTGGGGAACTCTGTTGCTGGCAGGGTAGATAAAACAAAACGGCTCTTTCCAGATCGAATTGTTGCCCGCTCCCCTTCTACCTTGATGCTCAGCATGGCATCGTTCGGCAGTGCTTTACAGATATCGATGAACTTGCGTGCAGGCAATGTGGTTTCACCAAGTTCGCTGCCTTGCAGCTGGATTTGGCTGACCATTTCAATTTCAAGATCAGTCGCTGTAATCGAAAGAACATTGTCTGCTGTTTTTAATAATACATTACCCAAAATTGGAAGTGTCTGTCGGCGCTCTACAACACCAATCACTTGTTGCAAGGGTTTTAACAGCAGTTCACGTTCAATTTTGAGTTCCATGGTTTTTCCTAAATATTAATAATATAAATTAAGATTCTTTATTGTTGTTATTATTAAAGGCTCCAAAAAATCTTAATAACTTTTTATTGTTATTTAAAAACAAATAGTTAGTTTAGCTTTTCATCATTTTAACTTGCTTATAACTGGTCATTACTAGGTTATTAAGTTGTGGATAAAAGAGCTAGTTATCCACAGGCTAATTTTATCCACAGAATAACAACATTATGTTGTAAGTATTCTTAACAGGTTTTGATAATCCTCATTTACCCGTACGTCAGCATCACGTAACTCACTGATTTTCTTACATGCATGCATAACTGTGGTGTGATCACGACCACCAAACGCATCACCGATCTCAGGCAGACTATGATTAGTTAACTCTTTTGCCAAGGCCATCGCTAACTGACGCGGCCGGGCAATAGAACGAGAACGTTTTTTTGATAATAAGTCCGCCACTCTGATTTTAAAATACTCAGCCACAGTTTTCTGAATATTATCGATAGTCACCAATTTATCTTGGGCGGCGAAAAGATCACGCAGCGCATCCTTGGCAAAATCAAGTGTAATGGGTCTGGCCATAAACCTGGAGTTAGCGATGACCCGACGTAACGCGCCTTCCAGTTCACGCACATTGGAACGAATACGTTTGGCCATGAAAAAGGAAACTTCATGAGGCAGCTCAACCTTCATTTGTTGCGCCTTGCTCATCAAGATAGCGACGCGAGTCTCTAGCTCTGGTGGCTCGATCGCAACAGTCAGGCCCCAACCGAAACGTGATTTTAGTCGTTCCTCAAGCCCCTCGATCTCTTTCGGATAGCGGTCACAACTGATGATAATCTGACGCTGGCCTTCTATTAAGGTATTGAAAGTATGGAACAATTCTTCTTGCGATCGCTCCTTGCCGGCAAAAAACTGAATATCATCAATCAGCAGGGCATCAAGAGACCGGTAATAGCGTTTGAAATCATCAATGGCATTGTGTTGCAGCGCTTTGACCATGTCAGCAACAAAGCGCTCAGAATGGACATAGATAATTTTCGACTCTGATTTTTTCTCTAGAATCAGATTTCCAATGGCATGCATCAGGTGGGTCTTACCTAAACCAACTCCACCGTAGATAAATAGAGGATTGTATGCAATCCCAGGATTCTCACCGATTTGTATGGAGGCGGCTTTGGCTATCTGGTTGGATTTGCCCTCAACGAAAGTATCAAAGGTAAACTCATCACGCAGATTGCTGACATGTTGGATAGGGTTCTGATCTTCGCGGCGGCGAAAATTGGTTTTTAGACCTTGAGTCGCCTGAGGGGCTGAAGGGCCTGCTGGGCGCTGAACAAGCGCTGGTTTCTCCCTGCTACCGATTTCAAGTACAACCCGATGTGAATCCCCTGGACCGACTTGAGCAACAATTTTTTGAATATTATCGAAGAAACGTTCATTCACCCAATCGAGTACAAAACGATTTGGCGCCAGCAATCGCAAGGAATCATTCTCTTCAACAGCTTGAAGAGGGCGGATCCAAGTGTTGAACTGTTGTGCATTGAGCTGGTTTTCCAACTGCTCAAGACATTGTTGCCAAAGTGACATCGTTGCCATAAACCTCGAGATGGCGAGAATTCTATTTCATTCGGGAGAAAAGGAGTCTACCCCCGTTTGTCGAAGTTATCCACACCCTGGCAGTATCTATATTTTTGCGCTTTCGATTGACAAAAACAGGCCGTTCCAGATATCCTTGCGCGCTTTCCGCAGAACCTGGGCGACGGCCCATGCGGTTATCAAATCTCTAGTGATCACAAATTGGATGGATGTAGGCAATGAAAAGAACATTTCAACCCAGCGTACTTAAGCGTAAGCGCACCCACGGTTTTCGTGCCCGTATGTCAACTGCAAACGGCCGCAAAATTTTGAAAGCACGTCGTGCCAAAGGTCGTAAGCGCCTGTCAGCCTAATATTCGAGATTCATTAATCATCAAGCCTGTCCGCAAAGTGGGGTTTACCGAAAACCTCAGAATGAAGACGGCGGGCGAATTTGATTTTGTATTCGAAAGGCCGTGTCGTTCTGCTAACCGCTGTTTCACGGCCCTGGCTCGACACAATCAGCGTTCCTACCCTCGCCTGGGGCTGATAATTTCAAAGCGTTGCGCCAAATCTGCTGTCCAGCGCAATCGCCTCAAGCGATTAATTAGGGAAAGTTTTCGACATTCGCAACATCTGCTGGCTGGACTCGATATTGTAGTGATCGGCAAACATACCGCCGTCTCGAAAACCAACCAGGAATTATTCACTCTACTCGATAAGCAATGGATGGAACTGGAACGATGCAAAGACTCCTGATCCTCTTTGTGCGCGCATACCGGTTGTTATTGTCACCATTTTTAGGGCACCATTGCCGTTTTCATCCGACCTGCTCCTGCTATGCAGAAACCGCCATTAAGCGGCATGGCGCCATCAAAGGCTGCTGGTTGGCAATTAAACGTATCTTGCGCTGTCATCCCTGGCATCCAGGTGGTGTGGATCCAGTGCCGGAACAAGTCAATAAAAAACTACATAAGCAAGCACAATAAGCATGGATAATCAGCGTCTTATACTATTTATGGCCCTTGCCTTCATCCTCTTTTTGACCTGGGAGGCTTGGCAAGAGGATTATGGCCCCCAACCCGTAGTGAGTAATGCGGTTGAAAGCGTAACACCGGCAATGGAAGCGCCCAAGGATGTGCCCGTTGCGCAGCAGACCCTGTCTGAAACGGTTGCAAAAGCAGACACACCCGATGCTCCTGCGGCCACAGGCATGGAAGCAAGCAGCGACAGTCAACGCATTCGCGTGACCACCGACACGCTAGACCTGATTATCGATACCCGCGGGGGTGATATCCGCCAGGCTGATCTGCTCAAATACCCTGCGGCCAGTGACAAGCCGGATGAGCCGTTCCGCCTGATGCGCGACAGCCTGCCCAACCTGTTTGTGGCCCAGAGCGGTCTGCTCTCTAATAATAATGCCCCCGACCACTACGCCATCTTCACGGCGGAAAAAACTGATTACCAGTTAAAACCAGGTCAGGATGAATTACGCATCCCTCTGATTTGGCAGGATGACACCGGCATCAAGGTCACCAAGACTCTGGTTTTCAAACGCGGCACACATGTCATCGATGTAGAGCATAAGATTGAGAACGGTTCGGCTGAGGCATGGCAGGGTCGCCAATACCGCCAACTGCAGCGCAGCCGTCCTGACGGTAGCGGCGAATCTGCATTCATTTATACCTATACCGGTGGTGTTATCTACAGCGAAGAAGAGCACTACGAAAAGATAGAGTTTGATGACATGGCGGATAAAAACCTTAGCCGTGATATCAATGGTGGCTGGGCCGCTATGATTCAGCATTACTTTCTTGCTGCCATCGTGCCGCCAGCCGAAGAGGACAACCTCTTTTATACCAAGGCACCAGGCGATGATCGTTTTGTGCTTGGTTTGGTTTCGCCAAGCCTGAGCGTTAATTCTGGTCAGACGGGTACGTTTACCACCCGTTTCTATGTCGGTCCAAAAGAACAGGCAGATTTGGCCAAGTTGGCCGACAACCTCGATCTGACTGTCGACTACGGCATGTTGAGTGTCATCGCCAAACCTGTGTTCTGGGCCTTGAACTGGTTCCACGGCATATTCGGCAATTGGGGCTGGGCCATTTTGATGGTTACTCTAATTATTAAACTGATCTTCTATCCGCTCTCGGCGGCCAGTTATCGCTCCATGGCCAACATGCGTAAATTCGCACCTAAGATGCAGCAGATGAAAGAGCGTTATGGCGATGACCGTCAGAAGATGAGTCAGGCCATGATGGAGCTCTACAAAAAAGAAAAGATCAATCCACTCGGTGGTTGTTTGCCGATGATGGTGCAGATCCCGGTCTTCATCGCACTCTACTGGGTACTACTTGAATCGGTTGAGTTGCGTCAGGCACCGTTTATTTTTTGGATCACTGACTTGTCGATTAAGGACCCCTATTACGTGTTGCCACTGCTGATGGGTGTCAGCATGTTCGTGCAGCAGAAACTGAATCCACCACCACCCGATCCGGTACAAGCCAAGGTGATGATGGCGTTGCCAATTATCTTCACATTGTTTTTTGCCTTTTTCCCGGCGGGTCTGGTGTTGTACTGGTTGGCCAACAGCGTTTTGTCGGTGGCACAACAGTGGTACATTACTGCCAAGATAGAAAAGGCGGCGGCCAACGTCACGCCAAATAAATAACAACAAGGGCACCTTCGGGTGCCCTTTTCGATTCAGGCCATGGAAATAAACAACGACACCATCGCAGCCATTGCCACACCGCCCGGTCGAGGGGGGGTTGGTATCATCCGCGTATCTGGATCAAAGGCTAAACAGATTGCCGACGTAATGTTAGGTCAATGCCCCGCCCCACGCGAAGCAAGCTATCTACCATTTAAAGATGCAAACAAGACGGTACTCGATCAAGGCATTGCCCTCTTCTTTCAGGCGCCCAACTCTTTCACCGGCGAAGACGTGCTAGAGCTTCAAGGCCATGGTGGCCCGGTGGTGTTAGATATGTTGTTGTCGCGTGTCGTTGAACTGGGTGCACGCTTGGCCCAACCGGGTGAGTTTTCCCAACGCGCCTTTGTCAACGACAAACTCGATCTTGCCCAGGCCGAAGCAATCGCTGACCTGATTGATAGTTCATCAGTTGAAGCGGCGCGTTCTGCATTGCGTTCACTACAGGGTGAATTTTCTCAGCGCATCCACGCTTTGGTCGAGGCCATGATCAAACTGCGCATGTATGTAGAAGCGGCTATCGATTTTCCCGAAGAGGAGATCGACTTTCTTTCCGACAATGCGATTACCGATCAACTGCAAAGCATACTCGTTGACTTGAAAAATATTCTCTCTCAGGCACAACAAGGCTGTTTGATACGTGAAGGCATGAATGTAGTCATTGCCGGCCAACCCAATGCTGGCAAATCAAGCTTGCTCAATAAACTTGCCCAACGTGAACTGGCCATCGTTACTGACATTGCTGGTACCACCCGCGACACACTTAGACAAGAGATCAGCATCGATGGCCTACCCGTGCACATCATCGATACAGCAGGCCTGCGTGAAAGTTTAGACACTGTTGAGCAGATCGGTATCGAACGTGCTTGGTCTGAGATCAAACAGGCTGATCGTATTCTGCTGTTGGTGAGTGATGCCGATGGCATTAGTGAAGAAGATCAAACCATCATCAACAAACTGCCTCACAACATTGCCGTTACTGTGGTACGCAACAAGATCGATTTAAGTAACAACAATGCTGCGATTAACAATGGTCCGCTGGGAAAAGAGATTTCCCTTTCCGCCAAGACCGGTGAAGGTTTGGAATTATTAACGCAGCATCTAAAAGAGTGCGTCGGATATCAAAACGCCGGCGAAGGAAGTTTTATGGCGCGCCGTCGCCATGTCGATGCACTGCAACGCGCACTTGAACTCGTGCAACACGGCCAGCAACAACTGCTACAACATCAGGCAGGTGAGTTACTCGCCGAAGATTTACGTTTAGGACAAGAAGCCTTGAATGAAATCACAGGTGAATTCAGCTCTGATGATTTACTCGGTAGAATCTTCAGTTCATTCTGTATCGGTAAATAAAGTCAGAGTCACGATCACCTCAGTTCATTGGCATTTCAGCGGCTGGTTTAGGGCATTGTTTCTCAGCCATAGACATAACCTTGTTCTGAAGCTCTTCACTTTTATCAATGTCAGGATACTTTTTCGAAAGCGCTTCAAAACAGCGGCTGGATTCGCCGATAACACCCATCATTTCACCTTGGGCAGCCATGAGTTGTGACATGTTCCCTGACGCTTGAGCCTTGTTGATAAGCTCCATAGCTTTCCTGGCCTGATTCTGTGGTGCCTCAAGGCATTTGCAAACATCATTTGCAGCCTCTGTCAGATTAGTATCAGCTAAAGATACATTGGAAAATAGCAATAACGTGGTCATAGCGCTGAATAGAATTTTCATTGAGCCTCCTCCCTTTTTGAGTTGTTATGGCCGTGCATATCACCTGGCAAATAGTCACGGAAATTAGATTCTTACTCGTGTCGAGTCCCCAATGCTTAGCGCGCTCGATAACAGAATATTTGCAGTGTTTCACTATAGATCAAAAAAACTATCGTGATAACTTGTTACAGTATTAGGACAAAAAAAACACGTTTATCTCAAGTGACGACCTGACTAGTTTCTGACTAATTTAGTAGACAATTACAAAACTTGGTCTAATCTAAATTTATATCCCTCTAAGTAATTTCTCCAGGGCTTTAAAAGAGCTTAATCCAGCACATGGGGCTGGTTCTATTTTTGATTAGGAGGAATTTTATGAAAACACTCTCAAGACGAGATTTCCTGGGCATGTCGCTCAAAGCAGGTGCGGCGACCATGTTTGCCGGCATGTTCGCACCTACGGCTACTAGCCTGATGGGCCTGGGTGGTATCGCCCACGCAAGCACGAAAAAGATTTCACCGTTTACCTTTGCAGTGCTGACTGACGCACATCTTTACGATATCCCCGACCATAAATTCGACGCTATTTTGGAAAAAGGCGTTGCTGACGTGAACAGCCTCAACCCAAAACCAGACTTTGTACTCTATGGTGGTGATCTTGGCCAGTCCGGCAAAGAGGCGGAGCTGGTCAAGGGTAAGCGTATCCTCGACAAATTGAAAGTACCGTACAAGATTATACCCGGTGAGCATGACTGGTATCTCGACATGGGCAAAGCCTGGCGTAATCTGTTTGGTGACGACCACTGGTCGTTCGATCACAACGGTACACATATCATCGGCATGAATTCGATACTGGTAGAAGACTTTTGGAGCTTGCGCAATCTGACACCGAAAGAGCGTATGGGTTATATGGAAGAACTAGAGTGCCATCAGTGCGGACTTTGGGGTGTGCATGCAACGCAATTGGAATGGCTTGAGAAAGATGTCAAAAAACTCAGCCCCGACACGCCAATCGTTATCATGACACACTCGCCTTTGTGGAACTATTATCCACGCTGGAATTTCCAAACCAGCGATGCGCCTGAAATTCGCATGATCCTGCGCAAGTTCGAAAAGGTGATGGCTATCCATGGCCACGTGCATCAGGTGGTGTACAACTCAATCGGTAATATTAATTCCGCCGGACTGCTTTCTACTTCATGGCCCTGGCCGTATCCGCCTGTTGAGCTGCCTTACCCCAACATCAAGATGAACCGCGTTGATCCCGGTGATTTTGAAGATGGTCTAGGCAGCCATAAGATCGATGTGGCTGCAAATTTCGACGGCATATTGAACTACCGCGCATTCTCCGATCTGTTGCCGGAAAACGTTAAACGCGGCATCAAGCTATAACACGGGAGATCAGGCAATGAATAACAAACATCGAACTGGGCTATTTATGCTCACAGCAATAGCGTCTTTCAGCTTGACTGCATTGATCGCCATGGAGACGGTTCATGCCAAAAAACCCTTCACCAGTACTGAGGTAGAAGAGCAGAAAAGCATGCTGATGGCTGCGGTGAAACGGGGTGATGATTTATGGCACAACCCCAAACTGGGTACTAACGGTTTGGCCTGTGGCAATTGCCACCCCGACGGTTCCGCCAGCAACCCCCACACCTGGCCGAAGTATCAGACCAATCTGGGCAAGGTCGGTACATTGAGGGAAATGATCAATTGGTGTATAGCCGTGCCTATGATGGGCAAACCGCTGGCTTTGGACAGTGATGACATGATCGCCATGGAGGCCTATGCCTTTTACACCCATCGCGGTGTGGCCATTGCCCCGGCCAAGGATGAACAACATGGCGCAGTACCCGTCATCAGCGGCCCCGGTTATCCGAATGCCGATAGCGGCAACCGATAAGGAGTATACATCATGGTTAATAAACTATTGGCGACTGTCGTGATCACCTTGTTTTGCTTTTCATCAGTTTGGGCCGCAAGCTGCCACAGTGAACGACTGGCATCATCAACACCCACCTCGCGTTTCGTCAGCAGCGATGCCATGGTAACCGATAGACAAACCACGCTATCATGGATGCGTTGCGCGGTTGGTCAACAATGGAACGGAAAAACCTGTAAAGGTAAGGCGCAAACTCTAGACTGGCAACACGCCATGGCCATCGTCGACAAGGTCAATGCCGAAACTCTGGGTGGGCACAATGACTGGCGCATGCCCATGGTGCCAGAGCTGGCATCCATCGTTGAACGACAATGCTTCAACCCGCGCATGAACATAGATGTGTTTCCAGGTGCACCATCGAAAGTGTTCTGGAGCAGTATGGAAAAGATGGGTACCACAAACTATGCTTACACACTCGACTTCGGTGGGGGTGCTGCCATGGCAAGCAGTAAAGAAGAATTGGGTGCAGTCAGACTGGTGCGAGGTGGTCCCTGGTGGAAACCACCGGCGGTAATGTCACAACGTTGAACAGCGTGTAATTATTATATTGGCGTTGGGTGGGTTAGCCCAACGCTATATTCCAAGGGCTCAAAGTTTCTCCTAAGCCTCGTTATCTTCTTCCAGATCATCATCCTCCATGTATTTACGCATCTCGATGAATTCTGCTTCGCTTAGATGTTTGCGTTGCAATTCTTCCAGCGTTTGCGGGTCGTTGATGATCTTGCCGACGGTATGAATCCAGCTGTCCAGTTCAGGATCGGAAAAACGGTATTCGTGAAAAGTGAAATTGAGCCAACCCGCACCATCTTTAGCAGCGAATTCTTCAGGGTCGATTCCAATGGGAAAGACTTCACGAACTTGATTTTCCATTTTTTCTGTAGCAGCTGGCAGGTGGCTTCTATCGTTTGTCATAAACCTTAACTTCCTTCTTTATTGATTAATGCGTGTGTCTCTATACCTATAATTGATAGGTGTGTGTGATTGCGTTTTTTATTTGGGTCTTCAATTGAATGATGTTCTGCAATAAGCGAACAGTAATCGGGATCTAATCCATGGTTCCTGGCGCCGAGCAAGACATATAGTTTATACCAGTGATAAGGCAGAAGATTATTTTTGATCATGTTGTCGTGGGCAACGTATGTAAACGCCTGCACTAGGCCTGTAATGGAATTAACGAGAACCGGATGTGATTCATAGCCAGCTTCCAACGCATCGAGCTGGGCTTTGTGTGTGCTGTCAATTTCATAGACGACGCCATGGACTTCGTCATCAGCAGGCATGATATTGCATTTACCAGAATCATCGAGGCCGTGTTTATCAAACGTCAGTCGGTGGCCGGGCAAGATGGCGGTATTGATAATGCGAGCCGAAGGCACGCGTATTTCAAAACGCGAGAAGTGCAGATTCGAGCCGTAGGCGAAATAACGTAATGTTTTCATCAGGGTTTAAACTCAAGTACCTGCTGTTTCAACTGCAGCAGCAGTTTTTCACTACTGCTCTTAGCATAACGTAATTGTGAATAGAGTGTGGTGATGTGGTCGATCTGTTGGCTTAGCTCAGGGCGTTTTTGTTTAACGCGTTCGGCAAAATCGCTAGCGGTTTCATTGTCATCGCGCGCCAGGCCTCGTTTGGCCAGTTTGCCACAGAAACGCTGATACGTTTTAAGCGCTGGGTCGATAGTTTGATGCTGCGGCCGCAAAACAAACATAATCACGATCAAGAACAGAGCGCCAATAATTACTATAAAGACCCACGCCACCTTGCGCCAGTCACGAATGTCGAGACCGAGGTTTTCCAAAAATTGACGTTGTTGTTTGGGGCCATAGCCCAGCACCCACTGGTTCCAGCGATTATTGACGGCGTCTAGGTTAAGGCGCAGATGTTGCCAGGCGCGGGTGAGCAAGTCACTCTGGGGCAGATTAAACCGCACCGCCGCGCCGGCATCGAGCAGGCTGGTGTCGATGCTGCGTTCGATCCGCTCCGGTGCCACGGCAGCGGTGGGATCCACCCGTACCCAGCCCTGCCCGGTTAACCACACTTCAGCCCAGGCGTGGGCATCACGCTGACGCACGATGTAGTAATCATCTATCGGATTCAGCTCGCCGCCTTGATAACCGGTGACCACCCGAGCCGGGATCCCGGCGGCGCGCATCAGTTGGGTGAAGCTTGAGGCGAAATGTTCGCAAAAGCCGGTGCGGGTCTCAAACAGAAACTGATCGCTGGGATGATTTGCATCCAGCAATGGTGGGCTGAGTGAATATACAAACGGTAGTTGGCGAAACATGGTCAGCGCTTGCTGCACGATGGCGCTTTCGGAACCGGCATTGCGGCGCAGTGCCTGGCCCAGCTCACGTGTACGTGGATTCTTGCCCGGCGGTAGCATCAAGCCCAGCCGGCGTTCGATCTCGGGCAGCGGGCCGGTGTTGTATTCGGTCAGCGAGACCATCTGGTATTTGATCCGCTGGCGGATCTTTTTAGACGATGTTAGCTGAAAATCGCGGCTGATTTGCCCCTGTTCACTCGCAGTTGCGGGCAGATCAAGCACAAACAGCCAGTTGCGGTTGTGGGGTTCCAGCGTCACCGTGTAGCTGACCGGAGCATCCTGATTGGCCAGGTGCGGAGGCTGCCTGCCCAGCGCACTGAGTTGTGGCCCCGCCGTCCAGCTGCGGCCGTCGGTGGCCCACAGCACGGGTCCGCGCCAGTAGCGCTTAGCTGCGGGCGGTGCCGCACTGTCGAATTTGACCCGAAAGGCAACCGCATTTGACTGGCTTAGGTGGCTAATGGCGCCGGGGCTCATGCTGTCATCTAACCCGGTCATGCCGGCATAGGCATCCTTGGGCAGACCCCAGATCGGCCCCTGAATACGCGGAAACAGCACAAACAAGGCCAGCATCAAAGGCAGACCCAGCAACATCAGGCCGCCGGCACTGCGTAGGCTGTTTTGTACAGGCCGTTGCTCCATGCTGCTCAGATGCATATGCAGGCTGAGCAACAGCCAGGCCACGGTCAACACATAGGCTGCAATCGGAATGGTTTGGCTATAGAGAAAATGGGTCACCAGGGTGAAATAGGCCAAAAACATTAGCACCATCACATCGCGGCGCTGGCGCAATTCCAACAATTTCAACGCCATCATGATCACCAGCAAGGCGGTGCCGGAATCGCGCCCCACTAGAGTGCCGAATTGGGCGAAGATGGCAACAAGTAGGCTGAATGTGAGCAGAAATTTGAGGCTGGATCTGGGTAGAGGCCAGTTGTGTCGCGCGGCCTGCCAGCGCCACAGGCCGAGGCCTAACACGACGGAACTGATCCAGATGGGCAAATGAAAACTGTGCGGCAGGATCACCAGTCCCAGGCCAGTAAGCAGCCAGGCCATGGCGCGCTGATCCAGCACGGTGATTTGAGGGCCACTCATGCGGATTCCCCAAACAGGGCCAGCCGTGCCAGACACTGCTCCAGTTGTTTTTTGCCTTGGGCCGGTGGTAGGGTCTGGCCGGGCAGGCGCAGTCCATATATCTGTTGTTGGCTGTCGGCATCCAGTAGCCAGCGGCACAGCTGGCTCAGCCGCGTTTCGATGTCGGCGCCGTGGGTGTCGTTCCAGTCAAACCATAGCTCCGGCGCCTGATGGCGCTGGAACTGTTTGGTCACCAGACCCTGCCCCCGCGCCAATGCCTTCCAGTTGATGTGGCGCGGTGAATCACCGGGATGATAGGGACGAAAACCGTGAAAATCGTCACTGCCTTCTTCATGGGTTTCCTTGCGCTCACCGCTGCCCTGCCCGCTTGGGGCTAAAGGGGTATGATCGGCTGGGCGCGGGTAGACCAGGGTCTCGGCCTCCATATCGACATAGGCCCAGGCACGAAACAGCCCCAAGGGATAACGGGACGAAAGGGTGATTCGACCCAGCCGGATGCGGCCGCGCCGCCGCGCAGGCAGGGCCAAGCTGACCCGGGAATGATCATCGGCCGCGACCGACGTTGTGGCATGGGTGCCGTCAGCGCTGCGGGCCTCGATATCAAAACGTTGGCGTGATTGCCGATTTTTGAGTAGCAGATGAAAGGCAGCATGGCCGCCGGCAAAACAGGATTCCGCACCGGCCAACCTGATTTCGAGTTTGGCCAGATTGCGATAGGTATAGAGCAATGACACCAGCGTGACGCTGCCAAGCCAAAAGGTCAGCACAAAGGCCATGCTGTTGCTGTAGTTGATCGCCCCCATCAGCATCAGAAACAGCACGCCCAAAAATACCAGGCCCTGTTTGCTGGGCAGCACGAAAATTCGGTGGCCATGTAGGGTTGCCGCTTGTTTGCCCGAGGCGCCAAGATAGCGCGTGCCGCGTGGGCGCAGCCAAGATGGCAGGGCATCGAGCCAGCGATGCAGGGTCAAGGCCATAGCTATTTATAATTGTCGCGAAGCGACACGATATCCCCCTCTCCCGTACACGGGAGAGGGTCGGGGTGAGGGAGACGTTCATGGTGAAGCACTGCTAGCATGAGCTTGAGCGGTGGTTAGTCATGAGCGTTAAGGAATGGCGACTTCCAAAAGCCGTTGCGCCAGCGAGTCCGGCCCTTGGCCACTGGCTTCACCCCTGCCCTGCAGGCGGTGACCGGCCACGACCGGCAGCACCATCTGCACATCTTCCGGCAGCACATGATTCCGGCCATGCAGCAGAGCCCAGGCCTGGGCGGCTCGCAACAGCGCCAGACCACCGCGCGGCGATAGTCCGACAGAAAACTCATTCGACTGACGGCTGAATTCGAGCAAGGCCTGCACATAATCAAGCAAGGCCTCCGAGACATGCACCTGCCCCACCTGATTTTGGATCGCCTGCAACTGTGCTGGATTAAGGGCGGCGTCAAGATCCGCCGCCATCTCGCGCCGGTCGCGCCCCGCTAGCAGGTTGCGCTCAGCCTGTTTGTCTGGATAGCCCATGGCCAGGCGCATCAAAAAACGATCCAGCTGGGATTCCGGCAAGGGAAACGTCCCGATCTGGTGCAGCGGATTTTGGGTGGCGATGACAAAAAATGGCTGCGGCAGTGCATAGGTATTGCCCTCCACCGTCACCTGTTGTTCCTCCATCGCTTCCAACAAGGCACTCTGACATTTGGGTGTGGCGCGATTGACCTCATCCGCCAGCACCAGTTGGGCAAACACCGGGCCGGGATGAAAGCTGAACTTGCCACTCTCTTTGTCGTAAATCGAAGCACCGAGAATATCCGCTGGCAACAGGTCCGAGGTGAACTGGATGCGCTGAAACTCAAGCCCCATTACCCGCGCCAGCACATGGGCCAGGGTGGTCTTGCCCATACCGGGCTGATCTTCGATCAAAAGATGGCCCTTGGCCATCAGACAGGCCAGCGCCAGGCGCAGTTGGGTGTTCTTGCCCAAGATCACCTGCTCGGCTCGGGCCAGCACCGTGGCCATAGCATCGGCCACCGCCTTGGGGCTGGGCGGCCCGGATGAGGCAGGGCCAGAGAGATTCATCGCATTGGAAGTGTCTGGATTCATATCAAAGTTTGAGTTTATTTTCTCGTGCTAGTGCCGATTAAGATATCAGCAAAGTCATTTATTAAAAAACTAACGGCCCGAGTGATGTCAACTTGACTGGCTTGAAAGCACATCGGTCACTTATCAGTATTAAGTATAAGGAATCAAAATTATGGAAGCTTTTAAGTTTGATAAATCATTGCATGTTGGTAACTGCATCATGGATCGAGAGCATGCGATCCTGATCGAGCATATCAATACCCTGCAACAGGTAATGGAAGGTGCATCCAGTCGTCACCTGATCGGACAAGTCCTGGAAGGTTTGATCGAATATACCAAGACGCATTTCTATGTTGAAGAGGAGATGATGAAGTCTTTTAAATATCCTGGTTATTCTTCTCACATTGTTGCGCACAAAAAATTCAAAAAGACGATGAAAGAGTTGCTTGAGCAATATAAAAGCGGCGAGGCAGATGTGACAGAAGACTTGATGACAATGCTCAAGGACTGGTTGATAAATCACATCCAAAAGATCGATGTAGAGTTGGCAAAATTTCTGAAAGGTAAAGTGTTAGGCTAGAATCCGGGAGTTAACATCCCGCTATAAATCAAATTTGATTCCCTGTGCCAGCGGCAATTCGTTACTCCAGTTGATGGTATTGGTCTGCCGGCGCATATAGGCTTTCCAGCAGTCTGATCCCGCTTCCCGGCCACCGCCGGTTTCTTTCTCGCCACCAAAGGCACCGCCGATCTCTGCACCCGAGGTGCCGATGTTGACGTTGGCAATACCACAGTCGGAACCGCGTTGTGATAAAAACAGTTCAGCATTTTTTACAGAGTCGGTAAAAATAGCTGAGGACAGTCCTTGTGGTACATCATTTTGCAAATGAATAGCCCCTTCAAGATTACGATAGCGCATCACATATAAGATCGGGGCGAATGTTTCCTGTTTTACTATGGCGCTCTGGCGTTTGACTTCAACAATGGTTGGTTCGACAAAGAAGCCTTTTTGTTTAATCACTTTTCCGCCATAAAGCACATTGCCGTCGCGTGCCTGGATGTGGGCAATCGCAGCCTGATAGTCATTCATCGCATGTTTATCGATCAACGGCCCCATCAAAGTGTTTGAATCAAGCGGATTACCTATACGGATTTGTTTATAGGCATTGACCAATTGTGGCACGAGCTTTTTATAAATAGATTCATGCACAATTAATCGACGGGTTGAGGTGCAGCGTTGACCAGCGGTGCCAACAGCGCCGAAAACAATAGCAGGCACGGCCAGTTTTAGATCGGCACTCTCATCCACGATAATGGCGTTATTGCCACTGCACTCAAGCAGGTAACGCCCCAGTCTTTTTGATACTGTGCGGGCAACATAGTGTCCTATTTTGCTTGACCCGGTAAAGGACATCAGTGCGACACGTTTGTCTCTAACAAAACGTTGTGCAATCGTACCCTCTTGTGGCACAAACATAGAGAAGATGCCAGGATAACCCATCTCTTCCAGCACGCTGTTACAGATGTGCTGAACAGCAATAGCACACAAGGGCGTTTTCGACGAAGGCTTCCATACTACTGTGTTGCCAGCAATTGCAGCAAGAAAAGCATTCCACGACCAGACCGCAACCGGAAAATTAAATGCGCTGATAACACCAACCACGCCAAGCGGATGCCACTGTTCATACATGCGGTGCTCGGGTCGTTCCGAGTGCATAGTCTTGCCATACAACATACGTGATTGGCCTACGGCAAAGTCGGCGATGTCGATCATCTCCTGCACTTCACCATCACCTTCTTGTTTGATCTTGCCCATCTCCATTGCCACCAGGGTGCCAAGTGCGTCCTTATGTTGACGCAAGGTATCACCGATGCGTCTAACCACTTCGCCGCGTTTTGGTGCTGGCACTTTGGCCCATTCTTTTTGTGCAGCGACGCTGGCTTTCATTACCGTTTCATAGTCGTCAATTGAACAGGTATAAACCTTGGCGATGAGTTCTTCATTAGTGGGATTGATCGATTCAATCAAAGGGGCATTGTCAGCGTTGGCCCAACCCTCGGCTCCGCAGGTAGAGGCATTTTCGCGCGTAAGTTTTAACGCCTTTAATACATCCATGCTTTGCGCTCCTTATGCGTAGTGTTTGCCAAAACGATTGTTGATGACATCGTTCAGACTGAGGCTTTCCTGGGTGACGAAGCCGTGAAATTTATCACGATTATTCAGCACGATATCCATTGCACTACAAATACCCGCGGCGGTAGTGACCTGAATCGAGGACCAGCGTTTTCCGGCGATGTCTTGAGGATAGACTTTTTTGACATAATTTTCTTCCATCAACTCGCCATTGATGCGACCGGCGACGGCAACATAGATCAACACAACATCCTGCAGTGTTTTGGGAATGGCATTTTCAAGGATACGTTTCAGTGTGTCGCGATCATCATTCAAGCGCAGATCATTCATCAAGAGTTTGATCTCATCGCAATGACCGGGATAGCGCATGGTTTTGTAATTCATGCTGCGAATCTTACCGTCATAAGTTTCGGCCAATGTGCCCAAGCCACCTGAAGTGTTAAAGGCTTCATAAAGAATGCCATCAAGCGTGATGGTTTCGTAACCTTCGAGCGGTTGCAGTGCCACCATCTCTGCTTCTTCAATGCCGTAACAAATATTGCCGTATTCATTAATCAAACCATCGGTGGACCAGGTAAGTGAATACTTCAATACATTACTGGGATTGACCGGTAAAGCACCAACGCGCATCTTGACCATATCCAGCTCATCAAAATGTTGCATCAATTCATTGGCAGCGATACTGATAAATCCAGGAGCCAGACCGCATTGCGGCATAAAGACATTTTGTTTTCCAGCACTAATTTTGTGTACATGGCGTGTAACTTCCACGTCCTCGGTGAGGTCAAAGTAATTAAGGTCATAGCGAGCGGCAAGATCTGCAACCAGAGGATTGCAGTAATAGGGTAAGCCGGAGATGACGGCATCAAATTTATGCTTTTGCATCGCCTCGCTCAAAGATTGTTCATCGCGGGCATCGAGCAGAAAGGCGTTGACATCACACAAGCCGGTTTCCTGACACAGCTTTTGTGCAGCATCGGTATTGAGACTGCCGACGTGGACATCATAGTCGCCAGACTCTGCCAGCATACAGGTGATTAGTGAGCCAATTTTTCCGGATCCCAAGAGCAATACTTGACGCTTCATAAACGCTACCTCGTTTTGGCCGATATACTGTTATAGACTTTTGCTGCGCATCCTGCGTGGCAACTCATGATTCAGGAGGCCACTATGTCTTCAGATCCTTATTCCCGCTTTGCAGTTTCACTGGCCAGTCAACTTGTTGAAACTGAAACCAGTTTTAAATCAGACAGTGAAAAAAGTCAGCTGGTTCATGTGCAAGGCAATGAATCACAGATTTTTTTACTGGATATGACACCGTTTGCAGCCAGTCCAGAAGAGGTCACAGCCATGCCATTTTTTGATGGTGTTAGCAGTGTCTCTAAATTATTATCGGCATATCAGCATGCAAAGCAAAGTGTACCCTTTGAAATCGATTTGCCTGGTGCGACACATAATCTTTCAGGTTACGCTGATGATTTTATGGCGGCAGTGTTGGTGAAGGCAAATTCGGCTCTGACAGATAAGCAGGCGATATTGATCGCCGAGTGGGTAAAACACCTTGATATCTATTGTGCGGTGAAATCGGTCGAATCTTTTTTATATAGCCATGCCGATTTGAAGCTTCTTGAAATTGCACCTGACTATGGTTGGGATGTGGTCTTCGATCATATGGCGATACGCTGCGGATCACAGAAAAACAAGGATGCTGAACGGGTGTCGACACTGTTGAAAGACAAGCATGCTTACGTTTCCACTCAGTTTTCCTCAGAGGCTTATTATCAATTTCCTGATGGCTGGAACGCGTATCCAGTCTACAAAATTCTAAAAAATGGCCAGGTGCTGAGAATCTTTGTTGATCAATCCGATGCCGATGTGCCCGAGCAAATTATTCAGCATTGGAATCGAGTGTATGGTTATACCGCCCATCATTTGGGTATTCGCGCAACCATGTTAAAGAATGGTATGCGCATGGCAGTGCCCTTGGATGATGTGATGGCTGCATTGGAAAAGGAAGGCATAAATATACTCACACCAACGGGCCACTACACCAAGGGTTTATTATTGCAGGTTTTCACCCAGCCGGAAAAAAATTTCGACATACCTAAAGATTTAAAGGCGGAGATCAGCGCGTATGGATCTCAACTGGAAAAGACTATCGAAAATGCTAAATTGCTGGAGTTGGTATCAAGGCGTGAATTAAGTCGCAAAGCAGCAAAGGAATATTTTTCCCTCTATGGTTTGAACTACGATCTAAACAATCCACATCATTCTGCACCAATCTACCAATACTTCCTGCCAGCCCAGGCAGCGCATGTAATCAGGACATCGCAGCAGGTAGTGATGAAATAAAGACTTCAATCATGGCGTGGTGAATGTTTTAAAAATGCTGAACTGTTCTCCAGTCGATTCATCGGTAAGGCTTAGTTCACTGTTGACGCCATTATCCGTTTGATCATTTTCAAACGTTACAATGATCACATATATATCACCGTCATTGAGTTTACCGTTATTGATTTCAGAACCAGGATAAATTTCATTTTCTAATCCATTGTTGATCTGGTATTGATTTACTATGAAGCTGCGGCTAGACAGATTTTGAACAATCAGTGCAAACCAACTACCCGCTTTCAGTGTAGTGCCTTCGTACAAGGTGTGCTTGAGTTCGGCGCCGACGGCGACATTGCTGAAGGTATTGGTAGTGAAGATATAACCACTGCCGTTGACGTTACTGTTTGCTACAGTGGCCTCGATCTCGATAACACCGGAATAAGTTGAGCTGAGATCGAAACTAGCACTGCCATTGCTAGTCTGGATTATTTGAGTGCTGTTGTTTCCACCCTCATTGATTTCGATGTTGATGGCGGTATTGTCGGCGATGCTACCATTGATGTCGGCAGGTTTTAGGGTAACGGTGATAGTGGTGCTATCACTGCCGTTATTCAGGATTGCATTAGCCGTTGATGTAATGCTAAGTGAAACAGGTGCGTTGGGATCATTGTTGATCGTCAAGCTCGCACTGTTGCTAATGGCGCCGAGTGAGGCGGAGATGTTGGCACTGCCACTGCCAAGTGCGGTCACGCGGCCCTTATCCAATTCGGCATTACTGATAGTGGCAACACTGTTGTTTGAGCTGGACCATGTTACCCGGTCACTGATGTCGAGCGCGCTGTTGTCTGAATAATGCCCCGTCGCTTTGAGTATCTGGCCTGTGCCGACATTCATTTCATTGATTTGCGTCTGTATCGATATGCTGCTTAGCTCGGCATCAGTGACGGTCACGCCCGTGCTTTGGCTGATGCCCAAAAAGGTGGCGCTGATACTGACACTACCCATAGCCATGGTGCTAAGCACACCGCTGGAATCAGCTACATTGCTGACGGTAGCCACACTCGCATCACTACTTTGCCAGACCACGCTGTCGCTGATGTCTTGGCTGCTGCTATCCGAGAAGTGTCCGGTTGCGCTAATTTGGGTGTTAAAGCCATTGGCAATGCTGATATTTGTGGGCGACAGACTGATGCTTGTTAGCGTGGCCGTGCTGACAGTTAATACGGTAAATGCACTATGTCCTTCAAGCGTTGCAGTGATCTGTGCGCTGCCGGGTGCGATGGCCTTGAAAATACCTGCGTCATCCTGTTTTTTGGCAATACTTTTGTTGTTGCTGGACCAGTTGGCGATGTTGCTCAGGTCGCGGGTGGTGCCGTCATCGTAGTGACCCGTAAGGCTGAAACCAAGTTGTGTGCCCGCTGCAATCTTGGAGTTTGATGGTGTGATCTCAAGACTAAGTAGAGAACGCTCAGAGACCATGACAGTGGTTTGTTGCGATTGTCCACCGAAGTGAGCGCTGATCATGCTGCTGCCTAGCGCAACGGCTGTCATCTCACCGCGATTGGCGACGGTGTTGCCGATACTTGCTACTGTTGTTGTATCTGAGCGCCAGGTTGCCTGCGGGGTTACATCCAGGCTGGAACCATCAGAATAGATCGCGGTGGCAAACAATTGTGCGCGCTCGCCTTGTATCAGGCTTAGCTGGGCGGGTGAAATTTCAATGTTAGTTAGGATGGCGTCGCTGATGCTGATTTCAAGTGTTGCGCTTTGGCCCTGGTGGTTTGCTGAAATCGTGACTGTGCCAACTGAAACGGCCGTGAGCATCCCCGCCGCATTGATACTGGCGATGGCTTGATTGGACGACTGCCAGCTCGCCTGTTTAGATAGGTCGAACTGACTGTTGTCGGAAAAGATTCCCGTTGCCTGTAAGGCCAATTGAGTTCCTGCCGGTATAGCTATTTGCCTGGCGCTGATCTCAATACGTGTCAGGCTGAGGTTACTGACAAGTGCCTGGGTGCTGCCGCTAATGCCATTCAGTGTGGCACTGATATCGACTGATCCACTTTCCAGCGCTGTTGCCAGTCCTTTGTTGTCGCTGGCATTTGATATGCTGACTTTATCTGCATTACTGCTGGACCAGGTCACTTGATCGGTGATGTCAAAGTGAAGAATGGTTTCGCCATTAGTGTATTGCCCTTCGGCGCTGAACTGATGTTGCACGCCCGCAGCTAGTTCAGTGTCGTCAGGGATGACATCGATTGCGAGTAACTGCCCTGCCTCGACACTGACTGGGATCGAAGCGGTTTTATTCTCAACAACAGCGGAAATAACGGTGCTGCCGGCTTGCAGTGACGTGATCAAACCGTTGGCATCGATACTGGCGACATTCGAGTCAAACGAAAACCACTGTGCCTCGTCACTCAGGTCAACGCTGCTGTTGTCTGAAAAGAGCGCCACAACATAGGCTTGTGTTTGCAAACCGGCGATAAGATTTGTCTCTTCAACGAGGATCTGTATGCCATCCAGACTTGGCGCCTGTGCTGGTGTGCTGTCTGACGCCCCGCCGCCACAGGCGGATAGTAAAATAGCTATTCCAAGCATGAAGAGCCATGAGAACAGACGAACAAACGGTGCGTTTATAGATTTCATCTTCATCTCAATTAAGAAAACTTACCATTCTATAATATTACATGGACCATTATGAGGTGATTGTAAAGAAGCGTAAAACCAATATTTTGATTTCCGGTCTTGACGGGGTAGATTACCTTGCATGCAAGTATAGTCAGCTTTTGAAAGGAATTTTGCCAAGCACATGAGCCTTAAATATCTGACCATCAATACCATGCTGCAACAGCTTATCGCCACACCATCGATGAGCAGTGTCAGCCCAGAATTCGATATAAGCAATCGTGCGGTGGTCGACCTGCTGGCCAACTGGCTGAATGACCTCGGTTTTCAGGTCGAAGTGACACCGCTGCCAAAACAGCCAGACAAGGCCAATCTGCTGGCCAGTTATGGCGAGGTAAATGAAATTAGCCAGGGACTAATGTTCGCCGGGCATACCGACACTGTTCCTTATGACCAACACAGCTGGCATCATGACCCGTTTCAGCTAAGCGAGCGAGATAGCCGTTTATATGGTCTTGGTATTTGTGACATGAAAAGCTTTTTCGCCCTGGCCATCGAAGCGATTAAGCAGTTTCAGCCGCATCAGTTAAAACAGCCTTTATTCCTGCTCGCTACCGCAGATGAAGAGAGTTCTATGGAGGGTGCTCTGCATCTGGTCGAGCGTGGCTGCCCGAATGTGCGTTATGCCGTGATTGGAGAACCGACCGGGTTAAAGCCAGTGAATGCCCATAAGGGCATCATGATGGAAGCGATTCGTTTAACGGGTCGCAGTGGCCATTCTAGCAACCCGGCCTTGGGTCTGAATGCACTTGAGGGGATGCATCTGGTGATTGCCGACCTGTTGTTGTGGCGCGATCAGCTACAGGCAAAATACAAAGACGATCGTTTTGCCGTCCCGGTGCCAACACTCAACCTCGGTTACATCCAGGGTGGAGACAATCCCAACCGTATTTGTGAACAGTGCGAACTCCATTTCGATTTGCGCGCGCTGCCCGGCATGGATCTGAATGATCTACGCTGCGAGATACGCGATCGTCTGCACACGCTTTTCAAACACAGTGCCATTCGCTGGCAAATGTTTTCCCTAAGTCAGGGCACGCCGGCGCTGCATACCCATGCCGATTCAGAGATCGTCCAGGTAGCTGAAAAACATTGTGGACACCGCAGTCATGCTGTGGCTTTTTGCACCGAAGGGCCTTACCTGACCGAGCTGGGCATTGAGACGATTATTCTTGGTCCAGGTGATATCGATCAGGCCCATCAACCTGACGAGTTTTTAGCGCTGGATCGTATTCAGCCCACGGTTGAGTTACTGAGTCGGCTAATCAAAAGGTTCTGTTTATGAACGAAAAAAGCCACATATTTTAGATAGACATTTTTCTTGGATAAATGTCTATACTAATAATCCACAATAAGAAAAGTGATGATACTTTGTTCCGCCTCCTTCCAGTGTTTGGGGGGGGATGAAGGGCTGGGTGCAGAACAACATAAACAAAAAATTTTTCACCACACTCAACACTTCTCTATTTTAGGGAAGACACTAAAGAATCGATCCGCCATCGTGCGGCTTTTATTGAATATTTGGGTGAATGGAGAGATTCATGCAAATTGATATCAACAAAGATATGTTGCGTACCCTGCTGGTGATGGGAGGTGTAGTCGAGGCACGAGACCCTTACACCGGGGGTCATTTGTGGCGGGTGTCGCAATATGCAAAGCGTTTGGCGACACGGCTGGGACTAAGCAAGGATGAAATCCTGCAAATCACCATCGGTGGTTTTTTACATGACCTGGGCAAGGTGGGCGTGCCGGATCACATCCTACGAAAAACCAGCGCCTTGAGCCCTGAAGAATTTGATGTGATGAAGACACACACAGTTGTCGGCGCTGAAATTATTCAGCAACACCCCTTATCTGCGGTGGCGCATGATGCCATTCGGTATCACCATGAGCGCTTTGATGGCAGTGGTTATCCCGATCAGTTACCCCTGGGCGAGTTGCCACTCAGTGCCAGAGTTGTCGCCATTGCCGACGCCTTTGATGCCATGACCAGCACACGCGCATATCGCCGTGGAATGAGTAAGACTGCCGCGCTGGCGCGTTTGCAAGCAGCAAAAGACGTACAGTTTGACGCAGAGCTGGTCGATCATTTTGCAGCATTGGCAACAAAGGGTGGCCTGGATGAGATTCTATTGCATAGTGATGAAAATATACCCTTGCTGCACTGTGAAATGTGTGGCCCGATCATTGCTGTAACCCCTGATAAAAAAGATGGCGACATTATTCATTGCCCGTCCTGTGGCACTGAATATCGCCTGCACCTCATGGCTGACACCTTTGCTTTGGAGCCGAGGCCCGGTAAGGCAAGCGCAGCAGAGTTGCAACCCAAGGCGGATCATCATTCAATCGACGATCTGGTGAGGCAAGTGCCATCTGTGCTGAAATTGTAAGCGCACAGCCTTTCCCGATAATTAATCCTCGTATTGATCATGACGACGCAGCCATGCCATGGTGTATGGCAAGTCTTGTTCATCTCGTCCTTGAGGCGCCAGGTCCATGTAATGATAAGCACCATTTAACATATCTACCCCTCGCGCATAGCAGGAATAGGTGTGAAAAATTTGGCCGTCAGAATTTTTGTAAAACACACTGATGCCGGGTGCTTCTGTACTAGGAAATTTTGTAATGCGATAGTTGTAAAACATCTC
>CALZIQ010000032.1 GCA_945787735.1 uncultured Chromatiaceae bacterium | reverse complement strand
CGTGAGGCGGATGAGGTGCAAATCCTTTCTGGTGTATTCGAGGGCAAGACCACTGGTACACCCATCGGCCTGATTATTCACAATACTGACCAGCGTTCGAAAGATTATTCCGATATTGCCAATACCTTTCGTCCTGGCCATGCCGATTACACCTATCAACAAAAATACGGTGTCCGCGATTATCGTGGTGGTGGCCGTTCTTCGGCACGTGAGACCGCCATGCGGGTGGCGGCAGGGGCTATCGCCAAGAAGTATCTCAAGGAAAACTGCGGCATCGAGATTCGTGGCTATCTGGCCCAGCTGGGGTCGATTAAGGCGGAAAAGCTGGACTGGGATCAGGTCGGACAGAATCCCTTCTTTTGCCCAGATACCGACAAAGTGGCCGAGATGGAGACTTACATGGATGCCTTGCGCAAAGAGGGTAATTCCATCGGTGCCCGTATCAATGTGGTCGCAACGGGCATGATGCCGGGGCTGGGTGAGCCTATCTTTGATCGTCTTGAGGCCGATATTGCCCATGCCATGATGAGCATCAATGCGGTAAAGGGCGTAGAGGTCGGTGCTGGGTTTGCTTGCATCGAACAAAAGGGTACTGAACATCGCGACGAAATTACTCCTGAAGGATTTCTTAGTAATAACGCTGGCGGTGTGCTGGGTGGCATTTCATCCGGGCAAGACATTGTGGTCAGCATGGCATTGAAACCGACGTCGAGCCTGCGCCTGCCAGGGCAGAGTGTGAATCTGGCCGGCGAACCAGTCGAAGTGGTGACCACCGGCCGGCATGATCCTTGTGTCGGTATTCGCGCCACGCCGATAGCCGAGGCGATGCTGGCGATGGTGTTGATGGACCATCTGTTGCGCCACCGGGCGCAGAATTTTGATGTGAATTCGCTGACGCCGGTTATTCCGGCGGGCCAGTCTTAATCTCCGGCAAGGCTTAACAACCTGTTAATGCCTTACTGGCGTTTTTCCAATTTCTATCTGTTTTTCTTCGCATCCCTGGGGGTGCTGGTTCCTTATTGGTCGTTATATCTGAAGTCGCTCGGTTTTGGTCCGGCCGAGATCGGCGAACTGATGGCGCTGATCATGGCGACAAAAGTGGTTGCCCCCAACGTTTGGGGTTGGATTGCAGATCAGACCGGCAGGCGGATACAGATTATTCGTCTGGCAACGTTGGTGGCGCTGATTGCCTTTGCAGGCGTGTTTCTAGGACAGGGATATTGGTGGATGGCGGCAGTGATGTGTCTGTTCAGTTTTTTCTGGAATGCCGCCTTGCCTCAGTTTGAGGCCAGCACTATGAGCATGCTGGGCGAGAAGGTGCATCGATATAGCAGTATTCGCTTGTGGGGCTCGGTGGGTTTTATTGTGGCGGTGGTGGCGCTGGGACCGGTGTTGGATTCGGTTGGCACCGGGGCGATTCCTGTGGCGATTCTGGTGCTCTTGTTTGGATTGGCCATGTCCACCTGGTTGGTGCCGCAGGAAAAGCGTTTAAAGGTAGAGCATCATTCGGCGTCTATCTGGAAGGTGTTGCGCCGGCCTCAGGTGATTGTGGTGTTACTGGTTTGTTTTCTGCTCCAAGCCAGTCATGGACCTTATTACACCTTTTATTCAATCTATCTGGAAGAGGCTGAATACAGTCGCAGTTTGATTGGGCAACTCTGGGCGCTTGGTGTGGTGGCCGAGATTGGTGTGTTTCTGGTTATGCACCGACTGTTGCCGCGTTACGGTGCCAAGGCATTGCTACTGGTAAGTCTTGGGCTAACCACCTTGCGCTGGATCTTGATTGCTTGGTTTGTCGATTGGTTGGGGATGATGCTGTTTGCTCAACTTCTGCATGCCGCCAGTTTTGGTATTTACCACGCAGTCGCCATTTACCTGATCCATAAAATCTTTACCGGCCGACACCAGGGCAGAGGACAGGCGTTGTATAGCAGTCTAAGTTTTGGGGCTGGGGGTGCGCTTGGTAGTTTGATAAGTGGATATTTATGGAGCGGTGTTGGTGCCACTCAGACGTATATGTTTGCGGCCTTGTTAAGTGGTCTGGCATTTTTGCTTGCCTGGCGCGGGATTCGTTCAGAAAATTTATAAGTTTGTTGAAAACATTGCAGATTGTGCATTGACGAGGCGGATTGCCGCGAGTATTATTTGCCCTCCTTAACGCGGCCTGGTTTAGACCGGGCAATCGCGTGGTTGAATCGGGGTATAGCGCAGTCTGGTAGCGCGCCTGCTTTGGGAGCAGGATGTCGGGAGTTCGAATCTCTCTACCCCGACCATTTTCTAACTTTCGGTTGGCGAGTGGTTTGATTGTCGCTGCAGCGGTAGAATCGTGATCCATGCGCCCGTAGCTCATCTGGATAGAGCATCGGCCTTCTAAGCCGAGGGTAGCAGGTTCGAGTCCTGCCGGGCGCGCCAGATTTCGCCGACAGGCAAGCAAGTTATGGTGAGCGTAGCTCAGTTGGTAGAGCCCCGGATTGTGATTCCGGTTGTCGTGGGTTCGAGCCCCATCGTTCACCCCATTTTCTTTGGCTTAGGCTGTTGGGGCCGTTAGCTCAGTTGGTAGAGCAGGTGACTCTTAATCACTTGGTCGAAGGTTCGAGTCCTTCACGGCCCACCATTTTTCCCCTTTCCTGCCAGTTTTTGAAGATATACTTACTTGAATCCGAAACAATTCTGAATTCATATTTGTCATTGGAATATTAGCTATGCGCTTGGTGGTGGGCGTGAGAGGAGAAGCGTTTAGTGATAAAAATGGCAGGAGCATGATAAGTCCACTGACTGGGTTTCGCCTTTGGATTTGGACGGTTTATCAGGCCAACCGGGCCAGCCGAGGCTGTGTTCGGTTGCTAAGATGACTTCTTTGGCTTAGCCCAAAGCTGCAGTTGTAAAAATTCAACTTCTGGGGTGACTGTGGCACCCAAGTGTCTGTATAATGGCCCCATTCTTGGCCTTGGGCCTGTTTTTTTCTGATGCGAAAGTGGCGGAATTGGTAGACGCGCTGGATTTAGGTTCCAGTGGGGTAACCCGTGAGAGTTCGAGTCTCTCCTTTCGCACCATATTGTTTTCTCCTGACATAATGGTCTGTGGTGAAGGTTTCGGTGATGGAGCAATCTATCAGCGCAATGTTTAATCAAGTGACGCCAGGCGTCCTTAAGGAAATAGAGTTATGCAAGTATCAGTAACATCGACGGAAGGTTTAGAGCGCAGTATGACTGTTGAAGTACCCGCCGATAAAATCGAGCAAGAGGTACAGCAACGTCTTAAAGGGATGGTGGGCAAAGTTCGCATCGATGGTTTTCGTCCAGGTAAAGTCCCGTTTAGTGTGATTCAAAAGCGCTATGGCCAACAGGTCCGTCAGGAAGTTGAATCTGATCTGGTGCGCAGCAGTTTTTATGAAGCGCTTGAACAGGAAAAATTGCGCCCTGCCGGTACACCAAAAATTGAAACCGATGCCTCAAAAGCGGATGCGCTTGCATATACAGCGACCTTTGAGGTTTATCCGGATGTGAAGGTTGAAGTGCCTTCAGACATGGTGGTTGAAAAGGCGGTAGTCGAAGTGTCTGACGCCAACATTGATAATATGCTCGACAAGCTGCGCAAGCAACGCGCAGGTTGGGAAGAGGTTGATCGTGCAGCAGAAGAGGGTGACCAGGTCGTCATTGATTTTCTGGGTAAGATTGATGACGTTGCCTTCGAAGGTGGTGAAGCCAAGGATTATCCGCTTGAATTAGGCACGAAACGCTTCATTGAAGGATTTGAAGAGCAGCTGATCGGTGCGAAGGCGGGTGAGAGCCGGGATGTTAATGTTAGCTTCCCCGAGACCTACCAGAGTGAAGAGCTTGCTGGCAAGCCCGCGGTATTCGAAGTGACTGTGAAGGCGGTTAACGGTCCAAAACTTCCTGAACTGGATGATCCGGAATTTCTCAAGGCATTGGGTGCAGAAGAAGGTGGTGTTGATACCCTGCGCAAAGATGTGCGCCAAAGCATGGAGCGCGAGCTGAAACAGAAGATTGATGCCTTGGTAAAAGAACAGGCCTTGGACAAGCTGCTTGAGGCGAACCCGATTGACCTGCCCTCTGCTCTAGTTGAAGACGAGATTACACAAATGGCCAGTCAAGCCCGTCAAAGCATGGGCATGCAGGGTGAGCAGGAAGTGACTGATGAGATTCGCCATGCGCTTGAAGATCGCGCTCGTCGGCGCGTTGCGCTTGGCCTGATGGTTGGTGAGCTGATTCGTGAGAAAGGTTTTCAGGCAAATGCCGATAAGGTACGTGCTCGTATTGAGGATATGGCCCAAAGCTATGAAGATCCTCAGGCTGTGCTAAATTGGTATTATCAGGATAAGTCGCGGCTCTCCGGTGTGGAAGCCTTGGTTTTGGAAGATCAGGTCGTTGAGTGGCTGTTATCCGAGATCAAGACTGAGAATGTTAGCAAAGCCTTTGACGACATTATGCAGGCTCAATAATGAAAAGGGGCGTTGCCCCTTTTTTTGAGTCTAAATTTATTTTGTGTAACATGCGATTGGGTATGTGGGCTCTATTTTGCAGTAAAGGGATAAATATCGATGGCCGATAGTGTTTTGACAGGAAGTGGTATGGATACCTTGGCATCTGGTTTGGTGCCGATGGTGGTTGAGCAAACTGCCCGGGGTGAGCGTGCATATGACATTTTTTCGCGTTTACTCAAGGAGAGGGTCATATTTTTGACGGGTCCTGTCGAGGATCATATGGCCAATCTTGTAGTGGCTCAGTTGTTGTTTCTGGAATCAGAAAACCCGGATAAAGATATCCACTTATATATCAACTCGCCAGGTGGGGTAGTGACAGCAGGTTTGGCAATTTATGACACCATGCAGTTCATCAAGCCTGATGTCAGCACCATGTGCATGGGGCAGGCCGCAAGTATGGGGGCATTATTGCTAGCGGGTGGAGCGGCAGGAAAACGTTATTGTCTCCCGCATTCACGCGTCATGATCCATCAGCCACTAGGTGGTTTTCAGGGGCAGGCGTCTGATATTGATATCCATGCCAAGGAAATTTTGTCGGTGAGGGAACGTTTGAACAAGATTTTGGCCAAACATACTGGACAGTCAATTGAAACTGTCCAGAATGATACGGACCGAGATAACTTTTTAAGTGCGCAGGATGCAGCAGAGTATGGCCTGATTGACCAGGTTTTGAATGAGCGAGGCTAAACAGCCTGAGGCGGGAATAATTCTTGCTTTAATCTGTGGATGGTTGATCACATATAAGGTGGGTGTATGAGCGACGATAAAAACGGCACTGGCGAAGACAGCAAGAAACTTCTTTATTGCTCATTTTGCGGTAAAAGTCAGCATGAGGTCAGGAAGCTTATTGCCGGGCCATCAGTGTTTGTCTGTGACGAATGCGTGGAATTGTGTAATGACATTATTCGCGAAGAGCTACAGGAAGGAAGTGTTGTCGGCAAAGACAGTAAATTACCTGTGCCGCGTGAAATCAACGCTATCCTGGATGAATATGTTATCGGGCAAGCCCCGGCAAAGAAGGTGCTTTCTGTCGCTGTATATAACCATTACAAGCGCCTAGAAGCTGGCCAGAAAAAAGAAGATGTAGAGCTTGCTAAAAGCAATATTCTTCTGATTGGCCCTACCGGGAGTGGTAAAACGCTATTGGCCGAAACCCTGGCACGTTTGCTTGATGTGCCATTTACTATTGCCGATGCCACCACACTGACAGAAGCAGGTTATGTGGGTGAAGATGTTGAGAATATCATTCAGAAACTGCTGCAGAAATGTGATTACGATGTAGACAAAGCCCAGACTGGCATTGTCTATATCGATGAAATAGATAAGATTTCACGTAAATCTGATAATCCTTCCATTACACGCGATGTTTCGGGCGAAGGTGTACAGCAGGCATTGCTCAAGCTAATTGAAGGAACGGTTGCATCTGTGCCGCCTCAGGGAGGCCGCAAACATCCTCAGCAGGAATTTTTGCAGGTAGACACCTCTAACATTCTCTTTATCTGTGGCGGAGCCTTTGCCGGCCTTGATCGCGTAATTCGTGATCGTTCAGAGAAAGGTGGAATTGGGTTCTCTGCAGAAGTAAAGAGTAAGGATGACAAAAAGAGTTTCAGTGAAGTGCTTCACTCTGTTGAGCCTGAGGATCTTGTCAAATATGGTCTGATTCCTGAATTTGTTGGTCGTTTGCCTGTGGTCGCCACGTTAGAAGAGTTAGATGAGGATTCTCTGATTTGTATTTTGACCGAGCCGAAAAACGCCATTACCAAACAATATGCGAAGCTGTTTGAGATGGAGGGCTGTGAAGTTGAGTTTCGTGAAGATGCACTTCGTGCAGTCGCTCGCAAAGCAATGGAGCGTAAAACCGGTGCGCGTGGGCTTCGTTCCATTCTCGAGAATGCCTTGCTGGACACAATGTATGACCTTCCGTCAATGGATGACGTCGCCAAGGTGGTCATCGATGAAGGTGTGATCAATCATACTTCAGAGCCTTTGCTAATGTATGATCAGGGTGATCAGCAGGGCAAGGTTGCCAGCAAAGATAGTTAACATAATTCTACCTATCCGGGCTTGATTTTCTCAAGCCCGGCCACCATAGTAGTTTCATATAACATTCACTAGGGAGCGTATCTTAGAGAGGATATGAAGGCTCCCTTTGTTCTGGACATATGATGTCCTCTTTTTTCGCCTGAAGATTTGTGGTTGAGGTTTTAATATGAGTTCGAATGACCAAGAAAAGGACACGCTGATTGTAAGCAAACTGTTGCCTGTGTTGCCCTTGCGTGATGTGGTTGTTTATCCGCATATGGTTATTCCATTGTTTGTTGGCAGGGAAAAATCGATTAAGGCACTTGAAGCCGCTATGGAGCAGAATAAGCAGATATTGCTGGTGGCTCAGCAAAGTGCCTCACTCGATGATCCGCAACCCGATGATATTTATACCATTGGAACGTTATCCAATATTCTGCAATTGCTTAAGCTGCCTGACGGCACTATCAAAGTCCTAGTCGAGGGAATGGAACGCGCACAATTACGTGAATATACTCCAGGCCAGGAATATTTTACCGCTCGTGTAGAAGTGCTTAAGTCTGAATCGCTCGATGAACGTGAGTCAGATGTGCTGGTGCGTTCGTTGATGAACCAGTTTGATCAGTATGTAAAGCTCAATAACAAAGTGCCACCTGAAATACTTTCTTCTCTGTCCGGTATTGATGATGGTGGCCGATTGGTCGACACCATTGCCGCACACATGTCACTCAAAATAGAGGAAAAACAAAGTGTGCTTGAGGAGATTAGTGTTCGTGATCGTCTTGAAAGAATGATGAGCTTGCTCGAGTCCGAGATTGATCTGCTTCAGGTAGAAAAGCGAATTCGTGGCCGCGTGAAACGCCAAATGGAAAAGAGTCAACGAGAATACTATCTGAATGAACAGATGAAGGCGATTCAGAAAGAGTTGGGCGACATGGACGAAGCCCCGAATGAGCTCGAGGAATATTCGGGCAAGATCGAAAAGGCTGGCATGTCGAAAGAAGCCAAGACCAAGGCCAAGTCTGAGCTGAACAAACTCAAGATGATGTCGCCTATGTCTGCCGAAGCAACTGTGGTGCGCAATTACATTGACTGGATGGTCAATGTGCCCTGGAAGAAACGTAGCAAAATTCGTAATGATTTAGCTAAGGCAGAAGCAGTATTGGAAGAAGATCATTACGGTCTGGAAAAGGTCAAAGAACGTATTCTTGAATATCTTGCTGTGCAACAGCGGGTCAACAAGCTTAAAGGCCCAGTGTTATGTTTAGTTGGGCCGCCAGGGGTTGGAAAAACATCATTAGGTCGTTCAATTGCGCGTGCAACAGGGCGTGAATTTGTGCGCATGTCGCTTGGTGGTGTGCGCGATGAAGCTGAAATACGCGGTCACCGTCGTACCTACATTGGTTCTATGCCGGGTAAGATCATCCAGAATATGTCCAAGGTCGGCGTTCGAAATCCACTGTTCCTCCTGGATGAGATTGACAAAATGTCCATGGATTTCCGTGGTGATCCATCCTCGGCGATGTTGGAGGTTTTGGACCCTGAGCAAAACAACAGTTTCAACGATCACTACATGGAAGTTGATTATGATCTTTCCGATGTCATGTTCGTTGCCACGGCAAACAGTCTGAATATTCCCGGTCCTTTGCTCGATCGTATGGAAGTTATCCGCCTTGCAGGATACACCGAGGATGAAAAGGTTAATATCGCGCTACGCTATCTCGTGCCAAAACAGGTTGATGCAAATGGTCTCGATCCGAGCGAAGTGGCTATCAGTGAAGGAGCCATCAGGGATGTGATTCGTTATTACAGCCGAGAGGCTGGTGTGCGGAGTCTTGAAAGGGAAATTTCCAAGATCTGTCGCAAGGTCGTCAAGAATATTTTACTTTTGCAAGGCAAACAAAAAACCAAAAAGAAGATTTCGATTACGCCACGCAACATTGAAAAATATCTTGGTGTTAAACGCTTCCGTTTTGGTGAGGCCGAACAAAATGATCAGGTCGGTCAGGTAACAGGGCTGGCGTGGACAGAGGTCGGCGGAGACTTATTGACCATTGAGGCAGCCATTGTTCCTGGCAAGGGCAAGTTAACCATCACAGGTCAGCTTGGCGATGTTATGCAAGAATCGGTTCAAGCGGCAATGACCGTGGTTAGAAGTCGAGCGGATATATTTGGTCTTGATGAAGATTTTTATCAGAAAAATGATATCCATATACATGTTCCCGAGGGTGCGATTCCGAAAGACGGTCCCAGTGCCGGTGTTGGAATGTGTACTACGCTTGTGTCGGTGTTGACCAACATTCCCGTTAAAGCGACTGTTGCCATGACGGGTGAGATTACCCTGCGAGGTGAGGTATTACCGATTGGCGGTTTGAAAGAAAAATTATTGGCAGCACATCGCGGTGGTATAAAAACCGTATTAATTCCACAGGAGAACGAAAGAGACCTGGCTGACATTCCAAAAAATATTAAGGATCAACTTGATATATGCCCGGTAAAATGGATAGACGAAGTATTAGAGGTTGCATTGCAGCACATGCCAGAAGCGATGGGAGCCTCTGGTAAAGAAGCGTCTGTTGATACTGATGCTAAGGTGGTTTCAAAAACAAAGAAAGCCAAGCAGGATCGTGTCAGGCATCACTAAAATTATGGTCTTGGGTGCGTCTTGCACTTGACATTCGGTGAGTACAAAAGTATAAAATCCGCTCTACTCATCCGATGCTATGTGCCGGTTGAGAAATATTATAGAAAATAAACACACCTGATTCTGCCATACCTTCAAGAGTTTGGATTTGCGTCAAAAGTTTTCTGCGCAAAGAGGATGTTATTACCCTTGAGTATGGAGCGGTAGACCGGGTCGTTAAGAGAGTTTCCAGGTCTATACGTTGCGTGTTTAAGTTAACGTGTAGATAATAATTATATAGAGGAGTTATCGTAGTGAATAAAGCAGAATTGATTGAAGCAGTTGCCGAACAAGCAGACATGAGCAAAGCCGATGCTGGTCGTGCTGTTGATGCCATCGTAAGTACCATTACAGGTGCTATGCAAAAGCAGGATGATGTTTCACTGATCGGCTTTGGTACTTTTACTGTTCGTGAGCGTGCCGCCCGCAGTGGTCGTAACCCACAAACAGGTGAAACAATTCAAATTGCCGCAGCAAAAGTTCCTGCATTTAAGGCTGGAAAAGCCCTAAAAGATGCTGTAAACTAGCCGCTCTTTCGATTAGGGTGCTTAGCTCAGTTGGGAGAGCGTCGCCCTTACAAGGCGAATGTCGGGGGTTCAAGTCCCTCAGCACCCACCAGACTTTTATAAAAGTTTACGCGTGGAGTGGTAGTTCAGTTGGTTAGAATACCGGCCTGTCACGCCGGGGGTCGCGGGTTCGAGTCCCGTCCACTCCGCCAACAGTCAAAAAAGGGTGCAGCGCTGTTACAGCCTGCGCCCTTTTTATTTATCATGCCATAATCATTTTCAGCGGAAGAAACTCAAAGATAATCATGCTGCAACATATTCGTGAAAAAGCCCAAGGTTGGATTGCATTTGCCATCGTAGCCATGTTGATCATCGGATTGACCACGGTGGTCTGGGATGGTTTTTTTAGACCTGATCCTGATGTGCCTGTGGCCAGGGTGAATGGTGAAAAGATTAGCTCAAACCAATTTCAACGTGCGCTGGCACAAGAGCGCAATTTACAGCAACAGAGAATTGCGGAACTTCAAAGAGTTTTTAGCGATATAGATGTAAGTCAGTTTTTGCCTGAAGAAAATGAACTCAAGCAAAATGTTTTAAGGCGGCTGGAAGAAGAATCATTGATTCTTCAGAAAGCGCAGGATGTAGGGTATCGAGTCAGCGATGCCTTGTTGGCACAACGCGTCCAGTCTTATGACATATTCCAGTCTAACGGCCAGTTTGACTCTGATTTGTACAAACAACGCCTTGCCCAGAATGGCATGTCCCCCGGCATGTTTGAAGACATGCTGCGACGAGACGTGATTCTGCAGCAATACCGTATGTCTCTGGTCTCGACAAGTTGGAGCACAGAACAGGAACGCAATGCATTGTTAAAGCTGCAGGAGCAGCGACGTGATATGGGTTTCCTTATTATTCCTGCTAAGAAGTATCTTGAGCAAGTGAATGTAACTGACGAACAGGCTCGATCCTACTATGACAGCAATGCTGCTCGTTTTTCCACAGAGGAGAAGGTCAGCATCCAATACCTCGAACTGAATATTGCTGACTTGGCTAAGGATGTCGATATTGATGAGGAGAGACTGCAAGAGCAATACGAAGATCGCCAGTCTGATTTCGGTGTGGCGGAAGAACGCCGTACCCGCCAAATTATGATCGAAGTGGCTGGCGATGCGAACGAAGAAGCACTGACCACTGCACAGCAAAAAACTGAGTCTATTCGTCAGCAGATTGCCGATGGTACTTCGTTTGAAACATTGGCGCGCGAGCACTCCGATGACATCGGTTCTGCCAACGACGGTGGTGACCTGGGATATATGACTCATAGTATGATGATGGATTTGGATCCTGCTTTTGCCGATGCCGCGTTTGCCTTGGCAAAGGGAGAGGTGAGTGAGCCGGTCAAGTCAGCCTATGGCTTTCATCTCATCAAGGTTGATGAAATTAAAGCCGGACAAGTAAAAAGTTTTGACGAGGTGCGCGCTCAGCTTGAACAGGAGTATCGTCGTCATCAGGCAGAAGATAGGTTTTTCGAGCAAGGCGAAGTGCTTGCCAACCTAACATTTGAAAATCCGGATACTCTGGAAATTGCAGCTCAGGAATTAGGGCTGAAAATTAAGACAAGCCCACTGTTTACCCGTGATATCGGCGCAGATATTTCCACCAACAAGGATGTTCGGTCGACGGCATTTTCTGAAGAGGTGTTGCTTGAAGGCAATAATAGCCAGCCATTGGAACTGGGTGATGATCGCGTTGTAGTAATACGTGTAAGTGAGCATCAGGAATCTGCCATTCGACCTTTCGAAGAAGTACAGCAACGGATTATCGAAAAGTTGCGTCAAGAGCAGGCGCAGGCAAAGGCTGAAGACGAAGGTAATGAGATTCTGGCGCTGTTGGCAGAGAATGCTGATATTGAGTCAATCGCAAAAGAGCGTGAACTGGAATGGTCTCATCCCGATCCAATTAAGCGCAATGCTCTTGAGATTGATCAGGCGGTTGTACAAAAAGCTTTTCGCATTCCAGCTCCCGATGACAATCAACCGTCCTTTGATGGTCTGACCATAGATTCAGGTGATTTTTCTGTTGTTGGGGTGTTCAGTATTGTTGATGGAGATGCTGCAGAGACCGCCCAGGAAAGCCAAGTTGAGCAGATCAAAACACAGCGTGAACGCTACTACGGAACAAATGAATTGATGGGTGCGATGCATGATATGCGTCTGACAGCGGAAATTCAGGAGTATCCTGAAAACCTTTAATTCGTAATTCTTCGTTTCGAGCTCGTTCTGAAGAGGGAAGCAAGCAAATGAAGTTAAAGCTGCATTGGCAAATTCTTATCGCTCTGGTCTTGGCTACCATTGTCGGTAGTATCACCGGTACTGATGCTGCCATCTTTGGCGTTACCTTTTACGATATCTTTGCCTTCATTGGCACGCTGTTCCTAAATGCCCTGAAGATGCTGATTGTGCCTCTGATTGTGTCATCAATCATCGTTGGTATTGCAGGCATCGGTTCCGGTGGCGATCTAGGACGGCTTGGTGGCAAAACGCTACTGTATTATGCCACCACCTCATTATTTGCAATCCTGATTGGTTTGCTGATGGTCAATGCCATGCAGCCTGGAATTATTGATGGCCAGCCTGCTAAGGATATGATTGGTCTGACAGAAGACACTTCAGCCCTGGCTGAAAAAGTGGAGGGAAGAGGTGCCGGTGACATTGCAGAAATATTTTTGCGCATGGTCCCTACCAACATTGTCTCCGCTGCCGCCGATGGCCAGATGCTAGGTCTGATTTTTTTCAGCCTGCTGTTTGGCTATTTCATGACACGAGTTTCTCATAGCTATGCTTCAACAATGCATACCTTCTGGGAGGGCGTGTTTGAAGTCATGATGATGATTACCGACTGGGTAATGAAGTTTGCTCCCATCGGTGTCTTCGCTCTGGTGGCTAAGGTGGTTGCCAGTACTGGCTTTTCCGCATTTGAGCCTCTAGCCTGGTTTGTTGTTGCAGTGGTATCTGCCCTGGGTTTTCATTTTTTGGTAACGTTGCCGCTGCTGCTACGCTTTGTCGGCGGCGTCAATCCATTACGCATGTACCGTGCCATGGCCCCGGCCCTGTTGACGGCCTTTTCCACCGCTTCGTCTTCTGCCACATTGCCCCTGACTCTTGAGTGTGTAGAAAAGAACGCCAAGGTCTCCAACCGCACCAGCAGTTTTGTACTTCCTTTGGGGGCAACCATCAACATGGATGGCACCGCCCTGTATGAATGTGTCGCCGCTATTTTCATTGCCCAAGCTTATGGTTTGGAATTAAGCTTTGCACAGCAGTTTTTAATTGTGGTGGTCGCTTTGTTGACCTCGATTGGCGTTGCCGGCATCCCCTCTGCCAGCCTTGTAGCGATCTCCATTATCTTAGCCGCGATTGGGTTGCCTTTAGAGGGGCTTGGTTTGATTCTGGCCGTTGATCGTGTTCTTGATATGTGTCGCACCAGTGTTAATGTCTTCAGTGACTCCTGCGGTGCTGTGATTATTGCCCGGTTGGAAGGGGAGGCGCGTGTTCTGACCACAGATGAGGAAGAAGCACAGCTAAAATCTAACTCGTGATGATGTTATTTTCCAAATAAAAAAGGCGGGCCAATAAATGGCCCGCCTTTTTTATTTAATAAATTTGGCTTAACTAGACTTCCATCCCCATACCAACGATGTTGAAGCCGGAATCCACATAGGTGATTTCACCAGTAATGCCTGCGGCCAGGTCTGAGCACAGGAAGGCAGCTGCATTGCCTACATCCTCAATGGTGATGTTGCGGCGCAGTGGGGCATATTGCTCGACATGACTCAGCATCTTACGAAAATCGCTGATGCCGGCAGCTGCCAAGGTCTTAATCGGACCGGCGGAGATGCCATTAACACGGATGCCGTCCGGCCCCAGGCTCTCTGCCATATAACGCACATTGGCTTCCAGGCTGGCCTTGGCCAGGCCCATGACGTTGTAGTTAGGCATGGCGCGTTCAGCGCCGAGATAGCTCATGGTGAGCAGGGCGCCGTCGCGGCCTTCCATCATATTGCGCCCAGCCTTGGCCAGGGCGGCAAAACTGTAGGAACTTATTTCGTGGGCAATGTTGAAACTTTCACGTGTGACTGCATCAAGATAGTCACCTTCAAGCGCCTCACGCGGGGCATAGGCGACGGAGTGAATGATGATGTCGACATGATTCCAGTAGTCATCCAAGCGCTCAAAGACGCGTTCAATGTCCTCATCGCTGCTCACGTCACAGGGAAGAGTGATATCTGAGTCGACTTCGGCTGCCATCTTTTCAACACGGGATTGCAGCTTGTCATTCTGATAAGTGAAGGCAAGTTCCGCGCCCTGATTTTTCATCGCTTGCGCACAGCCCCAGGCAATTGAACGATTGCTGGCTAGACCGACGATTAATGCTCGTTTCCCTTCTAGAAATCCCATAGTTCACCTTGCGAGTTAAATAAGTGGTTGTATGACTGGCTGACAGCCGAAATAGGCACCGAATACATAAGCCAATAAGGTACCTAAATTCGCCCCTAAGTGGAAGGGGTATCTGCTCATCCTGACTTGCCTTGGCATTGTCAAGCTCGCTATCCTAAATACTCGTACGCGGAGGCATATAAAAATAGTGTACCATCGAAAAAATACAGCTTAAAACTCATTGCGGAATCGGAATCCACATGGAAAAACGCTTCACCTTTAAAGATTTTTTCTTATTCGCTTTTCTCTCCCTTTTGTTTGTCACTTTGCTGCTCGCCATGTACATGGTTGATCGCCAATGGGCCGAGATGGCTAAGATGCAGGGCGTAATGCAGGAGCAGGCCGAGGATATCCGCTCTATACGCGGACTGGTGAACGGCCTGGATCAACGCATCCGCAATGGTAGTGTGGTTTCAACATCAGCGCAGGGTGGTGAAATGGCGGATGCCACCCCCGCCTTCAAGCGCGCGCAAGCCGCCGCTGGCATGCCGGGCTACCAGCGCGGTGATTGGCTGGTGAGCTCGTTTGGTACAGGCTTGAAAACGATCACACCGCTGGTATCCAGCGACGCCTATGCAGCAGAGGTTCAATCCTATGTGCAGGAATCATTACTGACACGCGAACCCGAAACACTCGAATGGCTGGGCCTGGTTGCGCGTGACTGGCAGGTGAGTGAAGACGGTCTAACCTTTACCTTTCAACTGCGCGAAGATGTGAAGTTCTCTGACGGTGAACCGCTTGAGGCCGATGATTTGGTCTTCACGTTTGAGTTCATTCAGAACCCGGCCATCGCCGCGCCACGCGAGCGGGCAGTGTTGGACAAGATCGAAAGCATAACGGCGACCGCAAAATACGAAGTTGTTTTCAAATTTAAAGAACCTTACTTCAACAGCCTGGCCCTTGCGGGTGGCATGGCCATCATGCCACGTCATTTTTATGAGCCTTATTTAAAAAACCCCGAAACCTTCAATCAGTCAAAAGGGTTGCTGCTTGGTTCCGGCCCATATCGTCTCGCTGATCCAAAAGGCTGGACGCCGGATCAGGGCCTGGTGGAACTGCAGCGCAATCCGCGTTACTGGGGCCTGCAGCCATCCTTTGATCGACTGCTGTGGAAGGTGATTCAGAACGATGCCGCGCGTCTCACCACCTTCCGTAATGGTGAGATTGATAGTTATGGAGCAAGACCACGCGAATACCAGACCCTGTTGGATGACAAAGAGCTCAGACAACGTACCCAAAATTTCGAATACATGAGTCCAACCGCAGGTTACAGCTACATCGGTTGGAACCAGCAGAACAATGGCAAACCGACCCGCTTTGCCGACAAACGTGTACGTCAGGCCATGACCTATCTCACCGATCGTAAACGTGTTATTGACGAGATCATGCTGGGGTATGCCGAAGCGGCAGTCAGCCCCTTCAACCCGCGTAGTAAACAGCACGATGAAGCGCTCGAACCACGCAGTTTCAGTGTCGACAAGGCCAAGCAGTTGTTGAAAGAGGCCGGTTTTGCCGACCGCGATAAAAACGGTGTGTTGGAAGATGCAGACGGCAATCCGTTTGAATTCGAACTGGTCTTTTTTCAGGATAATGAAGACACGCGCCGCATGGTGCTGTTTCTAAAAGACCTCTATGCCCGCGCCGGCATTTCACTGATTCCGAAACCAACCGAATGGTCGGTAATGCTGGACCTGATCAATAACCGCAATTTCGACGCCATCACCCTGGGCTGGACCAGCGGTGTCGAGACCGACATCTACCAGATCTTCCACAGCAAGCAGATTGGCGCCGGCGGTGACAACTTTGTTGGTTATAAAAACGAACGCCTGGATCAGTTGATCGAACAGGCGCGCGGCAGTGTCGATGAAGCCAAGCGTATGCCCTTGTGGCAGGAGGCCGAACGCATCATGTATGAAGATCAACCCTATACCTTCCTGATGCGGCGCGAGTCGCTTGTGTTCATCGACAAGCGCATCCACAATCTGCAGATCACCAATCTCGGTCTGAACATGGGTATGGTGCCGGTGGAGATCTTCGTGCCCGGGGATCAACACAAATATTCCAAATAACAGGTAACGGCTTAAGCAACGATGCATACCTATATCATCCGCCGGCTGTTGCTGATGTTTCCGACATTGATTGGCATCACTATCGTGGTGTTTTCCGTGATGGCGGCGGCGCCCGGTGGCATCAGCGCCCAGAGTCTGGTGGAAGGCCAGAATCTGGAACCGGAAGTGAAAAAAGCGATGGAGGATTATTACAACCACCTCTATGGTCTCGACCAACCGGCACCGATGCAATACCTGCGCTGGCTCAACAATGTCTCGCCGGTCGGATTTACCTTTGATGATGAAAATAATATCGAAGCGTTCTCTCTCACCAAAGGATCGGATTTCGGTACCAGCTTTCGTTACGGCCGTCCGGTGTTGGATTTGATCGAAGAGCGCCTACCCATCACCCTGTTGCTGAATGTTGTCTCCATTCCCTTGATCTACATCATCGCCATTGCTATTGGTGTGCATGCGGCGACACAACGGGGTAAGAGTTTTGATGTTGGATCCGGTGTTTCGATGTTGGCCTTGTGGTCCATGCCAACCATGCTTGCCGGTGTGTTGTTGATCGGTTTTTTTGCCAGCGATCAATACTGGCGCTGGTTTCCTACCGCGGGGCTTAACCGGCGCGAGGCGCTGGACATGCAGTTTCTGCCGCACTGGTTGTCATTCAGCGACGTGCTGTTGCTGTTTGTGTCGATCGCAATTGCCGTTGCGCTGTTCATCAGCTTAAGCATCAAGGCGGGGCCAAGGCTGCGCACCGCAGTGATGGCGATGCTCGGTATAGCATTGGGTGTGATGATGGCTAACGCGCTACCTGGTGAAGTGGGTGTGATGACCTATCTGGTTTTGGCTTTGTTATTGGCACTCTGCTGCGGCCTGATGGGGTATACCGATTACAAGGCCTTTCGCATCAGCATGATGGCCATGGTTGGTTTTTGTATCGGTGCCGGAATCGGTTTTTATTTCATGGAGGGTGAATTTATACGCGGTTTTATGCTCGACCGGATCTGGCATCTGCTATTGCCGGTGTTGTGCCTCTCGTATGGCGGTTTTGCCTTCCTGGCCAAACTGACACGCAGCTCGGTGCTAGAAAATCTGTTATCGGATTACGCTCGTACCGCCCGCGCCAAAGGCGTGCCGGAACAACAGGTGCTTTGGCGACATGTGTTTCGCAACAGTCTGTTGCCATTGATCACCGTGGCCGCTGGGCTGTTGCCCAGCCTGCTGGGCGGTTCCATCATCGTTGAGGCGTTGTTCAGTATCGATGGCATGGGCAAGTTGGCGGTGGAGGCGGTGCAGACCCGCGACCGCGAACTGGTGTTATCCATTACCCTGATCGGCACGCTGTTATCCCTGGCCGGTTATCTTCTTGCCGATATCTGTTATGCCATTGCCGACCCGCGGGTGAGTTATGAGTGAAATGACTAAACCGACGCAGCGCAAGCAGCGTAGTTATGCCGCCCAGGTGTTGCGCGAAGTGTTCATGCAATGGGGTGCGCGCGTGGGGTTGTTCTGGATTGGTTTGCTGGTTGTGGTAGCAGTATTTGCGCCTTTCCTGGCCAATAGCCATCCCGTGTTGTTAAGCGAGCATGGGGAAGTTAGTAGTCCGTTGTTGCGTTATCTGACAGCGGCGGACGTGACCTTATTGGTTATCTTTTTAACAGCAGTTGCGCTCTATTTTTTCAACATTAGTTTCCGCACCAAGTTTGGCATTGTGATTATGGTTTCGATTGTGGCAGGCATCTTCTGTAATGCCGTGATTACACCACCGCAGTTGAGCATCTACGAGCAGTACCGTGAAAATCAACAGACCGGCGCCTATGACTGGGTGATCTATGCGCCGATTCCCTATTCAGCCAAGGACTATCTGCGCGACGAGGGCGACACCGGCCTTGAAGCGCCAATGGCAGCGCAACAACGCAGCCACTGGTTCGGTACCGATGAAAACGGTGCGGATGTTATGAGTCGTATGATTCATGCCTCAAGAATTGCACTGGGTATTGGTTTTGTCGCCACGGGTATCGCCATGATCATTGGCACCATCATCGGCGGCCTGATGGGATTTTTCTCCGGTATCTACGATATGATCGGCATGCGCCTGGTAGAGATCTTCGAAGCGATCCCTGTGCTGTTTCTATTGCTTACCTTTGTCGCTTTTTTCGGCCGTAATCTCTACGTCATGATGATCATCATCGGTATCACCGGCTGGACCGGCTATGCTCGCTTTGTCCGTGCCGAGTTTTTGCGCCTGCGCGAGCAGGAGTTTGTCCAGTCAGCCGTGGCCTGCGGCTTGCCGCTGTATTCGATACTGTTTCGTCATATCCTTCCCAATGGCATGGCGCCGGTCCTAGTAGCGGCATCGTTTGGTGTTGCGTCTGCGATTCTGGCCGAAGCAACTTTAAGCTTTCTTGGTCTGGGTTTGGTGGACGATCCCTCCTGGGGGCAAATGTTGAACCAGGCCGTGCAGGCGGCCACCTTTAATTGGTGGATGGCGGCCTTCCCAGGCGGTGCGATCTTTCTCACCGTGTTTGCCTACAACCTGATCGGTGAATCGATGCGCGACGCCATCGACCCGCACCTGAAGAAGTCGGCCAAGTGAGATGAGTATGAGCAGCTTACTTAAAGTCGAAGGTTTGAAAACCTATTTGCGCAGCGGCGATGAAATCGTTAAGGCGGTGGACGACGTCAGTTTCGAAATCAAAAAGGGCGAGACCTTCTGCCTGGTAGGCGAGTCGGGTAGCGGCAAGTCGATTAGTGCGCTGTCGGTGATCCAGTTGCTGCCCAAAGATATCAGCGAACATCCGGGTGGTCGTATCTTATTCGACTACCGTCACAACGACGAGAAAATAGAGCAGGTCGACATGATCAATGTCGATGAGGGAAAGGCGCGTATGATCCGCGGCTCGCGCATTGCCATGATTTTTCAGGAACCCATGACCTCGCTCAACCCAGTCTTCACCATCGGTGACCAGATCATCGAAGCGTTACAATTGCATAATCCTGAAATGAGTTATGCAGCCGCGCGTGATCGCGCCATCGCCGCACTGGAGCAAGTGAAAATTCCCAACGCCGCTGAGCGCATCGACGAATATCCCCATCGCCTTTCCGGTGGTCAGCGCCAGCGTGTCATGATTGCCATGGCCATGGCCTGCGAACCGGATCTGTTGATTGCCGATGAACCGACCACGGCCCTGGATGTGACGGTGCAGGCCGAGATCCTGCGCCTGATGAAAGAGCTGCAACAGCGCAAGGGTACAGCGATTCTATTTATTACGCATGACTTCGGCGTAGTGTCGCAGATGGCCGATCGCCTGGCGGTGATGAAACTGGGCAAGATTGTCGAATCCGGGCCAGTCAAACAACTGATCAACAATCCGCAACATGAGTACAGCAAAAAACTGTTAGCGGCGTTGCCAGAAAATCTGCCACGTGAAATCATCACGCACGATTCCGAACACAACAAGGCAGCAAAACCCTTGCTCGATCTGCAAGGGGTGCAGGTCTATTTTCCTATCAAGAAAGGCGTGTTGCGGCGCACGGTCGATCATGTCAAAGCAGTAGACGGCATTGATCTGAAAATCCCGGCAGGTCAGATCCTGGCGCTGGTGGGCGAGTCCGGTTGCGGCAAGAGCACACTAGGGCGGGCGATCCTACGCCTGACTGAACCCACGGCGGGCAGGGTGCATTTTGATGGCCGTGAGTTGACAGCCCTGCAGCGCAAAGAGCTGCAACCCTTAAGGCGCGAAATGCAGATTATCTTTCAGGATCCCATGTCTTCACTCAACCCGCGCCTCAGCATCGCAGCTACCCTTACCGAACCGATGAAGGTGCATGGCATCGGTGCATCGAAAGAAGAACGCCTCGAACTGGCCAAGCAGATATTGGAACGGGTGCAGCTCAAGGGTGATTATGTCTGGCGCTATCCGCACGAATTTTCCGGTGGTCAGCGTCAGCGTATTGGTATCGCCAGAGCATTGGTATTGAATCCAAAGTTTATTGTGTGCGACGAAGTCACCAGCGCGCTGGATGTGTCGGTGCAGGCTGAGATCTTGCAAATGCTGTTGGAGTTGCGTAAAGAGCGTGACCTGACTTTGTTATTTATTACCCATAACATCGGTGTGGTGGAATATGTCAGCGACGAAATGGCAGTAATGCACAATGGCCGCATCGTCGAGCAGGGGCCGACCGATCGCATTTGTCGCAATCCTACTCATGACTATACGCAGAAGCTGCTTGCCGCCGTGCCCAGAGTTGAGTTTAGTCATTAATGACAGAGCCCTTGCTCAGCATTCGCAATCTGAAAACCATCTTTGATCTGGAAAGTCAGACTGCACGCGTGGTCGACGGTATTAGCTTCGATATTAAACGCGGCGAGACTTTTGCCCTGCTGGGTGAGTCAGGTTGCGGTAAGTCCATGACTTCGCTCTCTGTTATGCGGCTGGTGCCGCTACCTGGGGAGATCGTCGAAGGCGAGATTCTGCTTGAGGGTGAAGATCTGCTCAATCTGTCTGAATCCGGTATGCGCAATGTTCGCGGCAACCGCATTGCTATGATCTTTCAAGAACCGATGACCTCGCTAAACCCTGTTTTAACCGTTGGACAGCAGATTGGTGAAAGCCTGTTGCGCCATAAAGTTTTGAGGGGCGAGGCTACACGTAGTCGGATTGTGGAATTATTATCGTCAGTGGGCATCCCGGCGCCGGAGAGTCGAATCGATGAGTATCCACACCAGCTTTCCGGTGGCATGAAACAGCGAGTCATGATCGCTATCGCATTGGCGGGTGAGCCGGATCTGCTGATTGCAGATGAGCCCACCACGGCCCTGGACGTGACCATCCAGGCGCAGGTGTTAGAGCTTTTAAAGGAATTGCAGCAAAAGACTGGCATGGCGATTTTATTGATCACCCATGATCTGGGTGTGGTGTCCGAAATGGCAGATCATGTGGGTGTGATGTATGCAGGTCACATCGTCGAGCAGGCCAGTCGTGAGCAGTTTTTCTCTAATCCACAGCATCCCTATAGCCGCAAGCTGTTTAACTCGTTGCCGGATATGCAAAAGCGGGATCAGGCGCTTGAGATAATCAAAGGGACTGTGCCTGCTTTATCACAACAGTTTAAAGGTTGCCGCTTTGAAGGACGTTGTGATTATGCTTGGACACCTTGTCGTGAGCAGTTGCCAGAATGGCATCACATCGGAAGCGATCATGTTGTGCGCTGTCATCGTGCCGATGCTGTGATGTTGGCGGACTGGCCTGAGATTTCAGTAGATAAAGGGGCGCAGCTTCACCGGCCAAGTGAGAGTGAGTCTACAGAACAAACTCTGCTCAATGTTAAGGGGCTTAAGGTCCACTTCCGCATACACAAAGGTTTGTTCAAGCGGGCAGCAGGGTATGTGTATGCCGTTGATGGTATCGATATACAGATTGCCCGAGGCAAGACGCTTGCCTTAGTCGGGGAGTCCGGTTGTGGCAAAACGACAGCCGGCAAGGCCATCCTGCAACTAAATCGCGCGACAGCAGGTAATGTGTTGTTTGAAGGTGAGGATCTGTCGCAACTGAGCGGAGAGCGATTGCGTCAGCGGCGGCGTGATTTTCAGATTATCTTTCAGGATCCATTTTCATCCATGAATCCGCGCATGATGATTGGCGATATCATCGAAGAGGGCATGATCGCGCAAGGTGTCGGTGGCAATGTTCAACAACGGCGGCTAAAAGTAGATACCTTGTTAGAGCACGTTGGCTTGTCGGCAACAATGCGCAACCGTTATCCGCATGAATTCTCTGGCGGTCAGCGTCAACGCATTTGTATCGCGCGTGCCCTGGCGCTGGAACCGAAACTGATTATCTGTGATGAGCCCACCAGTGCATTGGATGTATCAGTGCAGGCACAGATACTGAATCTTCTAAAAGAACTTCAGGCCGAGTTTGGTATTTCATTTCTTTTCATCACTCACAATATCTCAGTGGTGGCGTACCTAGCTGATGATGTGGCGGTGATGTATCTTGGTCGGATCGTTGAACGTGGTAAAGTGGCAGAGGTATTAGAAACACCCTTGCATCCCTATACTCAGGCATTGTTATCGGCCGTGCCGACTATCGATCAAGAGACCAAGCAGGAAGTGCTGCGCGTGGAAGGGGATATCCCTTCACCTATCACCCCGCCGTCTGGTTGCCATTTTCATCCCCGTTGTCCCCAAGCAATGCCAAAGTGTCGAGAAATCTATCCTCACGACTTCGCCAAAACAGATACGCATGCCGCCCGTTGTTACCTGCTTCAAGATAGTTAATTTTGATTGGAAGCCTTTTTAGATGGAAAAGCATATAGGTAGTTGTGTTTGTGCCTAGACAGTTCCCTAGTGTGTTCTACGAACGCGGGTTGTTTGCATCTATCTTGTTGAATTAGATCCAATTCGCGTAACAGTCTTTGTCTGACGTAGCGTTATTTTGATGTCATTTCTATACTTCGTTCTAGGTGTTGCGCCAACAGTAACGTTTAAAAATATTAGAATGTCTTGTATATTGGCCAAAAAACAATAAGTGACATATGTCACGCAGGTTTCAAGGAAGAGAGTGAATCATGTCTAGTTTGTGTGTCATTGGGCTGCCGGATGACAAGCTCTGTGTCGTCACTAAGGGCTCGGAGAAGGTTGATCTCAGGGGGATTGATTTCGCCTTTGTCACACGGCACTGGCAGGGGTGGAGGCAATTGCCAGAGCCCCTAGTCGCGCGAGCCTTTGAATATCTCACCCATGTTGTCAGTAAGACTCCTCAGGATTTATCTGCCCATTTGCGAAGAATTAGCGCAGCCCATCGTATGAAATGTGATGAGGTTTTGTATGGTTCATTGCTTGATCTGTTTATTGTTTTGGACAAACGCGGTTTTTCATTGCGCCAACGCCTTTTAAATCGGTTCGAGCCTAGTCTACGTCCTGAGCAGCAAGCATGTATGCGGCAGAGCTTATTGTTTGGTGCACAGGCAGCAAAGTCGATTCCACATTGCTACAGTTCAGTATTCAACAAAGGCTTAGTCGGCAATCCCCAGCTGGTAGTTAAAACCGGGCGGCAGGAAGATGCTGACTTCGACATTTTCGATGAGCTGCATGACCTGATTGATTCCGGTTTTCTGGAAGAGGCCCGCCAGATTCTTGAACGGGCGGTTATGCAAAAGCCTGATGATGAAGCACTAAACAGAGAGTTGCTTGAGTTATATCGTTACACCAAAAACAGGGATGCGTTTTTTGCAACCTATGAACGTTTACAGGGGTTGCCGCTCGCGCTAAAAGATCAATGGCAACGACTCTCAGAGACACTACAGGTTGAAGAGAGGATGCAAGAGTGAGAAATCAGCGCAGCAAACAAATACGACTAGCCACCTTCGGTTTTGATCAGCGTGCGCAAGAAAGTTTTCGTATGACTTTCAAAGGGCCGGGCAAGAATAAGGCCTTGTTGGTGGATGATCAGTCGGCTGATTTTGGCATTATCAATTTAGACGCTGCTGATTCGAAAACACTGTTAGAAGAATACAGACGCCGCTATCCCGGGCGCCCTGCAATAAAATTTTCGGTAAAAGACCTGCAAAAGAGCAATAGTCTGTACCTGAAAAAGCCCGCCCGGGTTAGTGACGTGCTGGCTGCGGTTGACCGCTTGATTGCTAAGTTGGATGCCTTGCAGAGCAGAGCTCGTAAGCCTGGCTCGGATAATGTGATTGTTAAGTCAATGGTGAAGGATGAATCAAAAAACAAACCTGCTAAGGTTAAGGCAGCCAAGACGGATGATGTTGTTCTCTTGCGTCGTAAGGGCAGATCGAAACAAAAACAGTCTCTTTATTTTAATCCAAAAGATTACATTCAAAGTCAAATCCACTCGGCAGTTGATTATTCGAACATGCGCTTGCTAGTAGTAGAGTTGTGGTTGATGTCGGATCAGGACAGCTGGAAAAAAATCATTTTTATGCCGCGCCTACAAAAAGTGATCACCTCCTTTTCGGATGAAGATCTACGAGATTTTTGCACTCTGCCTTTGTCCATGATGAATCACAAGCTGTACCGTCGCAATGATCGAGAATCCGCTCTAATACAGGAAAAAATTGAACAAGAGAGAAGGGGTGTCTCATATGAAGCCTTTTTGTGGAAAGTTGCTATTTTAACAAGTCAGGGGTGCCTGCCACACGGTGCCAGTGCCAGAAAAGCCACCCAGCTTAAACAGTGGCCAAATCTGACACGTTTGTATCCAGTGGCCGGTTCCATGCGTATCGCAACATTGATGGTTGAACATCCAAATTCACTACTGGTGATTGCCAAGGTGCTAAAGATGCCGCTTGCCCGAGTGTTTGAGTTTTATAGTGCAGCGAGTGCCATAGGTATTGTTGATGACCTGAATGGCGGTGCGGATCTAAGCAAACAAAGTTTTCCGCAAAGACATCGTGACCATACCTTGTTCGGTCGCATTCTGAAGCGTTTGGTGAGAAATGATGAGCAGGAAACAGAAATTCTTGTCCAACAGCAGTGACATTTTATGAAGAATCACAAAATCATTTTTACCGGCCCGGAAGGTGCGGGCAAAACAACCGCTATCGATGTATTGAGTGATATTTCTGTTGTTTCGACCGACGAAGCAGCCAGCGATATGACCATCTGCCGCAAAGCGACCACAACAGTTGTGCTAGATTATGGCCTGATGAAGCTGGATGGCGGTGAACGAATTCACTTGTACGGCACCCCGGGGCATGAGCGTTTCGACTTTATGTGGGATATTTTAAGCAAGGGGGGGATCGGTCTGATTCTATTGCTGGATAACACACGGGCAGATCCATTTCAGGATATGCGCTTTTTTCTTGCTGCTTTTGGTGACTTCATCTCTCGAACTGCGCTGGCTATTGGTGTGACGAGAACGGATCTCCACAATCAGCCCTTATTAGCGGATTACCATGCAGAACTCGACAACATAGGAATCAGGCCACCCATTTTTGAGGTGGATGCCCGCGAACGCAACGATGTAAATCAACTGGTCAGGGCCCTGTTGTTTTCACTTGATCCATGGTTAGTGGAATAATGTCAGCTTATCAATTCACAGACAATCGTTATCTTCTGCCCACACCGGCGGGGGCATATTATGCTGTTTCCGCTGATTCAGACGATAAAACACGTATGTTTCTACTCGCGTTGTTATCTCAATCATCAAGCCGGGAATTGAATGAGTCAACCCTGCTGAGAACAACGCACACAAAAAATAATGAAGAGGCGATGGAGCTTCTATATCGTGCCCAGGGACTTGGCTGGGTACAGGGAGAACAACGGCTGCGTGAGGCGCCGATTGGCATTCTAGAGGAGGCATTACCCGCCATTCTGGGTAAGTTGTCCAGTACTAGAAAGGCTATGCTGGTGGATAACCAGGGATTGTTTCTATCTGCTCACGGTTTTTCCTATGAGTTAGCTGAAGAGTTGTCTGCATTAAGTGTCGATCTCTCGGTGATGTACCAACGCCATCAGCGTTTGTTAAAAAACAATATGAATATCGGCACAACTGCCTGGGCCTTGGTGAATTCACATGGTGATAGCCAGCTGGGCGTGTGGCCACTCTATATCGGTAATAAGCAGTTCAATCTTGTGTTAGCCGGTTTGCCACAGTTTAATCAGCCGGCGTTTGTTGATCTGGTCTGGATTTTAAGCAAACGCTATCTCGTATTGCCGGACTAAACCTGTATATGCTTGATGGGTTTGAATATCAAAATAATGAGCGAGCGGAAACGCAACAAAAAAATTAATAGCAGAGATGCGATGCGTTCTGATTTGAGGGGTCAATCTTAGTGGAGCGATGGCGGCGGCCATGTTGTCGCTAGGTGATCGCACCGCGCAGCAACTGGCGCGTGGAAAACGCGAGAAGGTGCTGATCAAAGTTGATATTGGTGCTCATTTCTTATCCCCCCAGGTTTTTTCCAAATACTGGTCTCTGCCAGAGTGATAACGATACAGTTTGTAGCGCTCTGTATTATGTTTGTAATAGTCTTGATGATAGTCCTCGGCAGGGTAGAACGTCTTCAGCGCTTCAATCTCAGTCACGATAGGGGCAGAGTAGAGGCCTGACTCTTCTAGTTCTTGTTTTGATTGCTCAGCGATTTGGCGTTGTGCATCATCGTGATAAAAGATGGCAGTGCGATATTGCGAACCGGCATCGACAAATTGGCGGTTGGCTGTTGTTGGGTCTATCTGTTTCCAGAAAACATCCAATATCTCTTTAAAGCTAAGTTTGCGACTATCAAATTCGATCTGAATGACCTCGGCATGGCCAGTCATGCCCGCACAGACTTGATCATAACTGGGGTTTTCTTCGTCACCGCCGGCATAGCCGGAAATGGTTGAGAGCACACCGTCCAGGGCATCGAAGGGAGGTTGCATGCACCAGAAGCATCCGCCTGCCAGTGTCGCTTTCTGTAAATATTCATTGTCGCTCATACTTCTCTCCATGATTTATACCAAAGAATAGCTATTAGTCTTAGGCTTGTTTGATTCCTTACACTTTATCAAAAAGGGTTGTGCAATAAAAAAGGAGGCCAGGCCTCCTTGTTGAATGTTTTGCTCGAACTGCTTAGTGATTATGCCCACCAGGCCCATGTGCGTGGCCGTGCTCCTGTTCTTCGTCAGTGGCATCGCGCACCTCGATAACTTCCACGTCGAAGTTCAATGTGACACCGGCAAGTGGATGGTTGCCATCGATAGTGACCTGGTCTTCTTCAACCTGGGTAACGGTGACAACACTCATGCCCTGGTTGGTCTGAGCATGAAACTGCATGCCGGGCGAGATTTCGTCCACGCCTTCAAACATCTCTTTAGATAGCGTTTGCATCAGGTTGTCGTCGCGCTCACCATAACCCTGTTCCGGTTCGATAGAAACACTGATCTGGTCGCCTGCTGCTTTGCCTTCGAGTGCATTTTCGAGGCCGGGAATGATGTTGCCAATGCCCTGGATGAAGGCAAACGGCTGATCCTTGCCGGCCTGGTCGATCAGGGCGCCGTCACCGTCTTTCAGAGTGTAGGCGATAGTCGCCACTTTGTTCGCTGCGATTTGCATGATATTTGCTCATTTGCTTGTATAAAACGGCAAGTCTACCTTTCTGCACCTTTGGTGGCAAGGTGACGGGGTCGTGCCCACACAGTGCTAATTGTCTGGATTTCGTAAGAAAGCATACAATTGTTTAAGTGAATGAAATAAATAATGAAAAACAGACGCAGAATGGATGAAAAAATAGAGAAAATACCCCGTGTCTCTGTGGGGGTGTTGGTGAAACACTTCGGCGGTGTATTGCTCGTCAAGCATGCATCCGACCAGCAGTGGCATTTACCCAGGGCAATGCTACGTTGGCAAGAGAGTTTGCCAGTGGCGGTTGAGCGTATTGTAAAAACGCAGTCAGGTGTCAGTGTCGAAGCAGGTGATATTGTGCAGAGCTATGATTTGATCACTGAGGACAATGAAGCAGAGGCTGCAAGCCATATCGTCATCATGGATTTTGAAGCGCAATATCGCGACGGAGATCTGCGCGCAGGAGATGAAGTTCTTGATGTGGCTTGGGCCAGCGGCCTTGCACTTAAAACCATGACGGTTGAAGAAAACACAGCCGAACTACTAACTGATTTAGGGTTTATTTAGTGAAAAAAACATACATCACACATTACAACGAGATCGATCCTTTCATTACCAAGGACGGATCGATAATCCGCGAACTCATGCACCCGGCCCAACATGGTGCAGAAAAACAGAGCCTGGCAGAGGCACGCCTACCGGCAGGAAGAAAAACCCTGCAACACATTCATCATCAGACCGAAGAAATTTATTTCATCACCCAAGGCAAAGGGCTGATGACATTGGCTGATAAACAGTTTCAAGTGTTGGCAGGAGATACCGTTTGCATTACACCCGGCACTTCGCACTGCATTGAAAACATCGGGTATGATGAGTTGGTGCTGCTCTGTTGTTGCAGTCCGGCTTACAGTCATGAGGATACGGAGATCCTTGATGTGATGATTACTTAATGTGCTTAGTTTGAATCGAATTAAAGAACATAAAAAACAAATCAATCAGTGACGGAAAATTTTACAGTAAATCCTAAGCCCTTTTTAGTGTTGTGGGATATTTTTTAGAGATTGATTAAGATAACTAGAGTTTAGAGCGAAGCTGGCCATTCAACCTGTTTTTATCAGGCTGATTCCAGTTATCACGATCGCTTATTCGTCTTGCTTTATACGGTATTAAACGTATTTGGCTCAACATGTTCAC
>CALZIQ010000031.1 GCA_945787735.1 uncultured Chromatiaceae bacterium | reverse complement strand
ATATATTGTAAAAAAGACCAGCTATACCAACTCATCTGTTCTGGCCGCCATAATGAAATCATTCACATGCAGGCCTTTGATTTTGTGGCTCCACCACTCCACAGTCACCCGGCCCCATTCTGTCAGTATGGCGGGGTGATGCCCAGCCTGTTCGGCAATATCACCAACTTTATTGGTAAATGCCAGTGCTTCATTGAAATTTTTGAATGTGAATACGCGTTTCAGGTGATTGACACCATCGACTTCGACAATCTCCCAGTTGGGAATCTGGGGCATGAATTCGTCAATTTGCGCCTGAGTTGTCAAGGGCGCATCTGCCCGACAGGCTTCGCATTGTTGTGTGCTTAGATCATTCATAAGTCACTCCATTAAGATGATTGAAGGAAGATAACAGCCATCAACAAGCTCCTCTCATAAGCTTAGATGCTATCGGGAAATAATAAATAGTGTTCCGTGTGTGGTTATGGGAATAACAATAGAGGTGGTGATATCGAAATAAATCAATTGAATGGATTGTGGGTCTCCACTGCGCTCCACGATGAATGACAGAATATGCAAAAACTTGCTGAACTTATGTAACTTGACGTGCCACTTCGCCTCCATGTAAACGGAGTTTTACGCTTAACCTTCTGAAGGTTGTGCTGTCGACGCTGTCTGGCATGATAACCACCGGTAACATGCGCCGTCCCGCTTCAGGTTTAAAGTTGAGCACAATCAACCAGGGATTCACGTAGCTGCTACCGAGCAACCTAGCATTAATCAGTTCGCCTAATGGAGTTTCCAACTGCCATTGATCCTGCTCCTGCCAGATAAGATTGACCACAGTGCGTTTGTTGATTCTGAGCAGATGTTGGCGCATATGATTAATAAAACCGACCACCAAAGCGGCAGCTATGATTAGTTTGATCAACACGTTCAGGTCAAAGGCCCAGAGCCAAGAGAAGGCTCCAAGATACGTGATCAGGAGTAAGCCATTAAGCAGAAAAGAAGTGTTGAGTTTGATTCTAAACGGTACTGCGAACTTTGCTGATGATGTCATTGAGTCTCTCATCCTCCGGTGGTTTTTGTAACATGAGACATTCCAGTAATTCCTGGTCCTGGAAATCAAGCAGCGCGTGAAATTGTTGTTTTTGTTCGTCGCTGAGGCTGTCGTAGGTGTTTTCGACAAAGGGTTCTAGCAGCAGATCTAGCTCTAGCATACCGCGGCGACATCGCCATTGTAGACGGGCTTTTTCTGTGTTTTTCGGGTTGAGTATTTCGCTCATCAGGTATTGTTCTTGAGCATTATCTTTTTGATCTCGCCAATCGCCTTGGTCGGGTTAAGACCCTTTGGACAGACGTTGGTACAGTTCATAATGGTGTGGCAACGGAATAAACGATAGGGCCCTTCAAGCTCTTCAAGTCGCTGCGCCGTCGCCTGATCGCGGCTATCTGCAATAAACCGATAGGCCTGTAACAAAGCAGCCGGGCCACGAAACTTGTCCGGGTTCCACCAGAACGATGGACAGGCAGTGGAGCAGCAGGCACAGAGAATACACTCATACAGCCCATCGAGCTTTTCGCGTTGTTCAGGTGTTTGGCGGTATTCGATTTCGGGTTCGGGTTCATGCACCGTCAGATAAGGTTTAACTGAACGGTATTGGTGATAAAACTGTGTCATGTCGACCACTAGATCACGAATCACGGGGCGCCCGGGCAATGGCCGTACTTGAATAGGTTCTTTCAATGTGGAAATAGGCGTTGTACACGCCAGGCCGTTAGTGCCGTTGATATTAACGCCATCGGAACCACATACCCCTTCGCCGCAGGAATGACGAAAGGTGAAGCTTTCATCCTCAGCTTTGATTTCAAGCAAAGCATCGCGCAGCATCATGCCTGCATGGACATCGATTTCGAAGTCCTGCATGAAAGGCTTTTCGTCAGTTTCGGGATTATAGCGATAGATGGAGAAACGCATCAGGGCACCTCTAATAAACACGCGCCTTGGGCGGAAAAGAATCAACCGACAGCGGTTTCATGCGTACCGGCTTATAGTCAAGCTTGCGACCTTCCTTAAAAAATAAGGAGTGTTTAAGCCAGTGCACATCGTCTCGATCTGGAAAATCGATGCGTGAATGGGCACCACGGCTCTCCTTACGTGCATGGGCCGAGACCACCGTCGCCAAAGCAATGTCCATGAGGTTTTCCAGCTCTAGCGCCTCAACACGGGCAGTGTTGAAGACTTTGCTGTGATCTTTCAGCCGGGCATTCTTGAGCCGCGCTTCCAGGGCAATCACCTTCTCTACCCCGTCGGCCAGAATCTCATCAGTGCGAAAAACACCACAGTACTCTTCCATGGTCTTTTTCAAATCATCCTTAAGCTGTTTGATCGATTCACCTTCGCCTTTCTGGTCCCAACGCGTTAGTCGTGCCATAGCCTTGTCGACACTATCACCAGTGAGCGGCCTGTGATAGCGGTTTTCTTTCATAAATTCAATAATGTGATTACCTGCGGCACGACCAAAGACAACAATATCCAACAACGAATTGCCGCCGAGACGGTTTGCGCCATGTACAGAGACGCAGGCACACTCACCGGCGGCATACAAGCCTGGCACGGTTTCTTCCGCGGTTTGGCCCAGCGGCGCCACCACCTGGCCATGGCGATTAGTTGGAACCCCCCCCATGGTGTAGTGCGCAGTGGGATAGACCGGGATCGGCTCATGAGCAGGATCGATATGCAGAAAGGTCTGAACCGTGGCACGAATGCCGGGTAGGCGTTTCTGAATGACATCCACGCCCAGATGGTCGAGCTTGAGCATCACGTGATCGCCATTCGGACCACAGCCACGCCCTTCCTTCACCTCTGTATAGATGGAACGGCTCACCACATCACGGCTGGCTAGGTCTTTGGCATTGGGCGCATACCGCTCCATGAATCGTTCGCCGTCTTTATTCAGTAGATAACCACCTTCACCACGGGCACCCTCGGTAATCAACATGCCCTTGCCGGCAATGCCGGTGGGATGAAACTGGAAGAATTCCATATCCTGCAGTGGAATACCGGCACGCAGCGCCATGCCCATGCCATCACCGGTGTTGATGTGGGCATTGGTATTGGTGCGGAAGATCTGTCCCGCTCCACCCGTAGCCAATAAGGTGGCCTTGGCTTCGATGATCATGGGTTCGCCGGTTTCGATCTCCATGACGACTGCGCCAAGCAGATAGCCCTCTTCATCTCTAATTAAATCTAGGGCGAGGTATTCATCAAAAAAATGAGTCTTTGCACGAATGTTCTGTTGATAAAGCGAATGCAGGATAGCGTGACCGGTACGATCGGCCGCAGCACAGGTGCGCGCAGCTTGATCACCGCCAAAGTTCTGGCTCTGACCACCAAAGGGGCGTTGATAGATCTTGCCATTGTCCAAGCGCGAGAACGGTACACCAGCGTGTTCCAGCTCAACCACTAATCGCGGCGCGGCGCGGCACATGTATTCGACCGCATCCTGATCGGCCAGATAATCACTGCCCTTGATGGTGTCAAACATGTGCCAGTGCCAGTTGTCCGGCAGCACATTGGCCAGTGCGGCATTCATGCCACCCTGGGCAGCGACGGTATGTGAGCGGGTAGGAAACACCTTGGAAACCACCGCTACATGGGCATCGGCCTGAGCTAGCTGCAGAGCCGCCCTCAGCCCTCCGCCCCCAGCACCAATCACCAGGGTATCAAATCTACGTACCGGTATAGAGCTGCTCACTAGGCTTCCGTGCCTCCTGTTAATAGAATGCGAATCACCCACAGCACCATAACGATCAGTCCTGATGCCAAAAGAATCAACATCGTTAAACGCAAGGCAAAAGGTTTAACATAATCAATCAGTACGTCACGGATACCTACCCAGGCATGAACCAGCAACGCCAAAAAGAAAAACGTAACAGCCAGTGACATGGCGCCAGACGTCATCCAGCCATGCCAATCGGCATATGTTTTAGGTGCACAATACACTAACGAGGCTAAAAAATAGATCAGAAACCCGGCTAGATAAACTGCACTGACTCGTTGTAATAACCAGGCTTTCATTCCGCTCATGCGCCAGCTCATAGAATCATTACCACAGCAATCAACACGCCGACAACGCCAAGTACGTTGACAATTAAAGCGCTCTTGCGGGCCGAAGCCAAGCTAATCCCAATTTCGAAATCGAGTAACAGAAAACGAATACCAGCAAAGAAGTGGTGAGCGACTGACCATGCAATCAACAAGGTGAAAAGCTTAACGAATATGGAATCAAACAGTGTGGTTATCTGCTGAAAACCTTGCGGACTTTGCAGGGAGCGTTCAAGCATCCAGATAAAAAATGGAATGGAGAGAAAAAGCAACACACCAGAGAGGCGGTGAGCGATGGATGTAATCGCGGTAACAGGCTGGCTAATGTGAAGCAGATTCAGATTAACCGGCCGTGTGTCTGGGTTTCTATTTTTCATACAGGCTCTTAGTGTATCTGAGAGAAAATATTAGTCCAATATTACTTCTTAGCCAATACTACGCTATTATCATCGGCTGCAATTAGACTGAATCTTAATTCACCAATAAGAAAGCTGATAATCATGAATGAATTCGAAGCCGTAATGAACAAAGATACCGCCGTTGAGCTGTCAGACTATGGCTTGATCAAAATTGAGGGTGATGATGCCGAGACATTTCTACACGCCCAGTTCACCAATGACCTTCAACACGGCGTCGACGATAGTCGCAGCCAACTCAGCGCTTATTGCAGCCCCAAGGGGCGCATTCTCGCCCTATTTCGCATATACAAATCGAATAATATCTATTATCTCAGCATGCCTAGAGAGATTGTAGAAGCGACACATAAACGCCTTAGCATGTTTGTATTGATGTCAAAGGTGACATTAGAAAATGTCAGCGACAGCATCGGCCAGCTGGGTGTCGCAGGCCCAGGCATCGAGGAAAAACTCAAAGCCTTGGTAGGTCAACCACCTGAAGAAATGGATGGCGTTGCCGTCTCTGACGCGGTCACCATCATCCGCATTCCTGGGCCTTACCCACGCTTCCTGCTGCTTGGCGCCACTGACGAGATCGGCTCGCTCAGCACCAAACTCACCACTTTTGCCACTGAAGTGTCTCCCAATGCCTGGGAGCTGCTCGACATACGCGCCGCAATACCCGTGATTCATCAAGCCAATGTGGATGCTTTTGTTCCTCAAATGGTCAATCTTCAGGCCATTGATGGCCTGAACTTCAAAAAAGGCTGTTTTCCCGGCCAGGAAATCGTCGCCCGCATGCAATACCTGGGCAAGCTCAAACGCCGCATGTATCTAGTCCACAGCGATTGTGAAGATGTGGCAACAACGGGTGACGCCATATACGTTCATGAATCTGAGCCACGCAAGGTAGGCACAGTCGTCATGGCCCAGCCCGCCCCCCAAGGTGGGTCAGATCTGCTGATTGTGGCTGAAATTGAGGCTACCGACACGCAAGCACTGCACCAATTAGAAAACGCTGAATCGCCGCTGCAACTTATGGAGCTGCCTTATTCACTTGAAACTTGAGTTCCGTAAATCCTGGCCGATAGATTTAGCAATCCATATTAGTTAATCGAGCCACAGGGAACGTCAGAAGTGAACGCAGAAGACAAATTCATAGCGACATTAATGGATGATGTCAGCAAGGGCCAGCTTGACCTGCCTACCTTGCCGGAAGTCGCACTCAAAGTCAGTAAACTGGTCAATGATCCCATGGTCTCGGCAGATAAAATCGCCAAGCTGGTCGGCACGGATGCCGCCCTGTCGGCGCGCCTGCTACAAGTCGCCAACAGTGTCTTTTTCCGGGGACTCAATTCCGTGGATAATGTTCGCACAGCGGTTGTGCGCCTGGGCGGCGTCTGCGTGCGCAACGTGGTCGCCAGTCTCGTCATGCGCCAAATCTATCAGGCTGACAAAATGGGAGCCGTCAAAAAAGACCTGCTCGAACTCTGGGTGCACGGCGCACGCGTCGCGGCCATCAGCCATGTGCTGGCAAAACGTTTCACTAATTTAAATGCAGATGAGGCCATGCTGGGTGGGCTGATTCATGACATCGGTGTACTACCTATTCTGAAACGTGCGCCCAAATTTCCCGAGGTCATGGAAGACAAGCAAATGCTGCAGCGCGTCATCAGCAAAATGCACCAGGAACTCGGCAAACTGATTCTCGAGGAATGGCACTTTCCCCCATCATTGGTGAGTGTCGCCGCGGAACACGAGGACCTGATGCGTGACCCCAATCCCGAACCCGACTTTACCGATGTTGTACTGGTCGCCAATCTGCACAGCTATATGGGCAAAGCGAATAACAAATTCAGCGATGTAGACTGGAACGAGATCCCCGCTTTTAACAAACTTGGGCTCACGCCTGAGACCAGCATCAAGGCCATGGCTGAGGCACAGGAAGACATCTCAGAGCTTCAAAAAATCATTTCAGGATAAGTGGTTACAGAAAATACCTAAATCACAGACTGAGGAATCATTGTGGAACTGGAAAGCAAGCTGCTGTCGAAGTTTCTGGATGACATCAACAACAACCGTATCAACTTGCCTACCCTGCCCGAGGTTGCCCTCAAGGTACGTGAAGTCATTCAAAGCCCAGACTCATCAGCCGCCAAAATCGCCATCACCATCGGCGCCGACCCGGTGCTGACAGCCAAGCTGCTGCAGGCGGCAAACAGCCCCCTGTACCGCGCTAGTTCGCCGATTGAAAATCTGCAGAACGCCATTACCCGTTTGGGCCAGACAGTGGTGCGCAACATCGTCACCAGCATTGTGATGAAACAGCTCTATCAGAAAGGTGGCAACCCCAAGGTTGAAAAACATCTGAAAGAGCTTTGGCTGCACAGCACTAAAGTTGCTGCTATCAGCCATGTGTTGGCACGCAAATTTACCAAGCTGAAACCAGATCAAGCTATGCTTGCCGGCTTGATCCATGATATCGGTGCGATCCCTGTCTACACCGAGTCCCCTAACATTCCTGAGCTGGCTGACGAAGAGACACTGCAGCGCATTGTGTCAAAACTCCACAACCTGGTCGGCACTACGATTCTTGACGACTGGAATTTCCCGCAGGAGCTGATTGATGTGGTCTCCAATCACGAAGACCTGCAATACGACTCAGGTGATGGCATTGATTACATCGATGTCGTCACCGTCGCCAACATTCTCAGCTATATCGGCACCTCGCATCCTCTTACTAAAATCGAGTGGACCGAGATTCCAGCCTTCAAGAAGCTAGGCCTGTCACCAGAACAAAGCATTGCCACTATGGAAGAGGCGCAAGAAGAGGTTGCCTTGATACAGAACATGTTCAGGGCTTAATAATCAAGCTGGTAGGGTGCGCACCCTACGCCGTTAAATCAAGCCTCAGGCCGCATGTATGGAAATAACAGCACATCGCGAATCGAAGGTGAATCAGTAAACAGCATCACCAATCGATCGATACCAATACCCTCACCCGCTGTCGGTGGCATGCCGTGCTCAAGGGCACGCACGTAGTCGGCATCGAAGTGCATGGCCTCGTCATCACCGGCCTCCTTCTCTTCCACCTGTTTGCGAAAACGTTCGGCCTGGTCTTCTGCATCGTTGAGCTCAGTAAAACCGTTGGCAATTTCGCGCCCACCGACGAAAAATTCGAAGCGATCAGTCACAAACGGATCATTATCATTACGGCGTGCCAGCGGTGATACCTCGGTTGGATAAGCCGTGATAAAAGTTGGTTCTTTCAAACGATGCTCGACAGTCTTCTCAAAGATCTCAATCTGAACCTTACCCAGAGCATAACCATCCTTGAGTGGAATCTGCAATCGCTCGGCCACGGTACGGGCCTTGTCCAGGTCATCCAACTCTGCTTCAGTGATACCGTCGTTATAGAAAAGAATCGACTGCTTTACCGTCAGGCGCGCAAAGGGTTTGCCAAAATCGTATTCATCGCCCTGGTAGTTCAGTTTGGTGTCACCCAGAATCTCCAGCGCCATGCCGCGCAGCATCTCTTCGGTGTGATCCATCAGGTCGCGGTAATCAGCATAGGCCTCGTAAAACTCAAGCATGGTGAACTCAGGGTTGTGACGCGTCGAAACCCCTTCGTTACGAAAGTTACGGTTGACCTCATAGACCTTCTCAAAGCCACCTACCACTAGACGTTTCAGATACAACTCTGGTGCAATGCGCAGAAACATTTGCAGATCAAGGGCATTATGATGGGTAGTGAATGGCCTTGCCGTGGCACCGCCAGGGATGGCGTGCATCATGGGTGTTTCCACTTCAAGAAAACCCTTGTTATCAAGATAACGGCGGATATGCTGAACGATGCGGGTACGAATACGAAAGGTATCGCGTGAGGCCTCGTTCATGATCAGATCAAGATAACGCTGACGATAGCGGGTTTCCTGATCTTCCAGGCCATGAAACTTGTCTGGCAAAGGTCGCAGAGATTTAGTCAGCAGACGGATCGAATCGGCCTTTACCGACAACTCGCCGGTTTTGGTGCGAAACATCACCCCTTCGGCACCGAAGATGTCACCGATATCCCAGCTTTTGAACTCTTTATATATATCTTCGCCTACGCTATCGCGCTGAATAAACACTTGCATACGGCCAGACTCATCCAACAACTGGGCAAAACTGGCCTTACCCATCACGCGTTTGGCCATCAGACGTCCGGCGATACTGACCCTAACCGGCTCGGCATCCAACTGCTCTTTATCTTTTTCATCATATTCGGCATGCAACTCACCCGCCATGACGTTGCGACGAAAGTCGCTAGGAAAAGCGACACGCTTCTCGCGAATCTCGTTTAGCTTGGCGCGGCGTTCGGCGATGAGGCGATGTTCGTCTTGTTCGTCTGTCATGGCAACAACTCTTGTTTGAATTTGATTACAGCCCGCTCTTGAGGCTGGCTTCGATAAATTGATTCAGGTCACCGTCCAACACAGCCTGGGTATTGCCGGTCTCGACGCTGGTGCGCAGATCCTTGATGCGCGACTGATCCAACACATAGGAGCGAATCTGGCTGCCCCAGCCAATGTCAGATTTAGTATCTTCCACGGCCTGCTGATCGCCTTGACGTTTCATCATTTCCATCTCGTAGAGCTTGGCTTTCAACTGCTTCATGGCAGAGTCTTTGTTTTTGTGCTGAGAGCGGTCGTTCTGACACTGAACCACGATACCACTCGGGTTATGGGTGATACGCACCGCGGATTCTGTTTTATTGACGTGCTGCCCCCCCGCACCACTGGCGCGATAGACATCAATGCGCAGGTCGGCAGGATTGATTTCGATATCGATGTTGTCATCCACCTCAGGGGACACAAACACCGAAGAAAACGAAGTGTGGCGACGATTGCCGGAATCAAACGGCGATTTACGCACCAGCCGATGCACGCCGGTCTCTGTACGCAGCCAACCAAAAGCATATTCACCTGAAAAGTGGATGGTGGCACTCTTGATGCCGGCCACCTCCCCCTCGGAGCATTCGATCAGCTCGGTTTTAAAACCGCTACGTTCACCCCAGCGCAGGTACATACGCAATAGCATGTTGGCCCAATCCTGCGCCTCGGTGCCGCCGGAGCCCGCCTGAATATCCAGATAAGCGTTATTGGGGTCCATTTCACCGGAAAACATGCGGCGGAATTCGAGGATCTCAAGCCGTTTTTCCAGCTCGGCCAGATCGGCCTCGACTGAGTCAACGGTTTCCTGGTCATCTTCTTCGCCGGCAATCTCGAGCAGCTCTGCCGCATCCGTCAGACTGCTATTCAGATCGGTAATCGTCGTGACCACCAGTTCCAGCTGGGAGCGTTCTTTGCCCAAGGCCTGGGCCCGCTCCTGATCATTCCAGACATTGGGTTCTTCGAGCTCACGCTCGACTTCGGTTAATCGTTCTTGCTTGTTATCGAAGTCAAAGATACCCCCTCAGAGCATCGGTGCGCCCCTGCATATCTTTGACCTGACGTAAGATGGTATTGATTTCCAGCATGTGCCTATAGCCTGCGAAAAAGGGCGATTCTACTACACTGGCCTCACGGATAAAACCAGAAGGCGTTTTGGCTCTACACTATGCAGGCTCGATATGCTCCACCATCAACTGAAGATTACGCTTGTCGCGGTAAAGATTGACGTCCAGTTTATAGGCCAGTTTTACATGCGAGACACCGACAGGCCAGTCGTCGTCAACGGTATTGAAGGCGATGGCGTCGATTGGCGGCAAAGAGTCATTGGCACGCAATTGCAGCTTCAGATGTTTTTCTCCGACAATGCGACGATTGAGCAACTGAAACTCACCATCAAACACCGGCTCAGGAAAGCCCTGTCCCCAAGGACCGGCATTACGCAATGACTCCGCCAGGTCTAATTTGAGATCCGTGGGCGCCAAACTGCCATCACTCCAAACACTACCGCGCAGATCTTCTTCACTAAGATGGCGTTTAACCTCTTCATCAAAAGCACAGACAAAATCTTCAAGGCTATTGCGTTTAATTGACAAACCCGCCGCCATGGCATGGCCGCCGAATTTCTGAATCAGGTTAGGATAACGTGTCGCCACTGCATCCAGGCCATCGCGAATATGAAAGCCAGTCACAGAGCGGGCCGAGCCTTTGACGTATGTTTCATCGGACATGGCAAAGGCAATAACAGGCCGATGAAAACGTTCCTTGATGCGTGAGGCAAGGATGCCAATCACGCCCTGGTGCCACTCTTCATGAAACAGGCACAAACCTGAGGGAAGCTGATCAGACGCTTCCAGCTGCAAGGCCTGCAGATGATGCATGGCCTGCTGCTGCATTTCAGCCTCGATGGAACGCCGCTCGCGATTGAGTGTATCGAGTTCTTTGGCCAGTTCCTGCGCCTGCTGAGGGTCATCCGTCAACAGGCATTGAATACCAATGCTCATATCCTGCAAACGCCCCGCAGCGTTCAGTCGAGGGCCGACAGCAAAGCCCATGTCGGCGGCAACGATGTGATCACGACGTCGACCGGCCACCTCAAGCAAGGCGCTAATGCCGGCACAGCAGTGCCCGGAACGAATACGGGCTAAGCCTTGCGACACTAGAATACGATTGACATGATCCAGAGGCACCACATCTGCCACGGTGCCCAGGGCAACGATATCCAGAAGCTTGGCCAGATTAGGCACAGCAAGACTTCGCCGTTCAAACCAACCACTCACGCGCAGCGCGGCACGCAGGGCCATCATGACGTAAAATATCACCCCGACTCCGGCCATGGCGCGACTTGGAAAGGTGCAGCCTGGCTGATTCGGGTTCACGATCGCATCGGCGTTGGGCAAGACTTGTCCCGGCAGATGGTGGTCCGTCACCACGACTTGCATGCCAAGCGCTTTAGCAGCTTCCACCCCATCCAGACTCGCAATACCGTTATCAACCGTCACGATCACATCGGGTGCTTTTTCAGCGGCGACGGCAACAATTTCGGGGGTCAGGCCATAACCATATTCAAACCGGTTTGGCACCAGAAAATGAACATCACTCGCGCCCATGGCGCGCAATGCTTTCAAGGCAACCGCAGTGCTCGTGGCGCCGTCGGCATCAAAATCACCCACCACGAGGATGCGCTTGCCCTCTTCCACCGCTGTAGCCAGCAACTCAACCGCCTTATCCATGCCCTTCATCATCTGCGGAGGCGGCAGGCGTTCCAGACCGCTTTCCAGCTCTGCACTGGAAACCAGTTTACGACTGGCATAGATCCTCGCCAGCACCGGATGCAGATCAGGAAACAGGGATTGCCAGTTGTCCGGCACCGACCGCTGCAAAATACGTGTTGTCATGTGTTTACTTAGCCAGCAATGCTATAGGGCGGCGGCGTTTCCACCAGTGTTTGAGTCTTTTAGCGCTGATCTCATATTCAGCATGATCGCTCAGCAGGCGAATGCTTTTGAGTGTGTTACTTTTCAGCGCGTCTATTAGAGACTGTAGCCAGTCTTCATTCACAGACTCAATCATGTCACGCCAGCGTTGAATATCATTTTGTTGCAGGGCATCGGCGACCGCCTCGATGACCACTAGGTGCTGTCCGCCTTGTCCGGACTGCTCGAGCCATTCTTCTGCACTGGCCGGCAATGTCGCCTGTGGGGTATTGCTTAGCTGCGCCAAGGCTGAGCTGATGATTTCATTCGTCCACACCTGTTGCCATTGGCCCGGCGGCAAGACAGGCAAAACACCCTCGCCCCAGAGCCAGAGGCTATTGATTTCGGGCAGACCGCGCTGGCGCCGTCGTTCATTCACCGAACTGCCGTAAAACAGCATTTGCACTTCATTCAGCAAGCTATGCCACTGCATCGCAGTTTTACCCTGGGGCAAGTGATGATGAATATCCTTGCCGATGACCTGACTGAGCGGCACCGTTTTGATGCCGTCCAAGCTATCACCCTTCAGATACCATCGATTTGGTGTAGGTGTCTCAAGTTTAAGACCATCTTCGCCAAACAGACGATTGAACTCATCGGCAAGCTGCTGGGCTTCGTCCATGCTGATTGACAACTGCTGATTGCCAAACATGATGATTCGGTCACGATCGGGTTGCAGATGCACAGGATCAGCACGTAGGCATAATTCTTCACTGGCACTGCCTTGATCGATGATATGGGTTAGCGCCGCTACGGGCAAACTACAATCTACACTGGTGTATCCAAACAAATTGAATAACGACGCTTCTAGCCCCCGCCTCTGGTGACGGCTGCTATGCGCACGTGACAGAATCAGTTCAAGCGCTGAAACTTCGAGCCCCTGAAAAAAGTCAGGAGCAAGAGCATCGTTGCCCAACAAGCCGGGAATAAAGAGTGTGATATGACGCTGTTGCATGAACTGCCGGGGGATCTGAATTTGGCTCTATATAATAGAGGCTCATTACCGGCATGACTACAAATAATAGGACAGCACATCCATGTGCCTAAAATAAAAAAGAGAACTCGGGGATGAAGAAGCCGTGATTATCCGGCTTTGAGTAGCTCCATCAGATCTTTCGAAATGCTTGTAGACTGTCCCATCATGGCTTGATTAGGATTTGCTTCAATCTGGGCTTTGAGTTGTTGAGCAAGCTCCGCAGCCTGATCTGGCGATTCAATTTTGCCTTGCCCACGCTCAGTCTGGGCCTGATTTAATAACTCAGCTGCACGGCTAAGAATAACTGCATCATCACGCGGCATGCCTGTTGCACTCTCTACGTCAGGCTGTCCCGTTGCTTGCCCACCCTTATCCCGCTCTCCAGGACGTGCCGCCTGATTATTATTAATTAAGGTTGAAGTATTATTCGAAATTGGTGTGGCCACTGCGTTTCCTCCAGGAAAAAGTCAAAATATTGACGAAACTTGCTCTGCTTATGCTTCTCTCGTCGCTTACCCTTAAGAGTTAGCAACATCCGGGCCAGCCGATTTAGACACAGTGTCCCATCTCAATACATTCACCTATTTTATTGTTTTTAATGAGTTATTAGGAAGTTTTATCGTCCCTGGAAATCCACATAATTGAGTTGGAGCGTCAATAGCCTGGCTAATTCAGCACGTCATCATTGTCCTTATGTAATAAATTGTTAATTACCCACATAAAACATATATGAATTTATTTTCTAAACGTGTATGCTACATACACGTAATATTCGAGTGGTCTTATAGACCCTCATATTGCAAGGACATAGACATATCAAAATGTTCGATTTTAATGAACCGAAGCAAGGCAAATGGCAAAAGCTAGCTTTTGAAAAGACCATGCTACCGAGCTTCAATTTGACTACAAACCATGGAGGTAACGAAATGAACCTTAAGCGACTAATCAAACTTGCAACTCCTATTATCAGCGCAGCTGCCTTGATGGCTTCCATGCCAGCAACCGCAAGTGATGGTGAGAAGGTATATAAGAAAGCATGCAAGATGTGTCACGGCGCCGGCATGATGGGTGCGCCCAAAATGGGTGATGCGGCCGCATGGGCAGACCGTATCGCGAAAGGCATGGACACTCTGAATGACCACGCCATCAACGGCTTCGGCAAAATGAAACCCAAAGGCGGCAAAAAATCACTCAGTGATGACGATGTAAAAGCAGCTGTTGCCTACATGGTTGAAAGCTCTAAATAAAAGCTTGCCTGAAAAGCTTTGAACACCGGGTTTTACGCAAGCCCTGTCTGCTAAAAACGTGTTGGTCAGCCATGGCCAACACGTGCAGACAAAAGTGGCGGGCAGAAAGAGATGAATCAAAGCAAGGGCCGCCGATATCACACCGGGCAAACGACCCACTGTTATAGCCACACAGCATTCACATAAAAATAATGAAACGCTGTAGCACTTACTGAAAAAAACAAACACCGGGTTGATGTAAAAAATAACGAAAGTTATGAATGGAGGTACTATGTCCACAGCTACACTAGACGAACCGAAATATAATTTCGAAGTCGTGAAATGGTTCACGATCACGTCGGTTATCTACCTAGTGGTCGGAACACTAATAGGAACGTTTATCGCGTCCCAGCTAGCCTATCCCGACCTCAATTTCGACAATCCTTACCTTTCCTTTGGTCGTTTGAGACCGCTCCACACCAACGCTGTTATCTTCGCCTTTGGCGGCAGTGTGTTGATGGCCACGGCATACTACATTGTTCAACGCACCTGTGGTGTGCGTGTCTGGAGCGATAAGCTGGCTTGGTTTACTTTTTGGGGCTGGAATACAGTCATTGTGCTGGCAGTAATTACTCTGCCACTGGGTCTGACCTCAGGTAAAGAGTACGCTGAACTGGAATGGCCGATCGACATCCTGATCGCTGTTGTCTGGCTGGCCTTTATGTTCAACTTCATCATGACCCTGGCCACGCGGAAATCATCACATATCTATGTGGCGAACTGGTTCTTCCTCGGCATGATGGTGATGATTACTTATCTGCATGTAGGTAACTCAATGGCCATCCCGGTTAGCCTGATGAAGTCTTACTCTGTTTATTCAGGCGTGCAGGATGCCATGGTGCAATGGTGGTATGGACATAATGCGGTGGGTTACTTTCTGACGGCCGGCTTTCTCGGCATCATGTACTACTTTGTACCCAAACAGGCTGAGGCGCCGATCTTTTCATATCGATTGTCTGTATTACACTTCTGGGCATTGATGTTCGGTTATGCATGGTTGGGGGCACATCATCTGCACTACACAGCCCTACCTGATTGGACTGGTTCTCTTGGTGCCGCGGTTTCCATCGCCATGATCATTCCTTCATGGGGTGGCGCCATCAACGGCATGATGACCCTGTCAGGAGCTTGGCACAAACTGCGTGATGACTATATTTTGCGCTTCCTAATTGTGTCTTTGGCTTTTTACGCCATGTCAACATTCGAAGGTCCTGTTATGTCACTGAAGACCGTCAACGCGCTGTCCCACTACACTGATTGGACTATCGGTCACGTACATTCCGGTGCGCTGGGTTGGGTAGCCATGGTTTCTATCGGTGCTATCTATCACATGGTGACGCGTCTGTGGGGTGTTCAGTTGTATTCAACTTCATTGGTCAGCCTACACTTCTGGATGTCAACTATCGGCGCTGTGATCTACATCTGTGCCATGTGGGTGTCCGGCATCATGCAAGGCCTGATGTGGAGAGCAACCGATGACTACGGCAACCTGATGTATACCTTTGTAGAGTCTGTCGATGCCATGCATCCGTACTATGCTCTGCGTGCACTGGGTGGCCTGATCTTCTTCCTGGGTGGCGTCATCATGCTTTACAACGTCATCATGACTATTCGTCAACCTGCTGGCAGTGGTGTTACAGCCACTTCCAAAGCTTGATAGAGGGAGGATAGATAATGTCATTTCAAGAAAAAACCGAGAAAAATGTTTGGCTGTTAGCTGGCGTGCTAGCGATTACCTTGCTGGTTGCTGGTGTGGTCGAAATCGTTCCGCTTTACTACCTGCCAGACACAATGGAAACACTTACCGAAGAGGAAGATAACATTCGCCCCTACACAGCGCTTGAGCTGGAAGGTCGCGATATCTATATCCGTGAAGGCTGTTACCTGTGCCATTCACAGATGATTCGTCCGTTCCGTGATGAGAAAGAGCGTTATGGCCATTACTCACTGGCGGTTGAATCGAAATACGATCATCCCTTCCAGTGGGGCTCCAAGCGTACCGGTCCTGACTTAGCCCGTGTCGGCGGAAAATATTCCGACGAATGGCAGCGTCAACATTTGATGGACCCGCGTGCACTCGTACCCGAATCAGTCATGCCACGTTATCCATGGTTGGCTGAAAACATGATCGACGCTTCAGTCACTGAAGACAAGATGCGTGCCTTGTCAGTAGTAGGCGTACCCTACACCGATGCCGACTACGCTGGAGCAGCCGGGGCTGTTAAGGGCAAAACCGAAATGGATGCTATGGTCGCCTACCTGCAAGTGCTGGGTACCATGGTGAACTTCCAAGAAGGTAAGGACTATCGACAATGATTAGCGACTACTTTCACAGTGATTGGGCCGCGATGACAGCCACCGACTGGTGGGGACTCTTCGTAACGATCGCAATCTTCTTCTGCATGATTGGCCTTTACTATCTGGTGTTCAAACCAAGTAATAAGGACAAGCTGGAACAACATTGCGACTTTGTCCTGAAAGAAGACTCACAGAATTGGGAGAAGTAACCATGAGCAATCAAAATAATCCAGGCCAAGCACCTGATACCGGCCATACGTGGGATGGCATCCGTGAACTCACCAACCTACCCCCCAAATGGTGGACCATTTGTTTTTACCTGAGCCTGCTTTGGGTAGTGATCTATTTCGTCCTCTACCCTTCTATTCCCCTGGTTAACGGACCGACCGAAGGGGTGCTAGGTTGGACTTCAATCAAGGAGTACAAGGCCGCTGTTGAAAAATTCGATGGCCAGCGTGCACCTTATGTGTCCAAGCTGGAAAAGATGAGTGCACAAGAAATCCTGGCAGACCAGGAGATGCTCAACTTCGCCAACTCGTACACCAATGCCATTTATGGCGACTATTGCGCGGCCTGCCATGGCTCTAATGGTCAGGGGGCGGAAGGTCGTTTTCCCAGCCTGCTGGATGATGATTGGCTCTATGGCGGCAATGTTGATGCCATCCAGGAAACCATCACCTATGGCCGTGAGGGCATGATGCCAGCGTTCAAAGGGGAAATCAGCGACGCTGAAATTGCCAAGCTGGCTGATTTTGTGATTGGCCTTTCCCAAGGTAACAATGGCGATGCAGCAAGCTGGGCACTGTATGAAGAAACCGGTTGCGGTATGTGTCACGCCGATAATGCCAAAGGTGATATTGATGCCGGTTCAGCCAACCTGACCGACAGCATCTGGCGTTTTGGCAACTCACGTGATGATGTAATCCGCACTATAAGCTCTGGTGTTAACCAGGAAGACGTCGAGGGCAGTCACAATGCCATCATGCCTGCGTTTGAAGAGCGTCTGTCTGAAAATGACATCAAACTGCTGACAGTGCGTGTTTGGTCGCTCGGTGGTGGCCAGCAATAATCATCGCTTAAGCAAGGGGCTCATGCATTGAGTCTCTTGCTAACAACCTGATCAAACTCAGGAGGTCAAAATGGACAGTGTTGCAATTGGTGCAATTCTCTCGGTGGTCGGTTCCATCATTGTTTTTATCTTTCTTGCGTTAAAAATTCGCAACCTCATGAATCAAAAACCAAATGAATAATCATCTGTAATTGCAGTACAAACGGGGGCCTTGCCCCCCGTTGCTTTCTACCCCTTCACTAGGCAATCGCCATGGACCAGAAAAAAGCTCAAATCGATGAAACCAATGTTCAAGAGCTCTATGATGAACTGGCTCATTGGCATGTCAACACTGGCGGTGAAACCATCCACGCCAAACGCATGCCCGGCCGGTTTAGAACGCTTAAATGGATCACCATGTCGAGCTGGCTGATTTTCTTTTTGGGCCCCTATCTGCGCTGGGACGGCAAACAGGCCATTCTTTTCGATATCCCCAATCGCCAGTTTCATTTGTTGGGTATCACGGTTCACCCCCAGGATGTCTGGATGTTGTCACTTGTATTGATTCTGATGGCAATGGTGTTGTTTGGTGTGACTGCCATTGCCGGGCGTGTCTTCTGTGGTTACTTCTGTTTCCAAACCATCTGGACCGATGTCTTCACCTGGATCGAGGAAAAAATTGAAGGCCAACCTGCCCAACGCCGCAAACTCGATAAAACCTCATTGAGTTTCGACAAGCTCAAGAAAAAAGTTATCAAACACTCACTTTGGTTAAGTGTCTCTTTGCTCACTGGCATCACCTTTGCCGCTTATTTCACCGATGCCTTCCAGCTCTGGCATGACTACTTCACCCTGCAGGCAAACATGATCGCCTATATCGTGTTAGGTCTATTTATTCTCGGCACCTATTTTTTAGCTGGTTATCTACGTGAACAAACCTGTTTCTGGCTCTGTCCTTATGCCCGCATCCAAGGCGTTATGTATGATAAAGACACGATCCTGCCGACCTATGATGCACAACGCGGCGAACCGCGCGGCAAATTAAAATCCAACAGCAACACGGGAGACTGTATTGATTGCCACATGTGTGTTGCCGTCTGCCCCACCGGCATCGACATCCGTAGCGGACAACAGGAAGGCTGTATCACTTGTGGCCTGTGTATCGATGCCTGTGACAGCATCATGGAAAAGGTCAATCGTCCCAAAGGCTTGGTGCGTTACGCTTCCATCAAGGAGATCCGCGGTGGGCAGATCAAATCACCACTCAAACGCCCCCGTGTCATTGTCTATTCGAGCATCATCATTGCCGCCTTTGCTGGCGTTTTCTATGGTCTGACCAATATCGCAGCGATTGAGTGGCATATCCTGCATCAACGCCAACCACTCTATACCATGATGTCGGACGGCTCAGTGCAGAACAAATATACATTCAAGATCCTGAACAAAACCAAAGAAGATATGACAGTAAGTATTACAGCAGATGGTATTGAGGGCGCCACCATGTCGGGGATTGCAGAGACAATGGAGCTCAAGGCCGACAAGCTTGTACCCTTCAATGTCTATATGCGTGCTAAACCGGCGCAGTTGCCTGAAGAACACACGCCCGTCATATTTGTGCTGCGTAACATTGATCAGCCTGACATGGTTTTCAAGGAAAAAAGCGTGATGGTGCGCCCACCAAGATTACAATAAGAAGCGAACATGAGCCACAAACTGAAACTGCTGTATGCCGCATTGATCGTGCTGGCCATCGTCACCTTCTGGCCATCAGAGACAGATCGTGACGCAAGCAAGATACGCGTCTGGAAAGCCCATGTGGATGAAACTGGCCGGGTAAACGTACTAGGTGTAGTGCTCGGACAATCCACGCTTAAAGAGGCAGAAGCAGCATTGCACAGCCAGAGCGAACGAGCACTGTTTGTCGAGATGGAAAATGAATCCGTCAAACGCGAAACAATCGAAGCCTTTTTCCCCACCTCGCCCGACCGCGCCAAGATCATTGTCGAGTTGGATGCGCCAGAGGACCTGCTCGCCCGTATCAAACAACGCGCCTACAACCCCATGGCCTTTCCTTCCGGCAACCTGAAGCTGGAAATCGCACCGGAACACAGCGCCGAACTTGAACAGCTCAGCGCCCGCTCACTCACCTACATCCCGCCGGTTTCACTCGACATGGTTACTATCGAACACCAGTTTGGTGTACCAGCAAAGCAAATTCGCGATTTGGATGCCAATCTGCACCTGCTGTATCCGGACCTGGGCCTGGATGTGGTGCTGCCACGTGAAGGAAATCCGCTGTTACAATTTGTGCCGCTGGATAATTTCGACCGCTTGCTTGGCCTGATCAAAACCGAGGCCAGTACAACAGGTGAACAATGATAGAACTGCTCTTAGCCAGCTTCGCCATCGGCTTTCTCGGCAGTCTGCATTGCGTCGGCATGTGTGGTGGTCTTGTCACGGCCATGAGCATGACGCGGGAAAAAACCTGGTGGCCCGGCATCATCGTCTATCAGTTTGGCCGCATCACCACCTATACCGCACTTGGTTTGGTTGCCGGCCTAATCGGCAGCCTATTTGCTCAGGATGGCTGGCTGAGTGATGCACAAAACATTATCAGCATCACCGCCGGACTGTTAATCATCACTCTCGCCCTGCACATTGCCGGCTGGCTGCCCGACCCCTTTGCACGCTTGAGTTCACGTATATCCAAGGCCACCGGCTTAAACTGTGCAATCAATGCCGCGGCAACACAAGACAACACCGGCCCCTGGTATTTCGTCGGTCTGCTGAACGGATTATTACCCTGCGGGCTGGTCTATGCCGGTATCGGCCTCAGTCTCACTGCCCACGCCAGCTGGCAGGGCGCTGCGGCGATGTTCAGCTTCGGCATGGGCACCGTGCCCGCCATGATGGCTGTGCCGGCGTTAATGCGTGCAGTTACTCCGGCCATGCGCGGTAACATTCTCAAGCTGGGGGCTATCCTATTGATCTTGATTGGCGCATTTACCCTGTTACGCGGAACTAGCTTGGGCCAGCATGATCATAATTCCCATGAAGGCCCAACGCATGAGCACCCGCATGACATGTCGATGCAATCACTCTCTAAACTCGATCCAGACAGCTATTGCATCACCGATATGAGCTGGCTTGATAACGATCAAAACAAAGATAAATGAACCAAGAGAAAGATGACAGCAACGAATGGCGCCCCTTTCGGGAGCACATGTATGCCGCCATCTATGCTCACCAAAATCAGGCTATACGCACGGTTGAACACCTCATACGCAACGATTTTTTGCCGGACCGCATTTCCATCCTCGGCCGCCGCCTGGCCAAGGGTGATGATGTGCTCGGCATCTACTATCCCAGCCCCAAAGAACGCATGAAAGTCTGGGCCATCCGTGGGTTCATCATCGGCGCCCTCTGGGGCCTGTTGGCCAGCCTCATCAGCATGGTCGCCTCACTCGAAGGCAGCAACCAGGAGGCACTCTGGCACACCTTTCTCTGGACCATGACCTACAGCGCTATTGTCGGTGGCGTGATGGCCGCCGCAGCGGCGTTCTCACAGGTTACGTCCATGTTGCATCGCATGGGCATTCCCCAGGATCAGATTCACCAGCTTGAAATGGCCATTAAGGCAGAGAAATTTGTCATCATAATGCTGGGCTCGCGTGATGAACTGGAGCCCTTTCGCTATAAAATCGAACACAGCGGTGCAGAACTATTTCTGGAGTTCGCCAAAGACAGGCTGGAAGTATGAACATCATTGATGAGGCCAGATTATGTGGGCGCTAGCACTATTGGAATTGGGACTATTAATCCTGATCGTTGCGATTGTCGTCTGGGCCATCCGCAAAAAACCAGCTGACAAGAACAAATCATAGCTATGCTCTAGTGGAAAAAATAGGCAATATCCTTACCTAATATAAGAAAATCGGCCAATTTCTTTACTTAATCGCACCCCAAACCCTCTATTTAGCCTCAATTTGAGATAGAATATGCCTCCTCGCAAATGTTGGGCCCTCTGAAATAGGAGAATTATGTGGAACAAGCGGAACAAGTAGATCAAGCACTTCAATTAAAAGTTTGGAAAGATCTTGCGATAAGCAAGCAAGTATTAATGCGCGCTGCCACCGATGCACTCGGCCTGGAACCTGATTGCAACCCGGAAGAACTTAAAAAGGCACTTGATGCCACCATCAAGAAAGGCATAGAAGCTGACGCAAATGTCAGCGATGCGCGTGAAAAGGCGAATGTCGCGATTGCCCTGATGGAAAAGAAAGTGGCCGCAAGCGAAAAAGCGCAGGCCATTGCAGAAGGTGCCAAGGCTGGAACACTGGCTGCCAAAGAAAAGTCTGAACAGGATATGGCTGTCGAGCGCGCGGCACATATCAAAGAGATGAAAAAAATAAAAGATCTGGTGGCTGCCAAAGACAGCCAGATTAAAGCCATCAACAAGGCCCTAGCCGACACACCAGAAAATGTGGTCAAAAAACTCAAGACGCTTAAAAAACAGAAAGACGACGAAGCTACTGCGCGCAAGCAGGTAGAAGCCAGCGTGACCTCGTTAAAGAAGGAAAAGCGTCAACTGGAACAGCGCATGAATGAAGCAGAGGAAAACGGCAAAAAATTGGCCGAACAGCTGCGTAATCTACACGCGCTTTGCACGACGCTGCATGAACAACTTGGCGAAAAGGCTGAAGAAGCTTTGCCCGAACTGGATGAAAGCTTACTGGAAAATATCGAAAAAACCGGCAACGGTAAAGGCAAGTAGCACTAAAACTACTCCGCCTTCTCCTTCCTGCGGGAGAAGGCGTCCCCCTGAAATTCTTATTGCGTTACATTGGCCGCTCGCGCCAAGCTTTCTTCAAGTGCCTTCTTTTCAGCTGCGTTGCCGAAACGGCGCTTAGCCCAGTCGGGTACAAAGCCCTGTCCTGCATAATTCAGCGTCTCAGACTCAATGATGGTCAATCCCAGGATCAACACCATCATCGGTAACAGCCCCAAGCCACCGACCAGAGCAAACATCAATTCTTTCATGACTCCTGCATAGGTGTAGAGTAACCAAGCCAAGGTTGCAGCCGTAGAGAGTGTAATATAGCCAATTAGGAAGATGCGGGTACGTCGCATGACGATACCCCAGTGAGCCCGCACCAACAGCGACTCGTGCCTGGCCATGGAAGCACCTTTAATGAAGGTGTAAGCGATGATTGAGATGGAAATCACGGGAATCAGCAAAGTTAACAGTGGATAAGAAATAGCCACACTGATAGTTATCACCGTCAACAACACATGATTGCCAATACTGTTAAACAGAAACAGCTGGTGCGGTAACTGAGCAAGGCGTAACTCTTTTGCATTAACTGCATTTATACCTGAAATTTCAGTCGACATCGTTACCTCACATTCTCATAATTTTATTTAGATTCTTGTTCCGTTTCAGCTTTCGGATTTTTGTCTTTTTTTGTCTCAGGCAATAGCGGATCATCGTCATCCAGGATGCGATGCGCTGGCCCTTCCATATCATCGTATTGACCACTGCGCGCAGCCCAAAAAAAGACCGCAACACTCACCAGCGCAAGCAAAATCATTGCGGGGACCAAACCGTAAATGGTATCCATTGTTTATTTCTCCTATGTGCTGGGACGACAGATGCGCCGTATGCGCAAGGCATTGCCGATCACAACCAATGAGCTTAGGGGCATGGCAATCGCCGCAAAAACCGGTGTTACCATGGCGGCCATCGCCATCGGCACTAATACCAAATTGTAGCCCAGGGACAGCTTGATATTTTGGCGAATAATGGCAAGTGTACTGCGCGCCAAATCGATACCGAACAGCACCCGCTGCAAAGCATTATCCATTAGCACGAAGTCAGCACACTCCATCGACACATCGGTACCGCCACCCATGGCAATCCCCACATCGGCCCGCGCCAGGGCTGGCGCATCATTGATGCCATCGCCAATCATAACCACCTTTTCGCCTTTGGATTGCAGCTCGGCGATCATCTGTTCTTTATCTTGCGGCAACACACCAGCAATCACGTCCATGCCTCCCAGCTCTGCGGCCACTTTTTCTGCTGCGGCGTGGCTGTCACCTGTTAACAAGGTTACGCCGATGCCGCGTAGGCGTAAGCAATCAATTAATACAGACGCTTCATCACGAATACGGTCTTCTACTGCCAGCATGGCCACCACGTGATTGTCGATCATTACCAACACGGCAACACTTCCCTGTTGCTGCGCTTTAGTCATTAATTGTGACAAATTGTCTGGTAGTGAAAGACCTTGTTGTTGCAGCAGTGATTCATTTCCTACCAGCACAGTGCGCCCAGCCACATTGGCCTGCAGGCCTAGCCCCGGAATGCTACGGAAGTTCTCGATTTTAGCGCGCTCAAAATCACTACCCTGCTGCTTAGCGAAAGTCACTATGGCTTTGGCGATGTGATGTTCGGAGCGAGATTCCGCCGCAGCGACGAGGCCCAGGACCTGCGCTTCGTCCATGCCACTCTCCGGCGTTACATGCACTGCCGAGACTGAAAGCCTGCCCTCGGTCAGCGTGCCTGTTTTATCAAACACCGCATGAGTAATACGCGCCAGTGCCTCAATCGCAGCACCGTTTTTGATTAACAGTCCATGCTTTGATCCATGCCCCACGCTGACCGCAATGCCCATCGGCGTTGCCAGACCAAAGGCACAGGGACAGGTGATGATCAATACCGAGGTCGCTGCCAACAGAGCTATGTCAAAGTCCTGCCGCAGCCAATAGAAAAAGGTAATCGTCGCCAAACCGATGGTAGTAGCCACAAACCAGGGCACGATGCGATCGGCCAGACACTGGATCGGCGCCTTTGAACCCTGCGCCGTCTCGACCATGTGAATGATCTTGGCCAGCGCGGTATCCTGACCCAGCTGTTCCACCTGCACCACCAGCGCGCCCTGCCCGTTCACCGTACCGGCAATCACTCTGTCACCAGCATCCTTGACTACCGGCTGCGCTTCACCCGTCAGCATCGCCTCGCTAATTTCAGAGTGGCCCTCAGTCACGCGGCCATCCACCGGAATCTTGTCACCCGGGCGAACCAGCACCTGGTCACCGATGCGCAAGGTACGCACGCTGACCAGTTGACTTTCGCCGTCCACAAGCTTGAGTGCACTGCGCGGTTGCAGCTCCATCAAACGACTGGTGGCCGAGGTGGCATTGCGGCGCGACAATCCTTCAAGATAACGCCCGACAAGAATAATAAACAGGAAGGTCACCACCGTATCGAAATAGACATCGCCCGTACCACGCAGGGTAATCCAGACCGAATAAGCATAAGTCGCCAGGGCACCGATGGTAACTGGCAGGTCCATGGTCAACTGATGATTAAACAGGCCGCGGATACCCGCGCGGATAATCGGCCAGCCGGAATAAGCCAGCACCGGCGTGGCGATCAGCAGGCTGATCCAATGAAAAAAGTTTTTGTGTTCCGGGTCGATGCCCGACGCGGACGTGGCGCCAGCAAACAATGCAATCGAAATCCACATGATGTTCATCACACCAAAGCCAGCAAAGGCCATGCGATAGAGCAAAGATTTGTGTCGTCGGGTGGCGGCACCCTCCGCTACTTCGGCGTTGTATGGCACAGTCTTGTAACCGATCTGGGCCAGGCGTTTCAGCGCAGCTGATAGCTTCAACTGGTCACGGTCCCAACGCAAGTGCAAGCGATGATGGGCCATGTTCACATCCGCGACTAACACACCCTTCAAATCTGCCAGCGCATGTTCGATCAACCAAACACAGGCGGCGCAGTGGATGCCTTCGACCAACAGCGTAGCTTCACTGATATTTTCATGAGTGGTGACAAATTCGGCCTGCACATCGTCAAGGTCAAACTGTTCCAGATCTTTCTCTGCAACAGGTGGCGGGGCTAAGGCATCGTTGGATTTGAGTTTGTCGTAGAAACCGGCCAGTCCAGATTCATGGATGGTCTGGCACACCAACATACAACCGGAACAACAGAAGCTGCGCTGCTCACCTTGAATCATAGCTAGCTGCCGCACCGAGGCTTCGACTGGCAGGCCACAGTGAAAGCATGACTCCGCAGTGTCAGACATAACGCCGATCTACTAACGAATTTACAACAGGAGTGGTTTAGTCTTTAACGTAAATCCGCTTGGCAATATCGAGCTGGTCTTCGCCTTGCTGCACGGTCACGATCAGGTCCCAGTTGCCGGGCAGGCTAAAATTCACATTCGCCGCATAATAACCGGCACCCACTTCACGCATGGGCAAAACGAAGTCATGGCCATTTTGGACCGGGCGAAAGGCGGCAAATTCGGCCACACCACCTTCGATAGCTTTGCCCCGGCTGTCAACGGCACGTACCAGATAGGATTCATCAAGATTGAGTTGAGGCGCTCTGGGCAGATCCAGTTCCAGGTCCCAGCCCAGACGGGCGGCGTTTTCTTTAGACTGCGCCTGGTTATACAAATAGGACTTACCTTTTTCATAGTAGTCTTCAACGACCAAGCCAGGAGGAGAGAGGAATGCAATCGTGATCAAAGTAGCATTCACAAGCAAGGCTGTGCCCATGATGCCGACTAACAGCCAGACCCAAGGGTTTTGCCACGCTGATTGCTGTTTTACGACCTTAGCCATGCTATTCACCTACAATTTGTAAGAGCTTTCTGGATATTAGCACCTGATTAATGCAAATCCAATACATATTTAAATGCTAGACTATTAGCCCTAAAACATCACGGCCGCTAACTTATTGTATTAAAGATATTTTCCAGAACGACTTATTCTAACGTCAACTTAAGTCGATGCAGGCACTTGTTATGGAATTCGCTTCCCATGGGGTCAGACTCTCTGGCTGAAGAAGCGCATTGGCGTTATCATCAAATAGCTACGACTGAACCTAGGACAACGAGTATTCTGCATGAAAAATAGACTATTAAGCCTATTCGCCCTTCTGATCATAAGCTCAGCAAACAGCGCCCTGGCTGGGTTAGAAGCCATCACAATCAATGGCAAGCGTGTCACTCTCAACAGTAATCACACCTGGGAATATATTCAAGATGAGAAATCCACCGCCAGATACGCCCATCTGTCCGTGGCAAACCTGCAAGGTGGCAGTAGCTTTTGTCGCCTGGGTCTAAAACTGAAAAATGATCTTGCGGACAAGATCAATAGTATCGTTTTCATGCTCTCTGCCTATATTGACGAAGAGGTTCGTTATGAAACTATCAGCAAGGGTTTTCAACACTTAAAACCGACCCAAGAGATGTATAACGAAATCACCTTCAGCGATATTTCTTGCGATGAAATCCAATACATACGCGTGCATGGTGCTGATCGCTGCGAGATTGGCGAGTTACATAAGTTTTCACCGGAAAAGGGGAAATGCCTAAAACTTGTCAACGTGGAAGGGAGTGACAAAGTCGTCATCTTCAAGCGTTACGAGGATCAAGCACCGGTGCAGGAAGTGGTAGAAACAAAAAAGACTCAAGCAGAGACCGTTGAAGAGAGATGGGCTAGAGAACTCGCTCGCAAGAAAAAGCCACAACTTGAATAAATTGAATATGAATTCATAAAGGGTAAGCTCGAAGATGAGCGAACTGTCTGTTTATTTGTATTAGCTTAGCACTTGATCTGACAAACAACGCCAGATTATTTCAAGCCTGATTTGTCTCAGAACGTTAAGTAAAGTAGCCCGGATGAAGCGCAGCGCAATCCGGGGAATTCAATATTTCGCACACCCCGGATTTCATTTCATTGCATCCGGGCTACCTTGCTAAACAGAATGACGCCCGACCAAGTGTATGATGATTTACCTTCAGGGCTGCCAATGGCAGCATAATTCAGACTCAGGATTTCACTTATAAAAGCGAATTCATTGTGTCAGGGATGGGGTCCACTTCTGTTTGCCCCGCTGAAGCGCACCTGCTTCAATATCGATTGGCAGCGGATGACTGAACGGATTGATTCAAACTCAATCGTTGGCGCACCGTATTGGTGATTCTTTCACTGCTGTGCCTGATACTGGCCCGGTAGGGCGGGAATCTCTACATGGCGAGCCAGTAGCTACTAATCTTGTGATGAACATAATGGATAACACACCTCTACCCCCAACATCGAAGCAAAACAGTGCCGACTTGCCGACACGCATCCACCGGGGGATATTGATCGCCCTCCAGCTCATCATGGCAATAGAGTTGATATTGGTGTTCTACGAAAGGCAGTGGATGAACGCTTTTCTGGTAATGGCGATCATGGCGATTACCCTTTCGCCTGCGGCACTAGGCCGCCGGTTTCGGGTGAGTATCCCCCCCGAGTTTCAGGTGCTCACAATTTTATTCGTATTCGCAGCACTATTTCTGGGGGAAATTCATAGTTACTACGAACGGATCTGGTGGTGGGATATCGCCCTGCACACCAGCTCTGGGCTGCTGATGGGGATACTCGGCTTTTTGCTTGTCTACGTGCTTAACGAAAGCGAGCGCGTTGACATTCACATGCGTCCACGCTTTGTGGCCTTTTTCGCGTTTCTATTCGCCGTCGCAGTCGGCGCCCTGTGGGAGATTTTCGAATTCAGCATGGATCAGCTCGTTGGCAGCAACATGCAAAAACCTATGTTTGCTGATCCATCAGGACTGACCGATACCATGTGGGACATGATCGTCAATACCTTGGGTGCCCTGGTCATCTGCGCCCTGGGCTGGTGGTACACGATGCGCCGAAAGCAATCGTTCATCGAAGCCTGGATTCGCAAATTTATCGAGCGCAACCCACACTTGTTTCGGTTGTGAAAAACACGAACTCGAGGTATCTCGGCTAGAGCCGTATTTTGGATAGCGTGTTGAGTGCAGATTCGACTACTAACGCTCAGATCGGCGCAGGCGTGGTTTTTTGGTTTGATTGATTCAACAGCGTAGGCCAATAACCGTCAATTAGTGAAAGATACTTGTTCAACAAAGTCAGGGAAACCTACATCATGTATGAACCCGCGACTAGTCAAAAAGCGGACATTTAACGTTTAAGCTGTGCAGCGTGACGTAATGAGCGTCCGAACATGCGCTTTGATAGGCTCGGGTCACTCGCTACTTCTCACATTAACGTTCAATGGTGGAACTGAAGCCACCTCAAATGACGAAGCCCCAAG
>CALZIQ010000030.1 GCA_945787735.1 uncultured Chromatiaceae bacterium | reverse complement strand
GCACCACCTATGAAGTGGTGCTCGATAACGGCCTGAATGTGGCGGCCTGGCAAGGCAGTATCGATGTCAAAAACGACAGCGGCACGATCACCTTGGGTGCCGAAGGTGTCTTCAACTTTGCGCATGTCGCTACGTCTGTTTCTCGACCTGTTGGAAGAATGAGGCCACCTGCGTCAATTGCCAATGAGCAAGAGGTCTTCGCGGATGAGGGGCAGCGCGAGGACGATGCAGCGCAAGAGATGGAAGAAGAAGGCGCCGCTGAAGAGACAGCTGAAACTGCCGAGTCGCAGCAAGATACGGATGAAGGCACGTTGGCCCAGTCGATGGAAAATGATGCCGACAGCGAGCCGAATACCAAGACCTCGGTGCAGGTTTTTGTCGATGATGATAAAGCGGAAAAGCCACCGATATCGCGGCGGGCTGAACCTGGTCCTGTCAGGCCGGTTGCCTCCAATGATACGCCAAACTTTGCACCACCCACTGAAACCCCGCCAGTGGCAGGGCCACCCCCTCCACTTCCACCGATAGTGACGCAGCCTGTGCCACCGGATATTTTTGATCCTGCTCCCGACAACCTGCCCGACCCACGCGTGGCGGATGTGAATCTGAGTCGCCTCGGTATCTACCAGGTCATCGACAATATGTCTGGATTTAATTACAGCTTCGCCAAGGCCGGGCCGAATGGCAACAGCGAGCTCCATTTTGCCGACAATGGTTTCAAACCTGATCAGTCGCAGTTTATCGATGCGCCGTTTGTCTCAGTGCTGAGCAGAGGCGCCGCGCCTGAGCTGAACCTGTTTAGCGATGGCGTTTATCCCGTCACCTGGGGTATTTGGGACGGCGTGGCCCAGCCGGTCGAGCTGGCGCTTGATTCAGCGGATGCCCAGTCCTTTACGCCCATCAACCAGCCAGTGCACTGGCTTACGGTTGATGCAACCGCGGTGGCGGCGGTGAATGCCAGAACCGGTTATGCCGAATACCGCAACGTGATCGCCTTTGACGGCATCGGCAGCGACGGCAATCTGATGGATCTGTTTATGAATCTGGGGGTCGATTTCGACAGCGGCAGTGTGGTGGGCGACATGCATCTCTACAGCGCCAATGATGTTTGGGATATCAATCTGAGTGGCAATGTCAGCGCCCCACTGCTGGCCATCACCAGCGTCACGGGTCAGTTGAATGGCAGCTCGCCAGTGAGTGGTCGGGTCAATACGCTCTTTACCGGTGCCAACGCCCAGGCGCTGGCGGGCATGGCCTCGTTCGAGGTGGCGGGTAATCCGAGTATTTTCCTCGACAGCATGTTCCTGCTCGATGATGCCCCGGTGGGGGATTTACGCCTCACGCCAGCTGAGGTAAGTAGCCTCAACCGCATCGGCCTGGCGATGGAGTCGAATCCCGTGCCTGGCGTTCACTACCTCGGTGGCAAGGCCAGTGCGGGCATGAGTCCCATCTTTGCTGATAATGGTTATATGCCGGGCGATCCTTTGTTTACTACTGCGCCGATTCTGGATGTGCTGCGTCAGGGCGATGCCCAATCAGTGTCGTTCTTTGATGATCCCAAGTATCCAGTCAGCTGGGGCATCTGGGATGCCCCGGGCAATGCCATTGCGCAACTGGATGCGGATGATCCGATGTTGGTCGAAGTGCTGCTCGATCCAATTGTTTGGATGACGCTACAACCGACGGCCGACAATGTGCTCGCCGCACGCACGGGCGCTGCCTATTACCACAGCGCGCCTATGACTCCCGCGACCCAGGGACTAAGTAATGCTGGTCAGGCAATTACGGGTCTAAATGCAGATTTGGAAGTCAACTTCGATTTGGCGCTGTTCAAGGGCAAGCTGTCTTTTTTTACTGATCCTTCAGACAGCTGGGATGTGGGTTTTGATGGCTTTCTCGATGGCCCGCGTTTGGCGGTGACCGGAATGAATGGCAGCTACTCCGGCGCTGGCGGCACGGGCGGTGCTAACGGCAGCCTGTTTATGCTGCTGACCGGCAACCAGCCAAACGCCATTGCCGGGGGCTTTGATCTCGAATTTGATGCCGATTCCAATTATTTTGTGCAGGGCAATTTTATTGCCGAACGTGATTTGCGCCTAAGCTTTGCCGACGCGGCGGCGATGGATCGTGTTGCGCTGACGGCGCTCAGCTCACCGGGCATGATGGATACCTTTGTTGGGCGCAGCACCAGTGGCAGCAGTGGCAACCCCGTGATTGGCCGGAACAGTTATTACGATCCAGAGATGCCCGGTTTTTGGATTGAGGAGCTGTATTCCGTTTTTCGTAAAGGCGGTGCGCCCGATCTGGTCGCGCCGGTGAGCAATCTCACTTACCAGATGGGTGCACCTGATGCGGCCTTTGAAGTCAGCTGGGGGGCGTGGAACGGTCAGGCCACCGCCTTTGATGAGCAGACCGATCCGATCGATGCCAGCGTTAAGCTTCCAATGAATCATGATATGTACTGGATTACCTTGTTGCCGTCGCCGGTAGATCAGATCACCGGCACGGCGGCGGGGCGTACGGGTATCCTAATGTATGCCAACCCGATTGATATTCTAGGTGGTGGTACGGATGGGGCAATAGATGCGTCTACATTCACATTCAGCGCCAATCTCGATTTTGATACCGGCAATGTGACGTCAGGCATGATGGACTTTGATGATATCGCCGCCAACAATTGGAATGCTTCATTTACCGGCACGCTCAATGGTGCAAGCTTGCAGATTATTTCCCCGATGGTTCAATACAATTATGATTCTGTAACACCGACAGTTGGCGAAATCAATGCGGTGCTGACTGGGCCAAATGCAGAAGGCATCGGCGGCAGTTTTGATTTTGACTATTCGTCTGGGACAAAGTCGGTGGAAGGTGTCTTCCTAGTCAATTGTGTGGGTGACCCGAGCTGTTGATGCTCTGTCTATAAGCCATGCTTTATTGTCCCCCTATCTCAGCGAGGGGGCGTAATCATCTTAATTGCCACGTGAACAATTATTTTTCCCGCCGTTCATACACCCCATCCCAATCCGGGCCGGGGTTGCGATGCCTGAGTTCAGCAATACGTTCCAGATAGAGACTGTAGACACGTGTCTCCGGTTGTTGCTGATTCAACGGTGTGAAAATGCCTTTCGCCTCATCCCAGGCCTGGCGATAGTAGGCTTCCAATCCTGCTTCATGCCGTTGCAGTTCTTTCAATAGTTCAGTCGTGGCCTGCTCTTGTGTGCAGAGCGGTTCAAATACTTTCACCGCCTCGGTTTTGCCCTTCACTTTGACCAAATCCAGTCGGCGGAAGACAACGCCATCTTGCCCCGCCATGGTGGTCTCGCTCACCACCAGCCCGGCGCCGTAGAACTTGGTCAGCCCTTCGATGCGAGAGCCCAGGTTCACGTTGTCGCCCAGCACGGTGTAGGCGCGGCGGTAGCTGGAGCCCATGTCGCCGACGTTCATTAGACCGGTGTTTAGGCCGATGCCGATATCCACTTCAGGATAACCCTCGGCCATGAGGATGGGTTTCAACTCGGCAGTTTTCTCCAGCATTTGCATCGCTGCCTGGATGGCGTGTTTGGCGTGATCCGGGTCGTACAGCGGCGCGCCCCAGAAGGCCATGATCATGTCGCCGACATACTTATCGATAGTGCCTTGATGATCAAATATGATTTCGGTCATGTGGGTGAAATAACGATTCAGCAGGGTGCGCAGTTCGGCGGGGCTGAGTTTTTCCGACAGCGTAGTAAAGCCGCGGATGTCGGCGAAAAGGACGGTCATCTCGCGGCTTTCGCCCTCGAAGCCAAAGCTCTCGGAGGTCTGCGACATGACATCGACCAGCTGCGGCGGCACGTACTGGCCGAACATGCCTTTCAGTTGCGCGCGTTTGCGGTTTTCACTTAGAAAGCCATAGCTGATAACAACTGCTGCCAGCGCAATGATCAGGATCAGCGGCCAGGCCAAGGCTAGGGCTATTCCTTTCTCCTGCCAAAGCCAGAAGTTGCTCCATACCAGACTAGCTGCGGTGGCCAGGCTTAGAATCAGGAGTGTAGGGGGCGCAAGATGAGGTAACAGTAGGGCTAGCAATAGGCCAATGCTTAGGGTGATAACCAGGTTGGCGCCATCGGCCCAGGGAGGGGTAGTGGGAAAATCGTTATCCAGAATGCTGCGGAGCATGTTGGCGTGTACCTCGACACCGGGATAGATATTTTTTACCGGTGTGGCGACCAGGTCGGCAATGCCGACGGCGGTAGCGCCGATCAACACAATGGCTCCTTCCAGCACGGTCTCATCAAACTGACCATTTAAAACATCCGTGGCGGAAAGATATGGAAAGTTACCCGCCGCGCCTTTGTAGGGCACAAGGGCAAAGCCCTGGCCGTCAGTGGGGATGGTCGTGCCGCCGAGCACAATGCTCTCAACCGCATCGGTCTCGCCGATGGGGGCGGTGTTGACCTGCACTTCGTCGAGGAATAGATAGAGCTTGGCCAGATTGAGTGACAGCGATCCGTAGATGTCGTTGCCATGGCGAATCAACATGGGCGTGCGGCGGATGATGCCATCTGGGTCAGGCCAGGTGGTGACAAAACCGCTGGAGAAAGCATTTTGTTGCAGCAAAGGCAGGCTGGCGGTGTAGTTGGGCATGGCCTTGATGCCAGAACGATGGGCCTGCGTTTGATCAAGGCTGAGCAGGGGTTCAGGGAGAATTCCCACCGGTTGGGTCGGTTCGGCATGAAACAGGTAGCCCAAGGTGACATCGCGATCGGCCAGGCTGGCGGCCAAACGTTGGTCATTATCGAACTTAGGCACTAGGGCCTCGATGGTCTTGATTAGTGGGGCATCGCTGAGGTTGGACGACTGAAGTTCCTTCAGCACGGCTTCGGCCTTGTTGCGTTCCGGTTCTGAGAAAAAAATATCGTAGCCCACCACCACTGCGCCGGCCTCGAACAGGCGGTCGGTCAGGTCTGCCATTTTGTCGCGTGGCCAGGGCCAGCGACCTTCCAAGCCGAGGCTTTTTTCATCCACATCCACAATAACGATGCGTGGATCGGGTGGCTGATTCTGAGGCAGGCTGGCATTCAGGCGCAGGTCATAGGCCAGAAACTCGGCCCGTTGTTGCAGGGAATGCAGCAGCGGCAGCTCTGTGAACTGGCTCCAGGCGAACAGCAGTGTAGTGACAATGCCAAGCAGTGTCGGTAGGAGCCTTGCTGTGATGTACCTGAGGGACATTAAAATGCGATTTCGCGAATCCATGGTTATCCACTCTTGGATATCGGCGTTGTGACAGAATATGTGATTGAATTTCTGAGCTATATCAGGTTTGTCGCGAGCGGGTGATATGCCTATACTGCATGTCAAACCGACATGAGTCCTGGGGAGGGGTTGTGCATGGAGCGTCGCTGGAGCAAGCGAAAGCCTGTAAAACAGGAAGTCTTGCTGCGTTATGAAGGCCTGGGGATGATGCGTTGCGAAACGCGCAATCTCAGTTTTGAGGGAGCCTTCATAACAACAGGCCAGTTTGTTTTGCCGCCCGATGCTGAGGTCGAGTTACACTTTGCTCAGCATGAAGTCGCGGATGCCGAGGTGGTTCGTATCGGCGCCCACGTGGTGTGCACCTATCAGGATGGTATCGGGGTGAGCTTTTCCCGCTACCATGATGGCTCATACAAGTATTTGCTTGAAACGCTAGAAAAAGATTGAGCCGTTGCGAATGATTCATGCTTGAAAGTTCGCCTTCTTTTCAATCGTGTCAGTTTGTTAATGTGTTGAATGCACTGGGATGCACGCTATCGCTGCGTTTTTTGTTTCAATATGCACCATAGTTTTTTGTTAGACAAACTCGGGAGTAAATAATGGAAGCCGTTCAATCCGGAAGTGATGTTCTCTTTTTATTGATGGGGGCGGTGATGGTGTTGGCCATGCATGCCGGTTTCGCCTTTCTTGAGGTGGGTACGGTGCGGCACAAGAATCAGGTCAATGCCCTGGTCAAAATCATTGGTGATTTTGCGGTTTCCACCATTGCCTATTTCTTCATTGGTTACAGCGTGGCCTATGGCATGTCGTTTTTTGAGGCGGCCCCGACACTGACGCAAAAGAATGGTTATGAACTGGTCAAATTTTTCTTTTTGCTCACCTTTGCTGCGGCGATTCCGGCGATTGTATCGGGCGGCATTGCCGAGCGGGCCCGGTTCAATCCGCAACTGGCGGCGACTTTTTTGCTGGTGGGTTTCATCTATCCCTTCTTCGAGGGTATCACTTGGAACGGTAATTTAGGCATGCAGGATTGGCTGGAAGGCCGTTTTGGTTTCGGTTTCCATGATTTTGCCGGCTCGATTGTGGTTCACGCAGTGGGTGGCTGGATTGCTCTGTCGGCGGTGTTGCTTCTGGGGCCGCGCTATGGCCGTTACAACAAGGATGGCCTGGTTTCTGCTCATCCGCCGTCAAGCATTCCCTTTTTGTCATTGGGGGCATGGATTCTGACGGTCGGCTGGTTCGGGTTTAATGTGATGTCGGCCCAATCTGTTGAGGGTGTCAGTGGCCTGGTGGCAATGAACTCGCTGATGGCCATGGCGGGCGGCGTGCTGGCGGCGCTGTTGGTCGGTCGGCTTGACCCGGGTTTTGTTCACAATGGCCCCTTGGCTGGGTTGGTGGCGATCTGTGCCGGGTCTGATGTGGTGCATCCGCTGGGGGCCTTGTTCATTGGCCTGGTGGCGGGCGCGGTCTTCGTCTGGACCTTTACCCTGACCCAGAATCGCTGGAAAATTGATGATGTGTTGGGTGTCTGGCCGTTGCACGGTCTATGTGGAGTTTGGGGCGGTATCGCCTGCGGTATTTTTGGTCTCGAGGCCTTGGGCGGCATGGGCGGTATTAGTTTTATGTCCCAGCTTATCGGCACGCTGGTCGGCGTGGCAGTGGCCTTTGGTGGCGGATTTATTGTCTATGGCGTACTGAAAAAGGTCGTCGGCCTGCGGTTGACCCAGGAAGAAGAGTACCAAGGGGCGGATATTAGTATTCATAAAATTGCTGCGAATCCCAAATACGACTAGGCCAGTTTTGGTCTGGTTCGACCCGAAAGCCCGCCTCTGGCGGGCTTTTCTGGTTGTCAGGGCGGAAAAATGTTAGAATCCGCAGTCCTTTTCCGATCAATTTATCGAGTTATGCCACAAAAGCTTTTTATCAGAACCTTCGGTTGTCAGATGAATGAATACGATTCGTCCAAGATGGCGGATCTGCTCAACGAGTCCCATGGACTGGTGTTGACGAATAAAGCCGAAGAAGCGGATGTGCTTTTGCTCAATACCTGTTCGGTGCGTGAAAAGGCGCAAGAGAAGGTTTTTTCCCAGCTGGGCATGTGGCGCGAGTGGAAGCAGCAGCGCCCGGGTCTGGTGATCGGCGTCGGTGGTTGTGTTGCCAGTCAAGAAGGGGATGCCATCCGTACCCGCGCGCCTTACGTCGATGTAGTGTTCGGGCCGCAAACCCTGCACCGTCTGCCAGAAATGATTAACGATGCACGCCGCAAGCATGCTCCTGTAATAGATATATCCTTTCCCGAAATCGAAAAGTTTGACCGTCTGCCTGAGCCGCGTGCCGAAGGCCCGACTGCTTTTGTTTCAATTATGGAAGGTTGCAGCAAGTACTGTACGTTCTGTGTCGTGCCCTATACCCGCGGCGAAGAGATCAGCCGTCCATTTGACGATGTGATTGCCGAAGTCGCGGCGCTGGCCAAACAGGGCGTGCGCGAGGTGAATCTGCTCGGCCAGAACGTCAACGCCTATCGCGGTGTCATGCATGACGGCGAGATCGCCGATCTGGGGTTATTGATCCACTATGTTGCCGCCATCGAGGGCATCGACCGCATTCGCTACACCACTTCGCATCCGGTGGAGGTGAACGATAGCCTGATTCAGGCCTATGCCGAGGTGCCCGAGCTGGTGAGCCATTTGCATCTGCCGGTGCAGAGTGGTTCGGATCGCATCCTGGCCTTGATGAAGCGCGGTCATACCGCGCTGGAATACAAGTCCATCATGCGCAAACTGCGCGAAGCACGCCCGGGCATGAGCATGTCATCCGATTTTATTATCGGCTTTCCCGGCGAGACCGATGCCGACTTCGAGGCCACCATGCAGCTGATTGAGGATGTGGGCTATGACCGTTCGTTCAGCTTTATCTATAGTCAGCGCCCAGGGACCCCCGCAGCGGACATGCCCGATGATGTGCCGCATGCGGTGAAGCAGGCCCGCCTGGCCCGCCTGCAGGCACGTATCAATGACATGGCTGCGGAAATCAGCCGGAATATGGTAGGCACGGCGCAAAAAATCCTTGTAGAACGTACGTCTACAAAAGACGCGGCGATGTTTGCCGGGCGCACGGAAAACAACAGGGTTGTAAATTTTGCCGCCGAGTCCGATATTATAGGTAAGTTTGTTAATGTTCGAATTACCGAGGCGCTGCCCAATTCTCTCCGTGGTGAATTTGTTGAGATTGCAGAATCAAAATCAGATGTCGCCCGCTGCGCATAATCCATATATCGCGTCACTTCTGCACACATTCCTTTTTAAACTAATCAATTCCAAAACGTTTTGAACGAACAATCCTCATCTTCCGACTTTCTGCTCGAACCTGCTGACAATCAACGCCTGGCTAATCTCTGTGGCCAGTTTGATGAACACTTGCGTCAGATGGAACAGCGTCTTGGTGTCGAGATTAATAATCGCGGCAATATGTTTCGCATTATTGGCGATGATCATGCCCCGGTAAAGGTGGCGGAAACAGTGATTCGTGAGCTGTATGCCACCACCGATCACGATGCGGTTACACCTGAAAATGTGCACTTGATGTTGCAGCAAAAGGCTGGCGATATCGAGGTAGAGCCCCTGGCAGCAACACAGGTAAAAGGTATTGAGACAGCTGTCATCAAAACGCCGCGTGCTGTGATCAAGGGGCGCGGCACCAATCAGCTGCGTTATTTGCACAACATTCGCAGTCATGATGTCAGTTTTGGTGTTGGCCCTGCAGGTACCGGTAAAACCTATCTGGCCGTTGCTTGTGCAGTTGAAGCGCTAGAGCGGGAAGAGGTACAGCGCCTGATTTTGACTCGTCCGGCGGTAGAGGCCGGCGAGCGTCTCGGTTTTTTGCCCGGCGATCTAGTGCAAAAGATCGACCCCTATCTGCGCCCTTTGTACGATGCCTTGTATGAAATGCTCGGCTTTGACCGGGTGGCAAAGTTGATGGAGCGGCAGGTGATCGAGATCGCGCCGTTGGCCTATATGCGCGGCCGCACATTGAATGATGCGTTTGTCATCTTGGATGAGGCGCAAAATACCACCCGTGAACAGATGAAAATGTTTCTGACGCGTATTGGTTTCAATTCCAGAGCGATTATCACCGGTGATGTGACCCAGGTGGATTTGCCTCGCGGCAAAGGTTCTGGCTTGCGTCATGCGGTGGATGTGCTTTCCCGTGTTGAAGGGCTAAGCTTTACCTTTTTCAAGGCCAAGGATGTGGTGCGCCATTCGCTAGTGCAGAAAATCGTGACTGCCTATGAGGCGCATGAGAAAAAAAATCCTGAGCAGGAACAGCCAGAGGGCAAATATGAACGCTAATCTGGATGTTCAGTATGCCGTCAGTGATGATGAAGCAGACCCTCCCAGTCCGGGGCTGATTCGCAGCTGGGTCGATGCGGCACTGTTTGCCCAGCGCGATGAGTCTGAGTTGACAGTACGCATAGTCGACACCGCTGAAATTCAATATCTGAATCGTACCTATCGTCAGCAAGATAAACCCACCAACGTACTTTCCTTTCCCTTTGAAAAACTCGATGGCATCGAACTGCCGTTGTTAGGTGATGTGGTGATCTGTGCAGCAATTGTGGCGCTAGAGGCGCAGCAACAGCAAAAGCCAGCGCAAGATCATTGGGCTCATATGGTGGTGCATGGTGTGTTGCACTTGTTGGGTTATGACCACATTAAGGAAAAGGATGCGGAAATTATGGAAGGGCTGGAAATCGAGGTGCTGCAGCGCCTGGGGATAGCCAATCCGTATGAAGAAAATCGCCCACAAGAGGCGGTTTGAGCACAGAAGAATGACTCAGCAAAAAATCTTAACAACAGGAAAGAAAGGACAATGAACGAAGATCGATCGAGTAGCAGCCCGGCATCACGCTCTTGGCTAGAACGTTTGGGGCAGGTGTTGTCGGGCGAGCCTAAGGACCGTTTTGAGTTAATTGAATTGTTGCGTGACGCGCAGCAGCGGCAGCTGCTAGACATGGATGCCTTGGCCATGATGGAAGGCGTTATGCAAGTGGCAGAAATGCAGGTACGGGAAATCATGCTCCCGCGTGCACAGATGGTGGTGGTGCCACGTGATGCAGCCCTGGATGAGATTCTGCCGGTAATTACCGAGTCAGGACACTCTCGCTTTCCGGTGATTGGTGAGAACCGTGATGAAGTTGTTGGCCTGATTCTGGCGAAAGACCTGTTGCCTTATTTTATTGCCGATAATCCGGATGATTTTTCAGTGCGTGATGTATTGCGCCCGGCAGTGTTTGTGCCTGAAAGCAAACGCCTTAATGTGTTGTTGAAAGACTTTCGCGCCAACCGCAATCACATGGCGGTGGTGGTAGATGAGTTTGGCGGCGCTGCCGGTCTGGTAACCATTGAAGATGTGGTTGAGCAGATTGTGGGTGAAATTGCTGATGAACACGATATCGAAGAAGATATCTCCATTAAAAAGCAAAATGACAATCGTTACATCATCAAGGCGCTGACGCCTGTAGATGATTTTAACGACTATTTCAGCGCCGATTTCAGCGATGAAGAATTCGATACTGTCGGAGGTTTGCTGATGCAGTCTTTCGGCCACATGCCCAGTCGCGGTGAAGTCACCGTGATAGATAAATGTCGTTTCAAGGTGCTGAGCGCCGACAGTCGCCGCATCTACTTGTTGGAAGTGAATTTGGTTCAGGAACAACAACAGGATGTGCCCGAGTCCATGGTTCGGGATCAAGGACACTAGAAAAACATTTAGGATAACGCGGTGAATCAGTTTGTGGCGGCGTTTGTCCGCTTTACCCGTACGTGGCGGGGTGATCTTATTGCCATTCTGGCAGGCGCCGCCACTCCGTTGGCTTTTTCCCCTATTGCTTTATGGCCGTTAGCGATCATTGCGGTTTCTGCGCAGCTGACCCTGTGGTTATTCTCCACGGAGCGGCGTGCAGCATGGCGCGGCTTGCTGTTTGGGCTTGGTTATTTCAGTGTCGGTATTAGCTGGGTCTTTATCAGTATCCATTATCATGGTTACGTGGGCATGGCCTTGTCCCTGTTTTTGACGCTCGCTCTGATTTTAGTGATGGCGCTTTTCCCCATGCTGCTAGGATATTTTCTGGCGTGCTATTTCCCCAAAGGTTTTGAGTCGCGCGCCACGCGCTATAAATTGTTATTGGTGTTTCCTGCTGGGTGGCTGTTGATGGAATGGATACGTGGCTGGTTTATGACAGGGTTTCCCTGGCTGAGCCTTGGTTATAGCCAAACCGATTCACCCTTAGCCGGATTGGCGCCATTGTTGGGTGTTTATGGTGTTTCCTGGGCGGTGGTATTTAGTGCAGCACTGCTGGTGGGGCTGCTTTTCGACCGGGTCGGACGCATTTTTTATTTAGCTATGCTGGTGTTGCTGTGGCTGATCGCTGCGGTCTTTACTACTGTCGATTGGACTGCGCCAAGTGGTGCGCCCATCAAGGTGGCGCTGTTGCAGGGCAATATTCCTCAGGACCTGAAATGGCACCCCGACGTGCGGCTACCAACAATTGAATTGTATACCGAGTTGAGCCGGGATAACTGGGACGCGGATCTAATTGTTTGGCCAGAGACAGCCTTACCAACCTTTTATCATGAGGCTGAAAGCTTTCTGTATGATTTTGAGCTTGAGGCGAGAGAGCACAATACCGATCTGCTGATAGGAATGCTGACGCTGGATCAGGACAAACGTCAGTACTACAATACAATGTTGAGTATCGGTGCAGAGCGTGGCCAGTATCACAAAAATCATCTCGTGCCGTTTACTGAATACTTACCTCTGAAATCCCTATTGGGTGGGGTGGTGGCCTTTATGCAGGTGCCCATGTCGGATTTCAGTAAAGGTGGTAGCGAGCAAAAACCATTAAAGGTAGCGAATCAATATGCCGGTATCTCGATCTGTTTTGAAGATGCCTTTGGCGAAGAGGTAATCAATGCGCTGCCACAAGCGACCTTGTTGGTGAATGTCAGTAATGATGCCTGGTTCGACGATTCGTGGGCGCCGCCACAACATTTGCAAATGGCGCGTATGCGTGCGCTGGAAACAGGACGCCCGATGCTGCGTGCGACCAATACCGGTATGACCGCAATCATCGAAGCCAAGGGTGAAATCATTAAGGCTGCACCTCAGTTTCAGGTGACAAGTATCAGTGACACAATACAGCCTCGTAGCGGCATGACTTTGTACGCCATTACAGGCAACTGGCTGGTGGTTTTGTTAGCACTGACTGCGGTTGGTGTCTCGGTTTGGCGCCTTGGAAGCGCTGCAAAATAATCTTGATTTGTTTTTGGTTGGACGAGGCGTTTCTGGACGGCTAGGATATAACGATTCTCACTGCTTGCTTAGACAGGACGTATTGCATGGCAAAAAAGATTAAAATCACTCCCGAAAATAAATGCAGTTTTTGCAAAGGCTCGAAATGCTGTACTTATGTGACGCAGCAGATCGATGCGCCGCGCTCGATGAAAGAATTTGATTTCATCCTATGGCAGCTTTCCCATCGTGATATGCAACTTTACAAGGATGAAGATGGTTGGTTTTTATTGTTTAACCAAACCTGCCGACATCTATTGCCCGGTGGCGGTTGTGGTATCTACGAAACACGTCCGCGTATCTGTCGCGAATACGATAATGACTTTTGTGAATATGACATGCCGGCGGAAGAGGGTTTTGATCTCTTCTTTCAGGATGACACAGCACTGAATGAATATTGCCGCAAACGATTCAAAAAGTGGGACAAACGTTTCAAGAAATGGGGTGTTTGATAATTGCGCAGCGACCCATCTTGTTACATCACTGTCATATTAATTCAAGGCTAATATGCTAGAGTCGAAGAGCATGGAAGAGATCGATCTCAAACAACCCGAACTGTATATCAATCGCGAGCTGAGTCTGCTCGAATTCAACCGTCGTGTGCTGGAACAGGCCAAGGATGAGCGCGTACCCTTGCTTGAACGTGTGCGTTTTCTTTGTATCTCCTGCACCAATCTGGATGAGTTTTTTGAGGTGCGTGTCGCCGGCTTGAAACAGAAGGCCGGGTTGGGTGCAATGGAAAGCGGCCCAGACAATATGTCGGCGCAGGAAGTTCTGAAAGAAGTCAGTGCTCGCGCCAAGGGGCTCGTGGATGAACAGTACCGGGTTTTGAATGACGTCATGCTGCCGCTGCTAGAAGAGCAGGGCATCCATTTTATCCGCCGTGATGACTGGAATAGTTCGCAACGGCGTTGGTTGCGTAGATTTTTTAATGAATCGCTACAACCGGTGTTGAGCCCGATGGGATTGGATCCTGCCCATCCCTTTCCGCGTATTTTAAATAAGAGCCTGAACTTTATCGTTTCCCTTACCGGTAAGGATGCATTTGGCCGCAACAGTGGTCTGGCGGTGATTTCGGCACCACGCTCATTGCCGCGCATGATTCAGTTGCCACCGGACGAGACCGATAGCGGTGCGAATGATTTTGTCTTTCTCTCTTCGGTCATGCATGCCTTTGCCGATGATTTGTTCTATGGCATGAAGGTCGAGGGCCTGTATCAGTTTCGTGTCACCCGAAACAGCGAGTTGTTTGTCCACGAGGAAGAGATTGACGACCTGTTGCGTGCGGTAGAGGGCGAGCTGTTAACACGTCACTATGGTGACTTGGTGCGACTGGAAGTAGCGCATAACTGCCCGCAGGAGCTGGTCAAGTTTCTGCAGGATCAGTTTGCCTTGTCTGATTCGGATGTCTACCAGGTCAACGGCCCTGTCAACCTGAATCGCGTGCAAGAGGTCTGCGATCTGGTCGATCGTCCTGATCTTATTTATCCCTCATTTACTCCGCGTCTGCCCAAACAGCTCGCCGGCAAAGATATCTTCAAGGCCATAGCCAGGCGTGATGTGTTGTTGCACCTGCCGTTTGAATCGTTTCTGCCGGTGATCGACTTTCTGCGTCAGGCGGCGGAAGACTCCAATGTGTTGGCAATTAAGCAGACGCTCTATCGTACCGGTCCGCAGTCGGCGGTGGTGGATGCGTTAGTGGCGGCGGCCCATGCCGGCAAAGAAGTCACGGTAGTCATCGAGTTGATGGCGCGCTTTGATGAAGAGGCCAATGTGGCGCTGGCTACGCGGCTGCAGCGTGCCGGTGTGCATGTGGTGTACGGTGTGGTGGGTTACAAGACCCACGCTAAGATGATTTTGGTGGTGCGGCGTGAAGGTAAACGTCTGCGTCACTATGTGCACATGGGCACTGGCAACTATCACCCGCGTACTGCCCGTATTTATACCGATTATGGCTTGCTGACCTGTAATAAAAATATCGGCGAGGATGTGCAGAAGGTGTTTAACCAGCTGACCAGCCTGGGCAAGGTGGCGAAGTTCAACCGTCTGCTGCATTCACCCTTTACTCTGCACAAGGGCATGATCGATAAGATCGAGCGTGAGATCGCCCACGCCCAAAATGGCAAGGCGGCGCGCATTATTATTAAGGTGAATGCGGTGATCGAGCCGCAATTGATTCAGGCGTTATATAGGGCCTCGCAGGCAGGGGTAGAGATCGATCTGATTGTGCGTGGCATGTGCCGCTTGCGCCCGGGTATTCCAAGTGTGTCAGAGAATATTCGGGTGCGTTCAATCATTGGTCGTTTTCTTGAGCATACCCGCGTGTTTTATTTTGCCAATGATGGTAATGAAGAGGTGTATGCCTCCAGTGCGGACTGGATGGAACGCAACATGTTTAGCCGGGTTGAGGTCTGTTTTCCGTTCGAGACCAAGGCGATTCGAGAGCGCGTGATCCAGGATCTGCAGTGGTACCTTAAGGACAATTGCCAAGCCTGGATGCTTTCATCAGACGGGGTTTATTCCTTGCCTGAGTTACAGGAGGGCGAGAAGCCGTTTTCTGCTCAACGGGCTTTGTTGGAATCCTTGGCAGAGGGTTCCTGATCTTGTTGGCAAAGGCCTAATGTCAAGTCGATGCTTTTGAGGTAATTGATCTCCTCTTCCAGGTCGGCGTGGGTGAGGGGGTGTTGTTCCAGCCAGGCCGGTTCCAAACATAACTCAATGTTGTTTTTTTCTTTCACTTCAAGGTTAAAGTCTGGCAGTGGCGTGTCACTGCGGCTGCGATGCAGAATCACGGCCAGGCGCAAAATGGCTGACAGGCGTTTTACTGGCTTGCTGATGCGTTTGGGAAGTTCTTTGTAGAGCTTGACCGGCAGTTTGCGCCGTTGACTGCGCACCAGAGCCGCGAGAAAGCGTTGCTCAAATTGCGAAAAGCCAGCCAGATCAGAATGCTCGATGATGTAAGCGGCATGATAGTGATGACGGTTGTGGGCAATGTCGAGACCGATCTCGTGCAGGTCCGCTGCCCAGCCCAGCCACTGTTCACTTTCCTCATAGTCCATGCCCAGCTTGTCGCAGATTTGCTGCAAGGCATAAAGTGCTGTCTGTTTCACTCGTTCCGCTTGTGCCTGATCAGAGTGATAGCGTTCGGCTAAGTGGGCGATGCTTGCATCACGCACGTCTTTGTCTTGAAGTCGGCCGAGCAGATCATGCAGGAGGCCCTCGCGCAAGGCACGATCAGAGACCTCCATCTGTTTGATGCCAAGTGCCTCAAAGGTGGCCAGCAATACAATGGCGCCACCGATGAAAACGGGGATGCGTTCCTCACTCAAGCCATCGAACTCAATATTGCTGATCTGATCGAAGGTGGCTAGCTTTTCGACCAGTTGTTTGAGACTGTCCAGGGTGATGTTGTCGCTAGCCCAACCCGCGGCGGTGACCACTTTTTTGACTGCGCGAATGGTACCCGAAGCCCCTATTGCCTGATCCCAACCAAGCCGGAGAAATGTTCTAACGTGGGGCTCGAGTTCGGTGCGGGCAAAAATGCGTGCCTTTTCGATACGTTTGGTACTGATTTTTCCATCAGCAAAAAATTTTCTGCTGACACTGACGCAGCCCATCTCCATGCTTTCCATATAGATGGGGCCATTGTCACCGCCGATGATCAGCTCGGTGCTGCCGCCGCCGATGTCCATCACTAGGCGTTGCTGGCTGGCCACCGCCAGACTGTGGGCGACGCCGAGGTAGATCAGGCGCGCCTCTTCAACACCGGAGATGATATCGATGGGGTGGCCTAGCGCTTCTTCCGCCTGTGCCAGAAAAGCGCCCGAGTTGGCAGCATTGCGCAGGGTATTGGTGCCGACAGCACGCACGCTGCCTGGCGGGAAATCAGCTAGGCGTTGTCCAAATTTCTTCAAGCACTCGAGTGCCTGTGCTTGGGTTTCTTCGTTGATAACGTTGTTTTCATCAATGCCGCTGCCCAGACGAATGGAGTCGCGGATTCGGTCCATCACCGACACCTGCCCATCTTGGATGCGTGCCACAATCATGTGGAAGCTATTGGAGCCAAGGTCGATGGCGGCGGCAAGTTCTGGCGTTGATCTGGGCACGATAACGATTCGTCTTTATTGCGAAATTTGTCCCAGTGTAACGGCTTTTTTAAGGTCGGGTAAACAGACTAAGCGTCTAAAGAATTATCTGACTGATTTCCTGCCATAAAGCACGATAGGCCTGGGCGGCGCGGCTGGCCGGTGCAGTGCAGGCGGGTTTGCGCTCCTCACCCATACGTTCGATTTCGCTCAGGTAGGGGATTTGGCTGTGCAGAAATCCCGCGGGCTTTTTTGGGGGCTGCTCGGTGATCTGACGGTGCATCTGGCGGCGGCTGTCGACCATGGAAAAGAAAGGGTGTAGGTGAGTCGTGGGTAGATGTTCCTTTTTGAAATGATCGTGGATCTGTTTCAACGTGCGTAACGACAGTGTGGTGGGAATGGTCGGGATTAACATCAGGTCAGCGGCGCGAAAAATATTTTCCGATACCAGGGAGATGCTCGGCGCGCAGTCGATGAAGACCAGGTCGTATTCATTGCTCAGGGATTGGAGCAATTTGGCGATACGGCGGTTTGGTCGCTTTTGTTCTTCCAAAATAAAATCCAGGTTGCGGCTGGAAAAGTCAGCAGGCAACAGATCAAGCATTGGGTAGTCGGTGCCTTTGATGTGGTCTTCAAGGTCACCTTTGGGTTTGGCCAGACGCTTTGCGCCGCCTTTGATCTTTGCTTTGACGCGAAAATAAAAGCTTGCCGCCGCCTGAGGATCCATATCCCACAACAGGGTTCGGTAACCGTTCATGGCGCTGAGGTAGGCCAGGTTGACAGCGGTGGCGGTTTTGCCGACCCCGCCTTTGATGTTGTAGAGGGCGATGGTCTTCATGGTTTGAACAGTTGTTTGAAGTGTTGTTGGTGTGCCGGGCGGCTGAATTTCTTGAAGCGCCCCTGAAAGGTCTTGCGACATTCCGCTTGCTGGATATCCAACGCGGCGATCACTTTGTCGATGGCGTGATGGGTTGAGTCATCAAGCTGGTTGGCCTGCTGCATTTCTTCATTCAAGCGTCGGAAAAAATCGATATGCACATGGATGTCCTGAAATTCGCCTAGGTTGTCCTGCAGTTGCTTGAGTATGGCGATGAGCGCCTTTAATTTTTTGCTTGGGTAGAGGCTGCGGAAAAATTCCAGCAGGTAGCGCAGTTTCTTGCAGGTTTTGCGCAGGCTGTGCAGATCCTCGGCCGGTGATTGGTCCGTGATTGCCTTGCCCTGTTTCAATACCTTCTTGTAACTCTTCCAAATTCGCTCGTCGGTCACTTCTTTCAAGGGACGCTTGGCATTGCTCAATGGAGTGCTGGCCGGTGCAGCTGTTTGCAAAAAAGTCTGCCAACGTTGGCACAGCCCGGTATAGCTGTTGGATTGCAAATAACGACGCAGTTGTTTGTGTGCCTGTTGGCGTTGTTGCTTGATGAAGGCTAGTGCCGGGTCTAGATCATTGCGAAGTTTATTCGGCAATAGGCCGCGGTATTCATCAAAATTGAGCAGCATTACATCCAGGTCACGCAGTGGTGTTGTATTGGCGCCAAGCTGGGCCAGTTGTTTGCTGATTCGGGTCAGGGTGCGTCGGGGCATGATGTCGGGCACTTGGTCCAACAAGGTTCGACTGCGGCGCACGGCGATGCGGTAGTCATGTACAAACTCGCTGTCGATGTCTTCGATAATGCCGGTCTCGTTGTGACGCATCACGTGTAGAAAAAATTGCAGCAATTGTTTGATCTGCAGGTCGCTGCGCCCGTGTGGGTCGAGGTTTATGCAGTGTTTACTGTGGTAGCCAGTGTCGATGTCGAGTCGGCTAAGTAATTGCTGAAGGGGGGCTTCGACTGTCGCCTTAAGCTGTTCTTGCCGGGCAAGAAATTTCGTGATGCTGCGATTCTCTTTGTCGTAGCCCTTGATGGGCGTGTGCAGCAGCAACTTCAGCGCTTGCTGTGTCTGGGGTGTGCTTATCTGCTCAAGGCAGAGTTCAGCAGTGAGTTTGTCTTGGCCGTTAAGTTGATGCAGTCGCCGTTGTGTCACCCGGGTTTCGATCTGTGGCAGCAGGGCGCGCACGTCGAGTATGGGTGCGAGTAGCGTCGCGAGCTTTGATTGCCCCAGATCAGCGGCAAGGCGTGGCAGTTGGGCTAACTGCTGTTGGCTGATGAGTTGTTGATCGTGTAGACGAAACAGTTGCAGCAATATACTGTCGTCATGATGTTCGGCTTGCAGGCTGTAGCCTTTGTATAGCAGGCGCCAATCAAAGCTATCGAGGTAGTGGCGCCTGAAACTGTGTTGTTGCCCGCTGCTTAAGGCGAGGGTTTGGCACAGTTGTTTGCTCAAGCCGGGTATTCCGCATTTTGGCTGTATGAGATAGCCCTTAGCGGCCATGTTGAAACGCTCCTGCGATTGCTCAGATGTTACAAGTGTAACAAGTGGGTAGGGCAAAAATTATGACATCGGAGCTTTAGTTGATCTCCCCGGGGCGGGCAATCTGCTGCAACTTGCCGCACTCAGGTGCCAGCTGCTGCCAGTCGTCGGGCAGACTGACCTGAGCCAGTGTGGCCGTGGCCATCAACTTGCCCTTTGCTGACAGCGGCACGTTGGGTCCGCAAAGATAATAAAGCAGTTCGTCCAGAGTGGGGTTATGTCCGATCAGCATGATGTGATCCATGTCTTCTGGGCACTGGGCCATGATGTCGAGCAAGGTGGCGACATCCGCCATATAAATCCGGTCTTCATGAATGATCAGTGTGTCGGGAATGTCGAGATGCTTGCGTAGGCATTGCAAGGTTTGTTGTGCACGCTTGGCAGTGGAGCAGACGATCCATTCGGGTTGAATATGGTTCTCCTTCATCCAGCGTCCCATACGTGCGGCACTCTTCTCACCACGTTCGTTAAGGGGGCGATCAAAATCTTTCAAGTCCGGATCGCCCCAATCCGACTTGGCATGTCGAAATAAGAGTAGTGATTTCATAATTCGCCTCTTGATGGACGTCTGCGTTGGACTTTAGGCCTGTTATTCAGCCGATTCTTCACTGGGACGGATATAGTAAGTGCCACGACACTTGGGGCAGGGCGGAATATGGCCGGGCTCGTGGAAGTGCAGCACTTCACCGCAGTCCATGCAGGTCAGTGTGCCGGGGCCAGTGATTTCGCCGGTGCGGTATTCCGTCGCTTCTGCCAGGTCCTCCTCGAAGTCGAGCATATCCAGTTTTGCCTGGTCGGCGACGCTGAGAAACATCTCTAGCAGCTTGGTTTCAATCAGTTCGATATCAAAGTGCAGCCAGTCTTTCAGCTCCTGCGCTTCGTCGCTGGCCAGGTAATTGCCGGCATCCTGAAGATCGCGGCGCAGGTATTCGCCGATGCGGATGGCCTCTTCACGGGTTAGCTCGCCCAGCTCCACGGCCTTTTCCTCTGCGGCTTCTACCGCCTGACGCAGGCGCGGCTCGGCCACTTTCTCGGCATTTGCTAATCTTTCCCTGACACGCTGCATCATCTGGTTGTAGGCGTGTACCAGTTTTTCGTTATGGGGGCGGTTGTTTTCGCTCATTGTCTTTTCCTTCCTGAAAACGATTCTTTATAGTGTTGGTCCTGGCGCGAAAAAGTGCAAGCATGCGTTTTTGTGCAAGAAACGGACGGGTTACGGTACCATAGGGGGTTTTCCCATCCGGCAACATTGAACAGAAAAGGTAACGATGGACGCGCAATATTCGCCCGCAGCAGTGGAACAGGCAGCTCAGGATTACTGGGAGCAAAATCAGACATTTAAAGTGACTGAGGATGCTTCGAAAGAGAAATATTACTGCCTCTCCATGTTCCCCTATCCCAGCGGCCGCCTGCACATGGGGCACGTGCGCAACTACACCATTGGTGATGTCATCACCCGCTTTCAGCGTATGCAGGGCAAAAATGTCATGCAGCCCATGGGCTGGGATGCCTTCGGCCTGCCGGCTGAGAATGCCGCCATCAAACACGGCGTGGCGCCTGCGAAATGGACACGCGAGAACGTCGACTACATGCGCGGACAGCTCAAACGTCTGGGGTTTGGTTATGACTGGGATCGTGAACTGGCCACCTGCAATCCGGATTATTACCGCTGGGAGCAGTGGCTCTTCACCAAGCTATTCCACAAGGGTATCGTCTATAAAAAGACCGCCGCGGTGAACTGGTGCCCCAATGACCAGACCGTGCTGGCCAACGAGCAGGTCATCGACGGCTGCTGCTGGCGCTGCGACACGGTGGTGGAGCGCAAGGAGATCCCGCAGTATTTCATGAAGATCACCGACTACGCGCAAGAGTTGTTGGATGATCTGGATCAACTCGATGGCTGGCCCGAGCAGGTGCGTACCATGCAACGCAACTGGATTGGTCGATCTGAGGGTGTAGAAATTGACTTTGGCGTAGAAGGCCGCGAAGACGTGTTACGAGTTTTCACGACACGCCCGGATACATTGATGGGTGTTACCTATGTCGCTGTGGCCGCCGAACATCCACTGGCCCTGGCCGCAGCGGAATCACATCCCGAACTGGCCGCCTTCATCGAAGCGTGCAAAAAGACCGGCACCGCCGAAGCCGAACTCGAAACCATGGAAAAGAAAGGCGTCGACACCGGCCTGAAGGCGATTCACCCCATCACGGGTGATGAGGTGCCGATCTGGGTCGCCAACTTTGTTTTGATGGGTTACGGCACTGGGGCAGTGATGTCGGTTCCGGCCCATGACCAACGCGACTGGGAATTTGCCAAAAAATACGGCTTGCTCATCAAACAAGTCATCGCACCGCTGGCGGAAAGAGAAATTAAAGACTGCATCAACACCGCGCGAGACAAGACAGCGACAATCATGGACATTGACCTGGAACAGCAGGCCTTTACCGAAAAAGGCGTGTTGATCGATTCCGGTGATTTCAGTGCCATGTCATCGGCAGAATCGTTTGATGCCATCGCCGGCTATTTAAAACAGCAGGGCAAGGGTGAAAAACGCGTTACCTTTCGTCTGCGTGACTGGGGTGTGTCACGCCAACGTTACTGGGGCGCGCCAATCCCAATTATCAATTGTGAAAACTGCGGCGCAGTGCCAGTGCCCGAAGATCAATTGCCAGTAATCTTGCCAGAAGATGTAACTCTAGATGGTGTGCGTTCGCCAATCAAGGCCGACCCTGAGTGGCGCAAGTGCAGCTGCCCCAAGTGTGGCGGCCCGGCCGAGCGCGAGACCGACACCTTTGATACCTTCATGGAATCAAGCTGGTACTTCGCCCGTTACTGCTCGCCCAAAAACGATCAGGCCATGTTGGATGAAGCAGCCAAGTACTGGCTGCCGGTGGATCAATACATCGGCGGCATCGAGCACGCCATTCTGCATCTGCTTTATGCCCGCTTCTTTAATAAATTAATGAGGGATGTGGGGCTGATCGAAAACGATGAGCCTTTCACCCAACTGCTGACCCAGGGCATGGTGCTGAAGGATGGCGCCAAGATGTCTAAGTCGAAAGGCAATACGGTTGATCCACAACAGTTGATCGAACAATACGGTGCCGATACCGCACGTCTGTTCATGATATTTGCCGCGCCGCCGGAGCAATCGCTCGAATGGGCCGACTCCGGTGTTGATGGTGCGGCCCGTTTTTTGAAAAAGGTGTGGAATTTTGCCCAGGCCAATCAATCTGTTTTGGGAGCGGATAAATCATTCGATACGGCCAATGCCGATGAGGAACAAAAAGCCACCCGCCGCGAAGTCCACGAAGTGTTGAAACAGGCGCTGGTCGACTTCGATAAACATCAGTTCAATACCGTGGTTGCCGCCTGCATGAAGATCATGAATGCACTGGCGTCAGTTAAAGAAGGCGGCGCGCAGGGCGCGGTAATCAACGAAGGTTTTAGCATCGTCTTACGTCTGCTATCACCCATCGCCCCTCACATCAGTCATGTGCTTTGGCGTGAGTTGGGTTACGGTGATGACGTGCTCAGCGCTGCCTGGCCACAAGTGGATGAAAGCGCCCTGGTGCGTGATTCCATCGAGATGGTGGTGCAGGTCAACGGTAAGCTGCGTGGCAAGGTGCAGGTGGCGGCCAAAGCCGATAAGGCATCTGTTGAGGATGCAGCGCTGGCGGATGAAAACGTGCAACGTTTTATCGACGGCAAGCAGGTGGTCAAGGTGATCGTGGTGCCCGGCAAACTGGTGAATGTGGTTGTCAAAGGCTGATCTCAAGATGGGATATCAAATCCCCCCCATGCCCCCCTTTAATAAAGGGGGGAGAGAAAGTGTTTCTTCAAGTAGAGCCTTTTCCGGCTCCCCTTTTAACAAGGGGGGGAGAGAAAGTGTTTCTTCAAGTAGAGCCTTTTCCGGCTCCCCTTTTAACAAGGGGGGGAGAGAAAGTGTTTCTTCAAATACAGCCCATTCCGTTCCCCCCTTTAACAAGGGTGGGAGAGAACGCGTTTCTTCAAATAAAGCCTGTTTCGTTCCCCCCTTTAACAAAGGGGGGTTAGGGGGGATTTCCTCCACCTTACCTTTTATCTCTCTCCTGTTGATCCTCACCCTCCTGACGCTAAGCCTGAATGGCTGCGGCTGGCGCCTGCGCGGATCACTCGATAGCGATCTGGTATTGCCGTCCATGCATGTTCAATATCAAAGCGTCAGCGCTGAATTGAAGCGTGAGCTGACTCAAGCCCTGAAATCAACTGGCGTCGAATTGTTGGCCAAGGCAGATGAATCCGAGCTGCTGTTGGTACTTCATTCAGAAAAACGCGGCCGCCGGGTATTGTCAGTGGGCAGCAGCGGCAAGGTGAGTGATTACGAACTGCAATATACACTTGAGTTTTCCGTGCGCGATAATGCCGGAACTGCGTTGATCAGCAACGAGCAGATAACTCAACAACGCGACTACAGCTTTGACGAAAGTGCCGTGCTGGCCAAGAGCGAAGAAGAACGCAAGCTGTTCGATTTTATGCGCCGTATGTCGATTCAAACCCTGATGCGCCGTCTGCATTCACTGAGTAAAAACAAGCCCGCTACAACAGCGCCATCTAGCAATGCAGATTAAACCCGAACAGCTCAATGTTCAGCTGAAAAAAGGTTTGGTGCCACTCTATTTTGTCAGTGGTGACGAACCATTGCTGGTGCAGGAGGCCTGCGATGCCATCCGTGCTGCTGCCCGCCAAGCCGGTTGTAGCGAACGTGAGGTGCATCATGTAGAAAGCAGTTTCGACTGGCAGGGTTTTCTGCAATCCGGGGATGCCATGTCCCTGTTTGCCGATCGCAAGTTGATCGAACTGCGTCTGCCGACCGGCAAGCCAGGCGACAAAGGCAGCAAGGCATTGCAGGCCTATGCCGAGCGCCCTTCCGAAGACAACATTCTGCTCATTATCTCCGGCAAGCTCGAGGGCAGTTCCCGCAACACCAAGTGGTATAAGGCGTTGGACAAAGCTGGTGCCGTGGTGACCATTTGGCCCATGGATCTGCGCCAGTTGCCCGGCTGGGCCATGCGGCGCATGAAGGAGAAGAGCTTGCAGCCGTCGCAGGAGGCAGTGGCCCTGTTGGTGGAGCGGGTTGAAGGAAACCTATTGGCCTGCGCCCAGGAGATCGAAAAACTGTTACTGCTACATGGCGAGGGTGCGGTGGATGTGGACAAGGTGGCCGCCAGCGTGGCCGACAGTTCCCGTTTTGATATCTATAAATTAGTGGATGGCGCCCTGCAGGGTGATGCCGCCCGCACCAGTCGTATCATCAACGGCCTCAAGGGTGAAGGCGTGGAGCCGGTGCTGGTGCTTTGGGCTTTGAGCCGCGAAATCCGCAGCATGGCAAACATGGCTTTCGAGGCGACACAGGGGGCGGGCGTAGAACAGGTGTTGGCTAAACATCGGGTCTGGGACAAGCGCAAGGCCTTGGTGCGCAGCGGTCTGAAGCGCCATTCGCTACCACAATGGCAGGCCATGCTGAAGCGCTGTGCCGAGGTGGATGGCATGATTAAAGGTGGCCGCCCAGGTAATGTCTGGGACGAATTGCTACAATTAAGCTTGTGGCTGGGTGGGTTGCGGCTGTTTCCACAAGTGAAAAGCGCACGGATGTAGGGTGCGCATCGCGCACCATGAACGCAATAATTACACGGAACACAGATAATGATCGACGTAAGCAAATACATGACCAACGTGGGCCAACGCGCCCGTGCCGCCTCGCGAGCCATCAGTAGAGCAGAAACAGCGGCCAAGGATGCCGCGCTGCAAGCCATTGCCGACGCCATCGAGGCACAAAAGTCGGTGTTGCTCGAAGCCAATGCCAAAGATATGGATGCTGGACGGGCAGATGGTTTGGATGCCGCCCTGCTGGATCGTTTGGAATTGAACGACGAACGCGTCGCCGGCATGGCCGAAGGTCTGCGCCAGATTGCGGCCTTGCCTGATCCGGTCGGTGAAATCTCAGACATGAGTTACCGCCCTTCTGGTATCCAGGTGGGCAAGATGCGTGTGCCGCTGGGTGTGGTGGGTATTATTTATGAATCGCGCCCGAATGTGACGGCCGATGCGGCTGGTCTGGCCCTGAAGTCGGGCAATGCCGCCATCCTGCGCGGGGGGTCTGAGGCGCTGTATTCCAATCAGGCCATTGCTCATTGCGTGCATGCGGGGTTGGAAAAAGCGGGTTTGCCAGCTGATGCGGTGCAGGTGATTGAGACCACCGACCGTGCAGCAGTGGGCATGCTGATCACCATGCCAGAGTTTGTTGACGTGATTATTCCCCGCGGCGGAAAAGGGCTGATCGAACGCATCAGCGCCGAGGCACGTGTGCCGGTGATCAAACATCTGCATGGTGTCTGTCATGTTTATATCGATGATGAGGCCGACCTGGAAAAAGCGACTCAGATTGCTTTCAATGCCAAGACCCATCGTTATGGTGTGTGTAATGCCATGGAGACGCTGCTGGTGGCTGAGGGTATTGCCGAGCAGGTGCTGCCTGAGCTGAGTGGTATGTATCTGGAAAAAGATGTGGAGCTGCGTGGTTGTAAAACCACTTGTCGTTTGGTGAGTGCCGCTATACCTGCGACTGAAGAAGACTGGGATACGGAATACCTGGCGCCGATCCTGTCGATCCGTGTGGTCAAGGATGTGGACGAGGCCATTGATCACATCAACCAACATGGGTCCGGTCATACCGAGTCGATTGTGACGGAAAATTACACCCACTCGCGTCGTTTTCTACGTGAGGTGGATTCCAGTTCGGTGATGGTGAATGCCTCAACCCGTTTTGCCGATGGCTTTGAATATGGCCTGGGTGCCGAGATTGGAATTAGCACGGACAAGTTTCACGCCCGTGGTCCGGTGGGTCTTGAAGGGCTGACCTCACAGAAATATATAGTCTTGGGTGACGGCCAGATTCGCCAATAACTATCCATGTCACCACTGATTTGTCCGATTATTGCGTCAAAAGTGCTCATTTACATTTGTAAGCTCCGCGCTTTTTTCGTGTTCTCGAACACATCAGCAGCAACCTGAATAGTGATAGGGGACGTTTTATGAGTGTGCGTTACGTCAGATGATTGCAGTTTTTGGTGGCACGTTTGATCCAGTGCACTATGGCCATCTGCGGCCATTGCTGGAAGTTAAACAGGCGCTGGGGCTGGATGAGGTTCGTCTAATGCCTTGTTTTATGCCGCCACATCGTGATGTGCCGGGCGCTACACCAAAGCAGCGCCTGAAAATGTTGCAGTTGGCGATTGAAGAGGTGCCGGGTTTTGTCATCGACCAGCGTGAATTACAGCGCGGCGGTCCGTCGTACATGGTTGATACGCTGCAGTCCTTGCGCGATGAGCTGGGTAAGACGCCCATATGTTTAATCATGGGACTGGATGCTTTTTTGGGTATAGAGAGTTGGCACCAATGGCCGCGGCTGTATGAACTGAGCCATATCGTGGTGGCGCAACGGCCTGGCAGTAAGCTACCTCAACAGGGCGCAGTAGCGAATTTGGTCGAGAACGCACGAGTAGAAGACGTGTCGATGTTACGGCAACACGCGGCAGGCAGGGTTTATTTTCAGTCGGTCACCCAGCTAGATATCTCAGCCACCGCTATTCGTGAACAGATCGCCTGCGGACAAGATGTGCGCTTTTTAATGCCGGACAGTGTGCGGCGCTACATAGAGACAGAAGATCTCTACAAAACCGAGAGAGTTAGATGAAAGAGGAAGAGTTAAAAGACCTGGTGGTCAATGCGCTTGAAGACATGAAGGCCGTTAATCCGGTGGTGCTGGATGTGCGTGGTAAATCCAGCGTGACCGATTTTATGGTGATTGTCAGCGGTACATCAGACCGTCATGTGAAAGCGATGGCCAATAATGTGGTTGTTGAGGTTAAAAAGGCCGGCATCAAACCCCTGGGTATGGAAGGCGACAAAACGGGCGAATGGGTGCTGGTGGACCTTGCCGATGTCATCGTCCATGTTATGTTGCCGGATGTGCGTGATTTTTATCAGCTGGAAAAACTCTGGGAAGCCGGTTCTGTTGAGGAGTTGGCTGAAGCAAGGCCACAGTAATCATAAGTGCACATCCATCTCATTGCCGTCGGGCTGAAAATGCCCGGCTGGGTCAAAACAGGCTATGACGAATATGCTAAACGCCTGCCGCAAAATTTCAGTGTAAAGCTGGTTGAAATCACACCGGGGCATCGCAGCAAGAGCAGTGACCCCAAACGTGCCATCGAAGAAGAAAGTGACAAGATTCTGAATGCTATTCCCAATGGCGCCCATGTCATTGCTCTGGACGAACGCGGAACACAATGGCGAACGCAGCAGTTGGCCGATCAAATGCGCGATTGGATGCAGGACGGACGAGATATAGCTCTGCTGGTGGGTGGTCCGGATGGTTTGTCGAAGGAATGCAAACAGCGGGCGCAACAGCTCTGGTCTTTATCGAATCTTACTTTGCCACACCCGCTGGTGCGAGTGTTTCTGGCAGAGCAACTCTATCGCGCCTGGAGTGTGACCCAAGGGCATCCCTATCATCGAGAATGACGTTTTAGTCGCCTTCAGCGTGTTGAGCGGCGCGTATGGTCTTGCGGGTAAATGTCGGGCCGATGATTTCGAAAAATATAGTCGTACTGATCACCACTGATAACAGCGTTTGCCGGTATTCAGGAAATTGATTTGCCGCCACCAGGGCCATGATCATGGCTGCTCCTGCTTGGGGCAGCAGCGCCACGCCCATACATTTGATGATTTATTTGATCTGCGCTGTAAAGTCGGGCACCGATTTTTGCGCCCATGATCTTGAGGTGATGCGGAAGCTAATGAATAGAAGTCCTATCAGGCCAATTCCCTGCAGTGTTTTTTGTCAGTATTCCACCGAGAAAAAAAACCGACCACAAGCAGCGTCATGACTGCAATGAGTTCAAAACGCTCGGTATATAATTCTGGGATGAGATTTAAACCGTCTTTTCCGATGATAATTGCAACGATTCGCAGGAAAGTAATGCGAGGAAGAAAGCCGCGTCGCCCCAGCATATCGGTTAGTAATCCCAAAAGTAGATGCCACCGAGCGCCAATAGGGATTGTGTGGTGGTCTGCATGTTAGCAGGCTATTGAAAAACCATTGCGCTTGCAAATTCTTTGTTTCCCATTAAGCGGTGCAAGGAATAATCGCCTTAATATGCTCATTAACTCCGCGCTTGACAGCTATTCTAGCAATGCCTCATCTCACGGATTTCTTGGCTCGTCCGAAATCTCGTAAATTTTTGCTTAGACTTTGAAGTGCTCATGATTTTTAAAAAGCTTGCTTGATCTACATATAATGACTACTTTGCAGGTTGCTTAAGAATTAAATGTTAATTTTCTTTGTCAGCATTAGTAATCTGATTGATTTCTGTTAGGCAATATGTGTATTTGTTTTTAACAAAGACTTTGCAGTATGCATGTTTTTGTTTTCTAAATACGGAACTAATATTTGTACGCATGTGGTCGATTAAATGTTGGATAATGATATATCGATTGTTTTTTTTGCATTCGTAGGTCATTTGAAACTAAAATGTGTTCGCACTTTTTTCAAGCTGTAATTAAATGGAGATTTTTTTGATGGTAAAAAGAGCAACAAAGAAAAAGGCACGCACCAAAGCGCGTCGTAAGCCGGTCGTGTCAACTGCAAAGGTTTTGAGTGAAGCGCCTATCAATGCAGGTC
>CALZIQ010000029.1 GCA_945787735.1 uncultured Chromatiaceae bacterium | reverse complement strand
GCTGTGTTGGGGATGCTGGCCTTTCTGATGGTGGTTAGCTCGGTGATCAAACCAATAAAACATATCGCAGCACGTTTTACTGAGATTGCCGAGGGTGAAGGCGATCTGACCATATCCCTGCCCGAGAATGGCAATGATGAAATCACAGATGTCTCGCATGGTTTCAATATGTTTGTTTCCAAGACCCGTAGAACCATCCAGCAGGTTATGGATGCCTCCGGCCAAATCGGCTCATCAGTGACTGAGTTAACCAATATCAATAATCGTGCCGATCAAGCCATTGATCGTCAACAAAAGGAGACCGATCAGGTCGCGACTGCGATGAACGAAATGGTGGCCACGGTGCAAGAAGTGGCGCGTAATGTCAGTGATGCAGCAAATGCCGCCAATCAGGCCAACGAAGAATCACTGTCAGGTCAGGATATTGTTGCTACGGCGATTAGCAAGATTGATCGTCTGGCCAATGAGGTGCAGCAGGCTGCCAAAGTCTTACATCGGGTAGAAGAGGATAGCCAGAATGTGGGTAGCGTGCTTGATGTAATTAAGGATATCGCCGAACAGACCAATCTGCTGGCCTTGAACGCCGCCATTGAGGCGGCGCGTGCCGGTGAGCAAGGGCGCGGCTTTGCCGTGGTGGCGGATGAGGTTAGAACACTGGCCGGACGCACGCAACAGTCCACCGAAGAGATCCAGAAGATGATCGAAAGCCTGCAAAGCGGCACCCACGAAGCTGTCGATGTGATGGAGCGCAGCCAAGAAATGACAGACGAGACCGTTGAGCAGGCCAATAAAGCCGGAGAGGCCTTGCAGGCCATTGCTGATGCGGTTGCCACCATTACCAATATGACCGCCCAGGTGGCCAGCGCAGCGGAAGAGCAGAACTCGGTGGCAGAAGAAATTAATAACAACATCGTCAATATCAGTAATCATGCCCATGAGACGAGCGAGGCATCACAACAATCTAACTCGGCCGCTGATCAATTGAGTGCTTTGTCGTCAAAATTGCATTCGGCTGTGTCGCAATTCAAAGTCTGATTTAGGCTCTTTAAGCAATACTCAGAACGGCGCTTCGGCGCCGTTTTTGTTTGCCTGCTAATTCCATTAGAATGTCTCGCACAAACAATCCGAAGACTTTGTAGCGAGACATAATAAATGAGATTTGATGTATTTAATGGCGATGCGGATGGCTTGTGCGCTGTGCAGCAGTTTCGTCTGGCTTTTCCGGCAGAGAGCGAGCTTGTCACAGGTGTTAAACGCGATATTGCCCTACTGAAGAAGGTGACGGCGAACAACGGTGATGAGGTTAATGTGTTCGATATCTCGCTGGATAAAAACCGCGAGCCTTTGGCATCGCTGCTCACACTAGGTGTTGAGGTCAAATATTTTGATCATCACTTTGCCGGTGAAATTCCAGCTGACTCAAAACTGGATGCCTACATCGATACTACACCGGATACCTGCACCAGCTTGATTGTGGATCAGTTTCTCAATAGCCGCTTTCGCGCCTGGGCCGTGGTCGGTGCGTTTGGTGACAATTTCGATGATAGCGCCCGGCGTGCGGCAGAACCGCTGGGCTTGAAAGAGGATCAGCTGAGTTTAATGCGTGACTTGGGTATTTATCTAAATTACAACGGTTACGGCGCCACGGTTGAAGATCTGCACTTCGCCCCGGCCGAGCTTTCTCTCCGTATGGCCGCCTTTGAAGACCCATTGCAGTTTATCGAGCGCGAGCCTGATGTGTTTGAGACCTTGCGCAAAGGGGCTGTGGATGATTTCGCCAAGGCCGACACAACTGAGCCTGCCATCGTCGATGACAAGGTTGCCGTTTATTTGTTTCCGGCTGAGGCATGGGCGCGTCGGGTGTCGGGTGTATTCAGCAACCAGCTCGCCAGTGCCAATCCGGATCGCGCCCATGCCTTGCTGACTGAGCTGCCCCAGGGTGGCTATGTAGTGAGTGTGCGTGCTCCCTTGAATAAAAAATCCGGTGCGGATGATTTGTGTCGCCAGTTTCCTACTGGCGGTGGACGCAAGGCAGCGGCAGGCATAAATGCATTGCCCGCCAAGATGTACGATGAGTTTGTCGCCGCCTTTAAAGCCATCTATGCTTAGATATATGTCGGTCGCTTTAATCGGAGAGGGATGTCCATGTCATCGAACTACTCACATATTCTGTTGGCAACAGACCTGTTGCAGGAAGCCAATGCGGTGTCTGAAAAGGCCAAGAGCTTGGCTGGTCTGTATCAGGCACGCTTGAGTGTTATTCATGTAGTGGAGAGCATTCCAATCTACTTCGGTAATGAACTGGTGCTGCCCGAGACTCAGGAGATCGAACGCCAGTTGTTGGATCAGGCAAACAGGAAAATGGCAGAGTTGTGCAAGGAGTTTGCTATCCCCGAATCACAGGGGCATGTGGAAGTGGGGGTAACTAAGCTTGAGATTATCAATTTTGCCGAACAGAACGATGTTGATCTGATTGTGTTGGGTAGTCACAGTCGTCGTGGTCTTGAGCATTTGCTCGGTTCAACCGCCAGGGCAGTGGTGAATTCGGCCGAGTGTGATGTATTGGCGGTGAGGGTGCCCACAAAATAAAACCGGGAGAAATAAAATTGGGAATATAAATAGGCCGCCGGTGCGGCCCCTTTGTTTTTAGCATATTTAGATCTAGCTAGCAGTTAGCGTTCCAGGTATTGAAGTTTGTTTTCGACACCATTCCATTCGTCGGCGTCTTCCGGCGCATCCTTTTGCTCGGCAAGCACAGGCCACTTTGCTGCTAGCTCTGCATTCAGAGCCGTGAACTCCTGCTGATCATCCGGCACATCATCTTCTGCAAAAATGGCATTGGCAGGGCACTCGGGTTCGCATAGCGTGCAATCAATGCATTCTTCTGGGTCGATGACCAGGAAATTGGGGCCTTCGTGAAAACAGTCTACGGGGCAGACATCTACACAGTCGGTGTATTTGCACTTGATGCAGTTGTCGGTCACAACAAATGTCATAGTTTTATCCTTAGTTTTAGCCGAATTTCAGTGAGGCCTATTATACGTCTCAGCAGCGTTATTTCTAGAGCAACTGTTTAAGTTGGTAAAGGGCTTCCAGTGCCTGACGTGGAGTAAGGTTATCCAGATCGATCTCAGCCAGTTTTTCAGTGCTCGGGTGAGGCCGTGTTTCGAACAGGCCAAGCTGAGGTTCAGGCGCAGTTTTGTTTGGCGGAGGTGTATTGGCGGCTGTGTTTTCCAGTTGAAATAATCGCTGTTTTGCCGCGTCGATTACACCCCTTGGCACACCGGCCAGGGCGGCTACATGCAAACCATAACTCTGGTTGGCGGGGCCTTCCTTGACTGCATGCATGAAGACAATGCTATCTCCATGTTCCACTGCATCGAGATGTACGTTGACCACGTTATCGTGTTGCTCGGGCATGGTGGTGAGTTCGAAATAATGGGTGGCGAACAGGGTGAATGCTTTCACCTGTGAGGCCAGGTGCTCGGCACAGGCCCAGGCCAGCGAGAGGCCGTCGAAAGTGCTGGTGCCGCGGCCGATCTCGTCCATCAGGATCAGGCTTTGTTCGGTGGCGTTGTGCAGGATGTTGGCGGTTTCGGTCATCTCGACCATAAAGGTAGAGCGACCGCCTGCCAGATCATCCGAGGCGCCGATGCGGGTGAAGATACGATCAATCGGGCCTATCACCGCTTTCTCTGCGGGCACGAAACTGCCAACGTGGGCCAGCAAGGTGATCAGGGCATTCTGGCGCATGTAGGTCGATTTACCGCCCATGTTGGGACCGGTAATGATCAACATGCGGCGATGGTCGTCGAGCAGCGTATCGTTGGGTACAAATGGCGTTTCCAGGTTTTGCTCCACCACCGGGTGGCGACCACCGACGATTTCCAGGCACGCTTCGTCAACCAAATCAGGTTTGTTCAGGTTGAGACTGTCGGCGCGTTCGGCCAGGTTGGCCAGCACATCCAGTTCGGCCAGCGCGGCGGCCGTGATCTGCAGTTCGGCTAGGTTTGGGATCAGGTCTTCTAACAGCTGATCGTAGAGCGCCTTCTCGCGCGCCAGGGCGCGTTCGTTGGCGCTGAGCACCTTGTCTTCAAATGATTTCAGTTCCGGCGTGATGTAGCGTTCTACGCCTTTCAGGGTCTGGCGGCGCACATACTCGGCTGGCACATTGTCGGCCTGGAGTTTACTAACCTCGATGTAATAACCATGCACACGGTTATAGGCCACCTTGAGTGTGGCGATGCCGCTGCGTTCCTTTTCCCGTGCTTCCAGATCAACCAGGTACTGGCCGGCGTTTTCGCTCAGGCCGCGCAGCTCGTCCAGCTGGCTGTCGAAGCCGGGAGCGATGACACCGCCATCGCGAATGACCACGGGTGGGTTCTCGATTACAGCGTGTTGCAGCAGCTCGGTGAGGTCGGGGTATTTGCTTAGCCGATTGAGTGTGTCTTGGATCTGAGGTGAGTCCAACCCGGCGACGCTGGCATGTACATCAGGTAGCAGTGTGAGGGTATCGCGCAGCTGGGCCAGGTCGCGCGGGCGGGCTGATTTGAGACCAATACGGGCCAGAATGCGCTCCATGTCGGCGATGCCGCGCAGCACTTCATTTGGGCTCTCGAATCTCTGATTTTCTAATAATATTTCAATGGCTTGCAGGCGGTTGTTAAGAATATTTCGATCACGCATGGGGCGGTTCAGCCAGCGTCGCAGTAGGCGGCTGCCCATGGCGGTGCTGCTGCGATCGAGCACGTCGAGTAGGGTATTGTCGCGGCCACCCATGAGATTGGTTTCGATCTCCAGATTGCGGCGGCTGGCGGCGTCCATCACCACGCTGTCCTCACGCCGCTCGACGCGGATGCCGTGGATGTGGGGCAGGTTGGCACGCTGGGTGTCGAGGGCGTATTGCATCAGGCAGCCAGCGGCGCAAATGGCGCTGTTCATGGTCTCGCAGCCGAAGCCTTGCAGGTCTTTGGTGCCGGTTTGTTCGGTCAGCAGTCTGATGGCGGTTTCTTGTTCGAAATACCAGGGTTGCTGTTGGCGCACCGGGTAGCGGTCGTCCAGCTTGAGCATGCGGGCCAGTTCTTCGCTGAGCAGCAGCTCGGCCGGTCTGAGTCGTTCAAGCTCATCACCGACGGCGTCCTGATCGCTGACTTCCATCACTGTCATGCGACCGCTGGTGATGTCGAGGCTGGCGATACCGAATTGTGTGTCGATGCGATGCACGGCGCAGAGAAGGTTGTCCTGACGCTCGTTGAGCAGGGCTTCATCGGTCACGGTGCCGGGGGTGATGATGCGTACGACCTTGCGTTCCACCGGCCCCTTGGAGGTGGCCGGGTCACCGATCTGTTCGGCGATGGCGATCGATTCACCCAGGCGGACCAGCTTGGCCAGGTAGCCTTCGGCGGCGTGAAAGGGCACGCCACACATTGGAATTGGCTGGCCGGCAGACTGGCCCCTTGCTGTCAGTGTGATGTCGAGCAGGCGGGCGGCCTTGCGCGCATCGTCAAAAAAGAGTTCGTAAAAATCGCCCATGCGGTAGAACACCAGCATGTCCGGGTGCTCGGCCTTGATGCGCAGGTATTGCTGCATCATAGGTGTGTGCTGGTTGTTTTTTCCTTTGGAACTCATGTCGTTATACTGCTCTAGCCATTGATTTGTAAGTATTTATTGTTTTTTTGTCGTTTCTTAAGGTCTCATTGAATCTCATGGAAAATCATCCAATCTCACGAAAAAGAGTAGCTTGAAGTGTAGGGATTTTTCTGGTGTAGGTTTTGTGGAGATCAACAACCTACACTTTCCGTTGCGCCGGACTCACTGAAATCAATTCAAGAGGATGCCCATGGCAACAGCACAGAGTACCAAACCTCTATCTTCCAGAACAGTAGAAGTAATGAAGCCTAGCGATAAGGACAAGGCGTATACAGGCGAAAACGCTGGCTTGCGAGTGACGTGTGGGGCTAGCGGGATCAAAACTTTTTTCTATCGGAATAACTAGCCTAACTACCTCAAAGCTCGTTAAGGTAAAAATCGGTAACTATCCAGAGAATACCCTAGCTGAAGCGAGATTGAAGCTCCAGAAGCTAAAGCAACTTCGCCGTCGGGGCCGCTGCCCGGCGACCGAAGCAAGGGAACAGAAACAGCAGGAGCGGGAGCAAGAACAGGAACTGAAACAGGAGCGGCTGGAGTCGGTATAAAAGTTGTTTACTGTAAAGGAATTAGTCGAACTCTATCTGACTCAATATTTTGAAGACAGGAAATCGCCAAGTGGAAGATCATTGCCGGTTCACGGAAGCCGAAGGGCAAGTCAGAGACCCGCAGAACTCTCTATGGAGATGCGATTCCCAAGCTGGGTGAGATGCCTGCAAATACTATTCAATCAAGCAGATGATTTCAACGCAGCCAGCGCTGCTTCAGTGGATTTTTAGAGGTACCATTTATTCGATTTAGGGCGCACATATAGAATATGGCATTTTGATGTAGAAAAGTCGCTAGAAGATTCCCTCTTCTAGCGACTGATTAGAAGTCCTAAGCCCTGTGTTTGTTATACTACTGTCCTTCTTCGCGAGAAACCTAACCCAGCCAAACCTAAAACCGTAAGTGCGAGGGTAGCGGGTTCAGGGATATTTCCAAAGTCGGGAACAGGACCGGTCGCCGATGACTGCGCAGCGGTGACAGAGATGTCATACCACGTGCCAGGAGTTGGGCCGCCGTCGAAATACCAGGTTGCCAGATCGACACCGATTTGATGAATGGTGTCTCTCGCAACGGTAAGCGCGAACGTAGGGCCGTTATCGGACGCCGTTACACAGTTGGCTGCATTGGCAACGTGTTCAACACACCCAACGCCCAGGATCGAATCGAAAGTATTCCCCAGGAAATTGCCGTCGAAAAAGACATTAAAATCGTCAGGAGCCGAGGGGAAGGCGTCATCAACCTTGATCGTTATGTCAACGAAGGGGGTTGCAAATCCGCTCAGGTCCAGGTTCCACAGTGTTCCATTGGGGGCCAGGTTAGTCGCTGCGGGAGGGCCGCCTTGAAAGAAAGGGAGATCACCAGTTGTTATCGTGCCTACGACAATGGGGGTCGCCTTTACTTCTGCCATAAAAGTTGAAGCACAGAACGCAGCGATTACTATATTCGCAATTGAAAAATTTGCCTTCATTACCAATTCTCCCTTCTTAATTCTTATCATTAATATTGGTTGTCGGCAGTTAGCTGAACGGCAAGTGATAATCGGGGAAAACACTCAAACCCCAAACCTTCTGTCCATGCCTCTGCTTCAGTCACATATCGCAAATTATGGGCCAAATTATTTAATTATTTAGCAATTAATAGGTTACTTGAGGGTGTGCTATATGTTTCAGGTCCGGAGCAATAATATAGTAAAGAACTCCGACAATCACGAAGGATGGAAATATTGCGTTCACCCGCCACTTGCCATCACCGCTGATTCAAAACCTAACAGCCATTAACGACCGTTAATACTTTTTTGTTACGTGCTATCGATGATGTCGAACACCAAGGGCGCGTCTGCAGATAGATGTGGATGCAAACGAAAGGTGCTCTGTCGCAAACAGATCCTCAGGCCGAGAAGCGTCTGCTCGTAATTTGACTCTCAACCGGCTAAGGCATAGAAAAGAACCGCAGGCGATGTGCAGTCGCCTGCCATCTTTTTCATCTGTCGTTTCTTGAGCATTCTGACGAGTTCAATTCCGGCCAGTGTTGCTTGAGCACACCAAAAGTTTTTGAAGCCTAGCATTGGTCGGCATAGTCGTTTTATAAATCGATGGTATTGCTCAATGATGTTATTGAGGTACTTGCATTGCCGGATCTTAACGTGCGTATTGTTCTCCTTATTGTAGGCTGTGATCCCTGCTATTTTGGCGCCACTCTTATCGATATTGATTAAGCTGGGCTTGTTATTGCGGCCAATCGCTTTTCTAAGAAATCGCAACGCGGCTTTCTTATCTCGTTTGGCAGTGAGCAAGAAATCGACGGTGTGGCCTTCTTTATCAACTGGACGATAAAAATATTTCCACTCGCCCTTTACCTATATGTAAGTTTCGTCTAGCCGCCAACGTGTGCCCACGCGTTTATTTTTCTTTTGAAAGGTCGCCTCAAGCTTGGGGGAATAGTGAACCACCCATCTGTTGATTGTGCTGTGATCAACAGGGTAACCGCGTCACCATCATTTCTCGATGTCACGATAATTCAGTGCATACGCCAAATTCTAGCGGACTGACTGGAGAATCTCTCTTTTTGGAAGTGGCGTCCCTTAAAGCTGATCATATTTTGATATTCTTGCATCGTCGAATCGCCAAAGCGCCAAAGCGCATCATTAAATTTGCATAACGGCGGTTTTCGGCAGAGCCCTTCTGAATGGCTCTCTCCCGGATGAGGCGGCAATTCTAACCCAGCTGGACGACAGTTGCAGGATGCTTTATTCGATTGGCGTATCGAGGTTGTTACCCCATTCGGCCCAGGAGCCAGGGTAGGCCTTGATGTTGCTAAAACCGAGGCTTTTCAGGGCAACATAGACCAGTGCAGAACGGCGGTGGGTGTGGCAATAGGTGATGATTCCTTGTTTAGGTTTGATGCCCAACTCATTGAAAATTAATTTTAATTCTGTTTCTGATTTGAAGCGCATGCTGTGTTCGGGTGAGATCAGACGGCGGTGGTCGAGATTGATGGCGCCTGGGATGTGGCCGCCACGTTGGCTGCGAGTTTCCGCGCCAGAATACTCTTCGGCAGTGCGAGCATCCAGCAGCGTGGTGTTGTCATCATTCAGATGCTGGAGCAGGTAGAGCAAGTCAACCGCTGGGGCTTCGGCTTGGTAAATGAAACGTTGCAGGCCGGGTTCGGGTCTTGTGAGTATGTCTTCGGTTGGGTGGCGTTCGTCCAGCCAGGCAGCCAGGCCGCCGTTGAGCAATGAGTAGTGAGTGTGACCTATCAGATCCAGGGTCCAGAGCAGGCGGCAGGCGCGGCTATTGTCGAGGTTGTCATAGGCGATGACATGGTGCTTTGGGGTCAAGCTAATCTGGTTCAGCGTTTGACTGAGTGGCGCCTCGAGAGACAGTTCGCCTGCAACGTTTGGCAGTTCCTGGGACAGCAATTCATAGAGAAGATGCACGGCCCCTGGGACATGGTAAGCGCGGTGGGTCTCCAGGTCAGACAAGTCAACGATGATATACTTCTTTTTGCCCAGTAGTGGCCGCAGTTGTTCTGGTTCGAGTATCAGTGGCAGCTGTGTTTTAGCCATGATGCACTTCCTTTTATTTACATCTTTCCTTCAAGCTTTACAGCAATAGCCGTATTGGCAGCTGAAATCAACGTTGCAGCAAACTGGGAATTGTCAGAGTGCTAGGCGGACTTGCGCTGTTTAAGTTGCTGATAGCTGATGACATCGGCCTTGCGGCGTGGAGCTGTCTTGCTTTGGGTTTTGACAACGGTCTTTTCTTGTTGGGACTTGTTGTCATCTTTACTCGGCGGGTAAATGGCGATAATTTCGAAGTCGCCAGGCCAGGGGGAATAACTCAACATTGTGGCCACTTCTTCCAGTCCACCGAGGACTTCCTTCATGATGATTTCTTCTTCTTTCGTGCCTGAAATAACACGTTTACACAGCTTGTTTGACATCATCCTGCCTCACTTCTCGTATGAAAGATATATCGGTTGTGTAAGAGGTGAACTTGAAAAAAATTACAGGAAAAATTGTGGTGTAAAGGAGTTTAGCTGTATTCCCTTAGAGCTATTTAGCTTATTTAATTAATAGGTTATACAACTGTTTTGATGTGTGAAATTATTCAATATCACTGGCATAGGGGTGCAGCGCCTTGACCATTGCTTTGAATACTTTTGGATTGCCGGCAATAACATGGCCGGTCTCGAAAATATTGTGGCCGCCCTTGATGTCGGAGACCATACCGCCTGCTTCTTGGATTAATAGCAGCCCCGCGGCCATGTCCCAGGGCTTGAGGTTAAGCTCCCAGAAACCGTCAAGCCGGCCGGCAGCGACGTAGGCCAGGTCAAGGGCGGCAGATCCGGCTCGGCGAATTCCAGCGCTGGGAATGATCATTGTCTTGAGCATTTGCAGGTAAATATCCAGATAGCGTTGATCTTTGAACGGAAAGCCGGTGCCGAGCAGGGCGCCTTCCAGTCCCTTGGCGGGACTTACTCGGAGGCGGCGGCCGTTCATCTGTGCTCCGGCACCGCGGCTGGCGCTGAAGATTTCGTCTTTCAGCGGATCGTAGACCACGGCGTGTTCTAGGCGGCCTTTTTGCTTGACGGCAATAGAGACCGAATACTGTGGAAACTGGTGTAGGTAATTCGTGGTGCCATCAAGGGGGTCGATGACCCACTCGAACTCTGCACTGCCTTCTGTATGACCACTCTCTTCTGCCAGGATGGCATGGTCGGGGTAGGCCTTGCGGATGGCATGGATGATCTCCTGCTCAGCTTTCTGGTCAACTTCAGTGACGTAATCGTTTTCTGATTTATTTGTGATGGTGAGTTTGTCCATGCGTTCGGTCGAGCGCATGATGATGTCACCGGCCTGACGGGCCGCACGGGTGGCGATGTTGACAATCGGGTGCATGAGGTTGGTTCCTGATTCCTGAAAAATATCTACAGCTGAACGGGGCGCAAGAATAGCAGAGAATGGGGCTAAATGTGAGGGGCTTTGAGCCGATGCTGAGTTCTAAATGCAACAATATTATTCGTTTGCAGCAAGGCGATTCTGACCTGGATAATTCGTAATACACCATGCTTACATATTTTTCGTGGCGGGTCGCAAATAATGAGAATTTTCAGCGTGTTCGGCGAAAACAACTTAAAATACGCTGTATGAAAACAAATATTCGTATCGTATTAGTCAATACTACCCATCCCGGTAATATCGGTGCCGCTGCCCGGGCGATGAAAAATATGTGTCTGGAGCGGCTTTATTTGGTTGAACCCCAAGGCTTTCCTTGTGCCGAAGCGACTGCGAGGGCTTCGGGGGCGGATGATGTGCTGGCAAGTGCAGTTGTATGTCAGAGTCTTGAGCAAGCCTTAAATGGTTGTCGTTTTGTGGTAGGCGCCAGTGCCCGCAGTCGGAGTATCTCCTGGCCGGTGGAAAATCCTCGTCAATGCGCCAGACGTTTGTTGGACGAGAGTAAACAAGGGGATGTGGCGCTGGTGTTTGGGCGTGAACATTCCGGGCTTTCCAATGAGGAGTTGGAGAAATGCCATTACTTAGTACATATTCCTAGTAATCCGGATTATTCATCACTTAACTTGGCGGCTGCAGTCCAAGTGTTGAGTTATGAGCTGATGATGATGGCGCCGGAGCAAAACGCCCATCTCAAAGATGAGGTCCGCGAAGTAGTTTCGGCCGAGGAAATGGAGTCTTTTTTCGGCCATTTAGAGCAGACTCTAATTGATCTTGAATTTCTCGATGCTAATCACCCGCGCAAGCTGATGCGGCGTCTACGGCGTTTTTATAATCGTGCCAGGCCGGACAAAACGGAGATGAATATTCTGCGTGGGATGCTATCTGCCGCACAGGGGCGAAAACTTTATAAGGCAGAGCGCTAATTGGTGTTGGTATGGCATAACACGCTATCATTCATTATCTATTACTGTTTTACTCAGCTTTTGATTCTTACGATCTGGCGAAGGATTGGTTTTTTGCATGTTTCAAAGAATTCGTGAAGACATTCAGTGCGTGTTTGAACGCGATCCGGCTGCGCGGAACGTGTTCGAAATTTTGACAACCTATCCAGGTTTACATGCAGTGTTGGCGCACAGAATCAGCCATGGCCTGTGGAATATGGGGCTCAAGTGGTTGGCACGTTTTATTTCCACGCTAAGCCGTTGGTTGACCGGTATCGAAATTCATCCTGGCGCAAAAATTGGGCGGCGATTTTTTATCGATCACGGCATGGGGGTGGTGATTGGTGAAACCGCAGAGATTGGTGATGACTGCACTCTATATCATGGTGTGACCTTGGGTGGGACAAGTTGGAATAAAGGCAAGCGCCACCCAACCCTTGGCAACAATGTCGTAGTGGGGGCCGGGGCCAAGGTGTTGGGACCGATTACTCTTGGTGACGACAGTCGAGTCGGTTCCAACGCTGTCGTAGTCAAAAGTGTAGAAGTTGGCCAGACAGTGATCGGTGTGCCAGGGAGACTGGTAACCAAGCCTGATGACGAAAAAGAGAAAAAACGCCAGGTCATCGCCAAAAAGATCGGTTTTGATGCCTATGGTATGACTCAGGATATGAGCGACCCGGTTGTTCATGCGATTAATCATATTCTTGACCATGTTCATGCTGTAGATGAACAGATGGAGTCGATGCGTAAGGTGATCGAGCAGCTGGGCGGCAATGTGAAGAGTGTGGCTTTGCCGGAGCTCGATTCCTGTGAAATTGACAGTGGGGATGAAAAACATCAAAAAAAGGTAGACAATACCTGAGCCAACTCTAAGGATTAATACTTGACTATAATGCTCAGGTATAGTATTATCCTCAGAATAGATGTGGCATTATGCACAATTAGGCTTGAATCGAGAAGATAGCAAGAGGAATTGCCATGAGACTTACTACGAAGGGGCGTTACGCCGTAACCGCGATGTTAGATTTGGCTCTGCACGCCACCGAGAGCCCCGTGCCTTTGGCGGATATTTCGCAGCGCCAGGGTATTTCCCTGTCATACCTGGAACAACTTTTTTCCCGCCTGCGTCGCCAGGGCCTGGTTGATAGCGCCCGGGGTCCGGGTGGCGGTTACCGCTTGGCCCGAGCAGCGGCTGAAATTGCTGTTGTTGATGTGATCAATGCGATCGATGAAAACGTTAATGTGACTCGCTGCGGCGGTCAAGGTGATTGCCAGGATGGCGAGCCATGTTTAACCCATGATTTGTGGTGCGATCTCAGCGCCCAGATTCACGACTTTCTGGCCAGTATCGATTTGCAACAATTGGTTGAGCGTCGTTCGGTCAAGGAGGTCTCACAGCGGCAAGACAACGCCACTGAAGGGGGTTCCGCTTTTGGACAGGTAAGTGATAGAGACGCAGTCGCGACGCAATAAAAACTCTGAATTAGTGCTGCAGGATTAGGGTATGAACATATACCTGGATCATAATGCCACTACACCGCTGGATGGGCGCGTACTTGATGAGATGTTGCCATATCTGCGAGACCATTTTGGCAATCCATCCAGTGTTTATCGCCAGGGTCGTTTGATCAGACAGGCGGTCGAAACAGCCCGGGAGCAAGTTGCCCGGTTAGTTAATGCTCACCCATCCCAGGTGATTTTTACCAGCGGTGGTACTGAAGCAAACAATCTTGCTATCAAAGGAGCTGTCCCCAGACTTAAATGTCTGGCGGTCAGTTCTGTCGAGCATGCCTCGGTGCTGGAGCCTGCGAGGCAATTGGCAGGGCAGGGCTGCAAGCTTGTTGAAATTGGTGTTGATGAACAAGGTCGAGTGACGCAAGAAGCTATGCAGCTTGTCCTTGCTGAGCAGCCCGAATTGGTCTCGATCATGCTAGCCAACAATGAAACTGGTGTGATCCAGGATGTTTCGAGGTTAGCCGAGATGGCGAGTTCTGTAGGTGCACTGTTTCACACAGACGCAGTGCAGGCCGCGGGCAAAATTGAAGTGGATTTTGACAGCTTGGGTGTGCAACTGATGGCTCTGTCATCTCACAAGCTTTATGGCCCCAAGGGTGTTGGTGCCCTGGTATTCGACAAACGAATTGACCTGTCTGCCCAGATGGTTGGTGGTGGTCAGGAAGCGGGTTACCGCAGTGGTACTGAAAACGTGGCTGCAATTGTCGGTTTCGGCAAAGCTGCCGAGCTGGCACGGCTTGAACTGGCGCAGCGTCAGGTCAGATGCGAGCAGCTTAGACAGAAGCTTCTGCATAGTTTGGAACAAATGGAACATGTTGTTGTGTTTGCAGGTCATACGCTTTGTTTGCCAAACACGGTGTTCATGGCGGTACCGGGTATAGACGGTGAGGCACTGCTCATGGAAATGGATCGTGCCGGCGTTGCAGTATCAAGTGGTTCTGCTTGTGATAGTCAGAAAACAGAGCCCAGCCATACTTTGCTGGCCATGGGCATAGATGAAGCATTGGCCCGTTGTGCTGTTCGGGTCAGTATCGGTAAAGACAATACCGAGCAGGACATTGATGTTTTTTTAAGAGTTGTTAAGCAACAGCTCAAGGCTTTGCAAGAGCATGCAATGCTGGCATGGGCCTGATGAATATTTGAGCAAAGGACGTTTTGGAGAGTATTGAAAAGTATGAAATTACCCATTTATCTTGATTATTCCGCCACAACGCCTGTAGATCCCAGAGTGGCTGAAAAAATGACTGGCTGCCTGACAATGGATGGCGCATTTGGAAACCCTGCTTCCCGTTCGCATACGTTTGGATGGAAGGCAGACGAGCTGGTCAATGAAGCACGTCAAAATGTGGCTGCGCTGATCAATGCCGATCCCAAGGAAATCGTCTGGACTTCAGGGGCAACCGAGTCGGACAATCTAGCCATCAAAGGTGCCGCGCACTTTTATCAACGCAAAGGCAAGCACATTATCACCAGCAAGACCGAACACAAGGCAGTGCTGGATACCTGCCGTCAGCTTGAGCGCGAAGGTTTCGAAGTCACTTATCTCGATCCGGAAACAAATGGCATGATTGATCTGGGCAAGCTCGAGGCGGCTATGCGCGATGACACCATTCTTGTTTCAATCATGCATGTAAATAACGAGATTGGTGTGATTCAGGATATTGAGTCGATCGGCAAGATGACTCGCTCACGCGGTATAATATTTCATGTTGACGGTGCTCAGAGTGCCGGCAAGGTTGAGATTGATCTGCAGAATCTCGATGTCGATCTAATGTCATTTTCTGCCCACAAGATTTACGGCCCCAAGGGCATCGGCGCCCTTTATGTGCGGCGCAAACCACGCGCCCGTATAGAAGCGCAAACGCATGGTGGTGGACACGAGCGCGGCATGCGTTCCGGTACCTTAGCGGTACATCAAATTGTTGGCATGGGCGAAGCCTTCCGTATCGCAAAAGATGAGATGGCATTGGAAAACGCACGCATTCTTGGTTTGCGTAATCGCCTTTGGAATGGCCTTAAAGAAATGGAAGAAGTTTATCTAAACGGTGATGCTGAGCATCGTGTAACTGGCAATCTTAATGTTAGTTTTAATTTTGTCGAAGGTGAGTCGCTCATCATGGCTTTGAAAGATATTGCTGTCTCTTCTGGATCAGCCTGTACTTCAGCAAGCCTAGAGCCTTCGTATGTGTTGAGTGCAATTGGTCGTAGTGACGAACTGGCCCATAGTTCAATTCGCTTCAGCATCGGTCGTTTTACTACCGAAGAAGAGATTGACTACACCATAGAGCTGGTCAAGAACAAGGTGGCGAAACTACGTGAGTTGTCGCCGCTGTGGGAAATGTATCAAGAAGGTATTGATTTGAATTCTGTTCAGTGGGCTGCGCATTAAGCCTTATCTGTAGGACTGAGAGGACAAAAGTATGGCGTATAGCGAAAAATTGATGGATCACTATGAAAACCCGCGTAATGTCGGTTCCATGGACAAAAAGGACGCGACGGTTGGCACGGGAATGGTCGGTGCACCGGCCTGTGGTGATGTGATGAAATTACAAATTAAGGTCAGCGAAGAAGGGGTGATCGAAGATGCCCGTTTCAAGACCTATGGCTGTGGTTCGGCCATCGCCTCGAGTTCGTTGTTGACAGAGTGGGTCAAAGGTAAAACGCTTGAAGAGGCCTCACAGATCAAGAACTCCGAGATTGCCGAAGAACTGGCCTTGCCGCCGGTTAAGATTCACTGTTCCGTGTTGGCCGAAGATGCTATCAAGGCTGCCATTGATGATTTTAAGTCAAAGCAGGACGAAGCGCCTGAGTAAAGATTTCATCTCTGCGCTGATGAGGATTTGGTAATGGGTATTACATTGACAGAGAAGGCTGCAAGCCACGTCAGGAAGTTTCTTGAAGGGCGTGGCAATGGTGCAGCAGGGCTGCGTCTCGGTGTCAAGACCAGTGGCTGCTCAGGTATGGCCTATGTGCTGGAATTCGCTGAAAAGATAGAAGCGGAAGATCAGGTGTTCGAGGATCATGGTGTCAAGGTGATTATCGATTCGAAAAGCCTTTTGTATCTGGATGGTACTGAACTGGATTTTGTCAAAGAAGGCTTGAATGAAGGGTTTCAATTCAACAATCCCAATGTCAAGGATGCCTGCGGCTGCGGCGAGAGCTTTAACGTCTGATCTGAAAGATTGTTGTGGATTTCACTCAAAACTATTTTGAATTGTTCGGTCTGACTGAAAGTTTCGAGCTCAATCTGACTGACCTGTCTGCGCGCTACCAGAAACTGCAAAAAGCACTCCACCCAGACAAGTTTGCCTCGGCGCCTGAGCGTGAACGCCGTATCAGCTTGCAGCAGGCTGCCCAGGTAAATTCCGCTTTTCAGACCTTGAAAGATCCAATGGAACGGGCGCGTTATCTGCTCGAATTACAAGGTCGGGGTTTGAACGATGAGAACTTCACTATCCGGGATCCTGAGTTTCTTGAGCAACAGATTGAACTTCGTGAAGCATTGGCCGAGATCAAAGAAAGTAATGATCCGGTGTCCAGTGTATTGGGATTTCTTCAGCAGCTGGATCAGATGGTCAAGGCTTGTGTCGAGCAGTTAAGACAGGGATTTGCCGCTGCTGATGAAATGTCTTTGACGCAGTGTCGGACCAGCGTGAATCAGCTGCAGTTTTTATATCGCCTGCAACAAGAGGCTGAAGCTCTGGAAGAAGAGCTGCTTTAAGAATCCTCTTTAACAAAAAAGACTTCGAATCATGGCATTACTTCAGATCAGTGAACCGGGACAATCGGCCGCGCCGCATCAACATCGTCTAGCGGTCGGGATTGATCTTGGCACCACCAATTCACTTGTGGCCTCGGTGCGCAGCGGTGTAGCGGGAACTTTTCCAGATCATGAAGGTGAACACCTGTTGCCCTCTGTGGTTAGATACCTGGCTGATGGTCGGATCGAAGTAGGCAGCGCTGCACGCAAGGCCGCGCCTCAGGATCCAAAAAATACAATCGTCTCGGTCAAACGCCTAATGGGGCGTGGTCATGAAGAAGTGCGCCAAATGCACCTGCCTTATGAATTTGTCGAGACAGACTCAGCCGTGCCACGTATTCATACAGTGACAGCTGATGTCAGCCCGGTTGAGGTCTCAGCCGAAATACTCAAAAATCTTAGACAGCGTGCTGAGGAAACCCTCGGGGGAGATCTCACCGGCGTTGTGATCACTGTGCCGGCCTATTTTGATGATGCCCAACGCCAGGCCACAAAGGATGCTGCACGTTTAGCAGGGCTGAATGTCTTGCGCCTGTTGAACGAACCCACCGCGGCGGCGGTGGCCTATGGTCTCGATCGCGGCTCGGAAGGAATTCATGTGGTTTATGACCTGGGGGGTGGCACCTTTGATGTTTCCATATTGCAATTCAGCCGCGGTGTGTTTGAGGTCTTGGCTACAGCCGGTGACTCAGCGCTAGGCGGTGATGATTTTGATCATCTAATTGTTGACTGGCTACTTCAACAGGCGGGCATGGGTGATGATCCCAGCCATCGCCGTTCACGCGCACTGATGCATCAGGCCTGCGGCATCAAAGAACAGTTGACCGATATCCAACAAGTGGAAGTCAGTGTCGAGCGTCCTGATGGCTCTGTCTGGCAAGGCGCTCTGACACGTGAAACCTTTAACCAATTGGCAGATGGCCTAATTCGTAAAACCTTGTTGCCTTGCCGTCGTGCCTTGCGTGATGCCGGTGTTGAGCTAGAAGAAATCAAGGACGTGGTAATGGTAGGCGGCTCGACCCGCGTACCGCGTGTGCGTGAACAGGTTGGAGAGTTCTTTCAGATAGAGCCGCTAGTAGATATTGATCCGGATCGAGTGGTGGCCGTTGGTGCTGCCATTCAGGCCGATGTGCTGGCCGGTAACAAGCCCGATGACGAGATGTTATTGCTGGATGTTATCCCGCTGTCACTGGGGCTAGAGACCATGGGTGGTCTAGTTGAAAAATTGATCCCGCGCAATACCACCATACCAGTGGCGCGAGCGCAGGAATTTACTACCTTTAAAGATGGGCAAACCGCCATGAGCGTTCATGTGCTTCAGGGCGAGCGTGAACTGGTCAGTGATTGCCGTTCTTTGGCGCGTTTCGAGCTGCGTGGAATTCCACCGATGGTGGCGGGGGCGGCGCGCATTCGCGTCACCTTCCAGGTTGATGCTGATGGTCTGCTGAGCGTGATGGCAGAAGAATTGAGTACCAATGTTAAGAGTAGTATCGAAGTCAAGCCGGCCTATGGTTTGGAAGAAGGCGAGATCGAACAAATGCTGCGCGATTCGTTTGATTATGCCGAGGAGGACATCGCCGCACGCAATCTGCGTGAACAGCAGGTCGAGGCCGATCGTGTGCTTGAAGCGATCATTGCTGCCCTGGCAGCAGATGGCGATGAGCTGTTGTCGGCAGACGAGCGTCGTAACATTGATGCAGGCATAACTAACCTGCAGCAGACCCGCGCGGGCGATGATATTAAGGCGATCAAAAATGCGATCGAATCATTAGATCAGGCCACGGCCGATTTTGCCGCCCGCCGCATGGATGCCAGTGTAAGGAAGGTCCTCAAGGGCCATAGTTTGGATGAGTTTCAGAGCTAAATTCGGATGTCTCATAAATTACACACGCTCTCGCTGGTCTCTTGGCCACACAAGAAGTTATTCTCACCCGGCCGTAATCGCCGATATGCCGTTCCTTCGGGAAACCCTTTGTGCGGCCAATGTCCTGCGTGATCATCGCGCGAATTTAGAATAAATACGGATTAAGAAATGACCAAGATTATTTTTCTACCCCATGAAGAATTGTGCCCAGAAGGGCAACTGGCCGAGGTTGAGCCAGGCACCACGATTTTGGATGCCGCGCTGGCCAACGGTATCCATCTCGAGCATGCCTGCGAAAAGTCCTGTGCCTGCACCACCTGCCATGTCATCGTGCGTGAGGGTTTTGGCTCCCTCAACGAGGCTACCGATGACGAGGAGGACATGCTCGACAAGGCCTGGGGGCTCGAACCCGACTCCCGCCTGGGCTGTCAGGCCGAGGCGGCGGACCAGGATCTTGTGGTCGAGATTCCCAAATACACCATTAACATGGTGTCGGAAACTCATTGATTTTAAAGGAGAGATAGCCCAATGAAGCTGAAATGGACCGATTCACTGGAAATTGCCATCGCCCTGGAGGATGCCCACCCAGATGTGGATCCGAAGGCTATCCGCTTTACCGATCTGATGGACTGGGTAATGGCGCTGGACGATTTTGATGATGACCCAGCCCACTGCGGTGAAAAAATTCTCGAGGGCATCCAGATGGCCTGGATCGAGGAACGGGAATGATAACTGCTTGATCGTTGTGGAGATTGTTTGTTAGCCGCTAAACAGTTAAAATGCCACAGTTTTTGAGACAGTACGGGCCCGCGATCAACGCGGGTTTGTTCTATATGAACATTATACAATCTGGAGAGAAATATATGGCCGTTGAACGCACCCTTTCAATCATCAAGCCTGACGCAGTTGCCAAGAACGTAATTGGTGAAATCTACAGCCGTTTCGAAAAGGCCGGTTTGCAAATCATCGCTGCAAAAATGATGCACCTGACCCGTGAACAGGCCGAAGGTTTTTATGCTGTGCACAAAGATCGTCCTTTCTTCAACGATTTGGTTGGGTTCATGATTTCAGGTCCTGTCATGGTGCAGTGTTTGGAAGGTGCAAATGCAATTGCGTTGAACCGTCAGCTGATGGGCGCAACCAATCCGAAAGAAGCTGAAGCCGGCACGATCCGCGCTGACTTTGCCGACTCTATCGACGCCAATGCAGTTCACGGTTCTGATGCGGCTGAAACTGCAGCTGTAGAAATTGCTTACTTTTTCGGCGACGAACTGTGTCCACGAGGTTAATTCCGATTGGAAACAGCTAAGGTCAATCTGCTCGGTCTCGACCGGCAAGGACTGGAGGCCCTCTTCACCGACATGGGGGAGAAGGCCTTTCGTGCTTCTCAGCTCTTGAAGTGGATACACCAGTTTGGTGTTGATGACTTCGACCAGATGACCAATATGAGCAAGGTTCTGCGCCAGAGGTTGAACGAGATTGCCGAGATCAAGGCGCCGGAAGTGGTGCTTGATCAAGGTTCAAGCGACGGCACGCACAAGTGGGTTTTGCGCCTCGATAGCGGGAATTGCATCGAGACCGTTTTTATTCCTGATGGCGAGCGCGGCACATTGTGTGTTTCTTCACAGGTAGGCTGTGCACTGGAATGTTCTTTCTGTTCAACTGCCCAGCAAGGTTTTAACCGCAATCTGAGCAGCGCCGAAATCATTGGTCAGTTACGCGCCGCCTATCAGTATTTCGGTGCAACCCATCGCGATGAACGCATCATCACCAACGTCGTATTGATGGGCATGGGTGAACCACTGTTGAATTTCGACAACGTGATTGCAGCAATGAACATCATGACCGATGATGACTCTTATGGTTTGTCCAAACGCCGTGTTACCTTGAGTACATCAGGTGTTGTTCCAGCCATGGATCGATTGGCCGAGGAAAGTGATGTCAGTCTAGCGGTGTCATTGCATGCGCCGACAGACGAACTGCGTGATGAACTGGTGCCGTTGAACAAGAAATATCCTATTAAAGAGTTGATTGAAGCATGTAATCGCTATGCTCATGCTGGCACAGCTAAACGCAAGATCACCTTTGAATACGTCATGCTCGATGGTGTGAACGATTCTTCTGAGCATGCGCGTCAGTTAGTGAAAGTGTTAAAAGGCGTGCCGTGCAAGGTGAATCTGATCCCGTTTAATCCTTTTCCTGAATCGCAGTATCGCCGTTCAAGCCAAAAGGTCATCACCCGTTTCTGGGAGATCCTCATGGCGGCAGGTATTACCACAGTGACTCGCCGAACCCGCGGTGACGATATTGATGCCGCTTGTGGCCAGTTGGTGGGCAAGGTGATGGATAAAACCAAACGTCAGGAACGCAAAGTTATGATCCAGAGTGGACGCACATGAAGCAATATTCGCTTGTAGCAATCGTGCTTTCGCTGCTGTTGTTACAGGGCTGTGTTTCAAGCAAGTCGCGGAATGAAAATCCAGATCAGGCGGCAACGATTTATGCAGATCTTGGTTTGGAATATCTACGCAAGGGTAAGCTTGAACTGGCGCTGGTCAAACTGGAACGCAGCCTAGAACTTGACAAGAAACACCCAAAAGCGAATCACTACATTGCCGAGGTTTACAAACAGCTGGGAGAATTGAACCTAGCGGATGAGTATTACAGCAAGGCAGTAAAATACGACCAAGACAATCCAATGTTGTTGAATAACTACGGTGCCTTTTTGTGTGGTCAAGGGCGCTTTGAAGAAGCGGAAGATTATTTTTTCCGCGCCTCAGAGACCCCGCGTTACCGCACTCCTGAATTAGCCTATGAAAATCTGGCCCTGTGCGCCATGCAAACTGATAACCGTGTGACGGCGGAAGAGTATTTCCGTAAGGCATTGCAGATTCGTCCGACCCTGGCCAAGTCACTTTATCAGATGGCGATTATCAACTATGACAAACAAGAGTTCATGAAGGCGAGAGCCTTTATTGAGCGATTTCATTCGATTGCAAAAACAGAACAAAGCCTCAAGCTTGGCATCCAGATAGAAGAGGCGCTGGGGAATGAATCGGCGGCCAATGAGTATAGGCAGGCAATATCAATACGATTTCAAAATGCAAACGAGGATTAACAGCCAGAGAGGCGTTTCCAAATCATGTCAAAACGACAGCAGATAGAGATCGACACTGAAACTGAAGGCCAGGAGTTGGACGCAGGTTGGGGCGTGCCTCTGCGTGAGATGCGCATTCGTCGTGGTATGAGTATTGAAGATGTTTCAAGCACACTCCATCTCGAAATAAAGCTGCTTGAAAACATCGAGGCCGAAGCGCTGGAAAAGCTACCCCCAGCCTCCTTTGTAAAAGGCTATTTGCGCAATTATGCCAAACTGCTGGACATGGAGCATGAAGCGTTGGTAAGCGCATTTGCCAAGGTGTGTGGAGATAACGAGCCTGCCCTGACTCAGGTTGCAAGATATAAAGAAGCGTCATCCAAAGATGCCGCGCCACGTTATGCGACTTGGTTGGTAGTAGCTGTGCTGTTGGTTTCGCTCGGAATCTGGTGGTGGTCAACATTGATGACGAGTGCGACGGAAGAAGATGCTGAGGTATCCATTCCGGCGGTCGAAACAGAGCTTGTTTCGAGTGAAGAGTCGCCGAGTGAAATAATGACCAAGCTAGCGATAGAACCAGCGCCAGAGCTGAAGGAAGTGCCGGAAGAAATTTCCATAACAGCAGAAGAAGTTCCTGTTGTTGAGACGCCTGTGTTGGTTGAACCGATACAGTCAACGCTTAAGCTTGTTTTTGAAGAGGATTCCTGGGTTGAAGTCAACGATGCCAAGGGCAAGCGTCTGTATGTGAATATGGCCAGAGCGGGTCAGACAAAAACGGTTGAGGGAGAAGCGCCATTTAAGGTGCTGCTTGGCAATGCGCCAGCGGTAACTGTTGAATTTAACGGCGAGCTTTACAACCAGTCAAAACATAACCGCAAGGGTGTTGCACGCTTCACCCTTGGGGAATAAGCAAGGACATCATTATGGAACATCAAAGTCCTATCAGACGACGTAAATCACGCCAAATCATGGTTGGCAATGTGCCGGTCGGTGGTGATGCCCCAATCACAGTACAGAGCATGACCAATACTGAGACCTGTGATGTGGCGGCAACTGTTGGGCAGATTCAGGCGCTTGAGCAGGTGGGTGCCGATATCGTGCGAGTATCTGTGCCAAGCATGGAGGCCGCAGAGGCCATTGGCAAAATTAAGCAACAAGTCAACGTGCCCTTGGTGGCCGATATTCATTTTGATTATAAAATCGCTCTGCGCGTGGCCGAACTGGGTGTGGATTGCTTACGCATCAACCCAGGCAATATAGGCAATGATGCGCGCGTGCGTGCGGTGGTGGATGCAGCGCGTGATAAAAATATTTCCATTCGCATTGGTGTGAATGCCGGCTCATTGGAAAAAGACCTGCAAAAGAAATACGGTGAACCAACGCCCGAAGCGCTGGTGGAATCGGCCATGCGTCACATCGATATCCTCGACAAGCTCGATTTTCAGGAATTCAAGGTCAGCCTAAAGGCCTCTGAAGTCTTCATGACCGTGGCTGCCTATCGCCTGCTGGCAGACCAGATCGAACAGCCACTCCACCTTGGTATTACCGAGGCAGGTGGTCTGCGTTCCGGTACTGTTAAGTCTTCAGTTGGACTAGGGATGTTGCTGGCCGACGGCATTGGTGACACGTTGCGTGTTTCACTGGCAGCCGATCCCGTGGAAGAGATTAAGGTTGGCTTCGATATTTTAAAAAGCCTGCACCTGCGCAGCAAAGGCATCAACCTGATTGCCTGTCCATCCTGTTCGCGTCAGCGCTTTAACGTGATTGCCGCCGTCAACGAACTTGAACAACGGCTTGAGGATATTACTGAACCCTTGGACGTGGCCGTGATCGGTTGTGTGGTAAATGGTCCGGGTGAAGCGCGCGAGGTCGATGTGGGCTTGACAGGGGGTGAACCGAATCTGCTCTATGTCGATGGCATACCTGATCACAAGGTAAGCAATGAAGAGATGGTGGATGAGTTGGAGCGCATCATCCGTAAAAAAGTTGCCATTAAACAGGAAAAAACCGCCGCAGAATGTGAAGGCTGTCCTTCTGTAGTAGTAGAAAATTAGCATCACGTAGGGTGTGCATTGCGCACCCTACGTATAATACAAGCACTGAAACGGAACAGAACGTAACTTTATGTCCAAGCATATCCAGGCCGTTCGCGGAATGAACGATATCCTGCCTCAGGAGACGCCTTACTGGCGTTTGCTGGAGGATACCGCGCGCCGTGTTTTCGAGGCCTACAGCCTTGAAGAGATTCGGTTGCCCATCGTCGAAAAGACGGATTTGTTCAAACGCACCATCGGTGAAGTCACAGACATTGTTGAAAAAGAGATGTACACCTTCGAAGACCGTAACGGCGACAGCTTGACCTTGCGCCCGGAAGGCACTGCCGGTTGTGTGCGTGGTTGTATCGAAAACGGACTGACCCATAACCAGATTCAGCGTCTCTGGTACAAAGGCCCCATGTTTCGCCATGAACGCCCGCAGAAGGGACGTTATCGCCAGTTTCACCAAATCGGCGTGGAGTTTTTTGGTCTGGCCGGGCCGGATATCGATGCCGAGCTGATCATGATGACGGCCCGCCTGTGGCGTGAACTGGGGCTGCAAAATCTTCAGCTGCAACTTAATACCTTGGGCTCGGCCGAAGCTCGTATCGCGTATCGTGACAAATTAGTGGCCTACATGGAAGAGAATCAGGATCAGCTGGACGAAGACAGTCAGCGCCGTTTGAATAGCAATCCCCTGCGTATTCTCGATAGCAAAAATCCCGCTATGCAGCAGCTGATTGTCGATGCACCGAATCTGCTTGAGCATCTTGATGATGAATCAAAACAGGACTTCGATCAGCTTTGCGCTTTGCTTGATGCCGCCGGAATCAATTATGAGATCAATCCGCGCCTTGTGCGAGGTCTGGATTATTACAATAAGACAGTCTTCGAATGGGTCACCGATCAGTTGGGTGCCCAAGGCACGGTCTGTGCTGGTGGTCGTTTTGATGGTCTGGTTGGACAGTTAGGTGGGCGTGACACCCCGGCGCTGGGTTTTGCTATGGGGATTGAGCGCTTGGTGTCTCTGTTGCAGGATCAGGTGGAATTGGCCGTTGATGCTGCCCCGCATGTTTATCTAGTCATGGCCGGCGACGGCACGACCCAGGCCGGTTTGATGTTGGCCGAGCGCTTACGCGATATCGATACGCGTCTGCGTATTCGCAGTAATAGCGGTGGCGGTAGCTTTAAGGTGCAGTTCAAGCGGGCAGATAAGAGTGGCGCGCAGCTGGCACTGATTCTGGGTGAAGAAGAAATTGCTCGCGAGTGTGTCACGGTCAAGGATCTGCGTCAGGATGCTGAGCAGAAATCGATTGATTGGGATGAGCTCGGTAGTTATCTACAAAATCATTTAAATTTGAATTAACCAAACGAAAAGGAGTTGCCCCGTGGAAGTGTATGAATCCGAACGGGAACAAATAGATGCCATTAAGAAATGGTGGAAGGAAAACGGCAAGGCGGTCATCATTGGTGCCATTCTGGGGTTTGGTTCCCTGATCGGTTGGCAGCAATGGCAGGCCAATGTACAGGCAGCACGTGAAACCGCCTCGCTTGAATACGACGTGATGCTGGTCGATCTGCAGAACAAGAATTACCTGGGCGTTAAGGATCGCGGTACGCGTATCCTGAGTGATTTCCGGAACACCCCCTATGCAGTATTGGCTGCAATGAGCCTGGCCAAGGTGTCGGCCGAAGCAGGTGATATGGCTTCGACTAAGACCTATTTACAGCTGGTGATCGATCAGGATAAACAGCCGCAGTTAAAACAGGCCGCTCAGTTGCGTATGGCACGTTTGTTATTGGCTGAAGGGGATGCTTCGCAGGCTTTGAGTGTATTAAAAGGTATTCAGGTGGGTGGTTTTGGTGTTGTCGCGAATGAGCTCGAAGGTGATATACATGTTGCGCTCGGTAATCGTGACCAGGCACGAGCTGCCTTTCAACGCGCCTTGAATAGCATCGAGCCCGGAATGGATGCAGGGTTACTGCAGATGAAGCTCGATGACGTCGGTGGCCCGGAGGCTGATTCTTAATGCATTTTGTCTTTGCAGCGTTGCTGGTCTTGTTGCTCAGCGCTTGCAGTTCCTCCGGCCCTATCCACGTACCGACGCCACTTGAGCCGTTGCCATCTGGCGCTCCTGTCAAGCGCATTTGGTCGGTGACATCGTTTTCATCCCCACAAGATAAAATCTACGATGCACTGCACGCAGCACTCTTTGACGGTGTGCTATATAGCGTGGGCGCCAACGGTGTGATTCAGGCGCATGAGATCGGCAAGGGCAAACGTCTATGGAAACAGTCGCTCGACGTTGTTGTGTCCGCTGGTCTTGGTGTAAGTGAAGAGCTGTTGCTGCTAGGCACATCCAAGGGAGAGGTGCTCGCACTCGCGCGCGAAACAGGCAAGCTTTTATGGCGCGTAAAAGTTTCAAGCGAAGTGATGGCAATACCTGTGCTAAGCCACAATTTCGTCATTGTGCGTAGCGGCAATGGTGTCACTGAGGCCTTGAGTGCTGAAAATGGAGAGCAGATCTGGCGTTATAGCAGTCCTTTACCTGCCTTGAGCCTGCGTGGTGAGGCCCGACCGGTGGTCACCGATGACCTTGTCCTGCTGGGGCAGTCCAATGGCCGACTGGCCGCTTTATCAATCTTTGACGGCGTTGTGCAGTGGGAAGCGACTATAGTGGCACCACAAGGGCGCACTGATCTTGAACGCATGGTCGATGTGGATGCTGCACCTGTAGTGGTCGGTGATGTGATTTATGTGGCTGCGCATCAGGGGCGTGTGATGGCGCTATCTAGACTGACCGGCACAATGTTGTGGAGCCGCGATTTGGGGGCCTCTGTCGGTCTGGCGATCGATGAACAGAATCTCTATCTCGTCGATGATGAAGGCCAGGTCTGGGCCTTAGAGCGCCGAACTGGTTCAACCTTATGGAAGAGTGAAAAGCTGAAGTATCGAGATCTCACTTCGCCAGTTGTTTATGAAAACAGCGTCGTGGTGGGCGACTTTGAAGGCTATCTGCATTGGTTGTCAAAGGTAGATGGACAGATCATCGCCCGTTACCAGCAGGATGAAGAGGGTGTGCGCGTTGCACCTCTGGTATCGGATGCAGTGTTGTATAGTCGCAGCAAGACAGGCCTGGTAGAGGCCCTGAAACTCAAACAATAGGTCGACGAACGTATGAAGCCTGTCATTGCCTTGGTCGGGCGTCCCAATGTTGGCAAGTCGACCTTGTTCAATCAACTGACCCGGAGTCGGGATGCCTTAGTGGCTGATTATCCCGGGCTGACGCGTGACCGCAAGTACGGCACGGGCAAGGTTGGTGACCGGCCTTATATCGTGGTGGATACCGGCGGACTGACTGGCGACACCGACGGGGTTGAGGAACAAATGGCTGGCCAGGTTCACCAAGCTATCGGCGAGGCCAACGTGGTGTTGTTTTTGGTGGATGCACGGGCAGGATTGACGGCCAGTGATGAACAGATTGTGCAACAGCTGCGGCGAGTCAATAAACAGATTTTTCTGGTAGTGAACAAAGTCGATGGCACCGACGAAACCATGGCGGTAATCGACTTTCAGTCGCTCGGCATGGGTGAGCCACTTGCCATCGCTGCCTCTCACGGCCGTGGTATTTCGAAAATGATGCAGACTGTGCTGGCAGACTTGCCGGTCATCGCAGAAGAAGATGAAGAAGAGGGTGGCACCAAGGTTGCCATCATCGGTCGGCCCAATGTAGGTAAATCGACTCTGGTAAATCGTATCATGGGCGAAGAGCGGGTGGTGGCTTTTGATATGCCCGGCACTACACGCGACAGTATCTTTATTCCCTTTGAACATGAAGGGCGTGAGTATACCTTGATTGATACGGCCGGCGTGCGTAGGCGCGGCAAGGTTAAGGAAACGGTCGAGAAGTTCAGTGTCATCAAGGCACTGCAAGCGATCGAAGCGGCCAACGTGGTGATACTGGTTCTGGATGCCCATGATGGCATCTCCGACCAGGACGCTACCCTGGCTGGTTTTGCCTTGGATGCTGGACGCGCCATGGTGATTGCCGTGAACAAATGGGACGGCCTGGAAAAGAATGCCCGCGAGCGTATGAAGGCCGAGCTGGATCGGCGCCTACCGTTTCTCGATTTTGCCGAGATGCATTTTATTTCGGCGCTGCATGGCAGTGGTGTTGGGCATCTGTTTGAATCTGTTGATACTGCTTATGCGGCCGCTATGAAAAAGCTATCCACGCCAGACCTAACACGCGTGTTGGAAGAGGCTGTTATGCAACACCAGCCACCATTGGTGCGTGGGCGGCGTATCAAGCTGCGCTACGCCCATCAGGGAGGCAAGAATCCGCCATTGATCATAATCCATGGCAATCAGACAGAATCCGTGCCCGCAGCGTATAAACGTTATCTGGTGAATGTCTTCCGTAAGGCATTTAAGCTGCTAGGTACGCCGGTGCGGCTTGAGTTCAAGTCAAGCAAAAACCCATATTCAGATCGGAAAAAAGACCAAACGCAGCGCCAGGTGCAAAAGAAAAAGCGCCTCAAAAAGTTTATTACAAGCAAAAAGAAATAGTCTTGTGACTAAGTTAGTTAACTAGGCAACCTTGCCTGAAGCCAGCAACAGTTTATTAAATCGGTTTTCAGGAACCGGTGGACTGAAATAATATCCTTGATATACATGACAACCGATTTGTTTTAGAAACTCGAGTTGTTCCCTTGTTTCTACGCCTTCGGCGACGATGCTAAGGTCCAGGCTTTTGGCCATGCTGATGATTGCCCGCACAATGGCCTTGTCGTTGTTGTCGGTAAGGAAATCTTGGATAAAACTGCGGTCAATCTTCAAAGTGTCAATAGGCAAACGTTTGATATAGGAAAGAGATGAATAGCCAGTGCCAAAATCATCTATAGAAAAACGTACGCCGTAGTCTTTCAGCTGTTTCATCTTGCTGATAGTCTCTTCAACATCCTTGATAACTGCTCGTTCGGTAATCTCCAACTCCAGGCGGTCACCCTCGATATTATATTCGTTGAGCAGTGTGGTAACACTGCTAACAAAGTCCCTATCCATAAACTGTCGTGGACTGATGTTGACGGCCACAACTGGGCGGTCACTATGATTGGCAA
>CALZIQ010000028.1:2568-29597 GCA_945787735.1 uncultured Chromatiaceae bacterium | reverse complement strand
AGGCATTGGACATGGGGTTTCCCCGGGTTAAGGTTAATGTTGTTTTGATGCGTGGCTTTAATGAAGGGGAGTTAAAAGACTTTACGGAGCTCGCTCGTGATTATCGCTTGACAATACGTTTCATCGAATTCATGCCTTTTGACGGGCATCAGATCTGGGAGACAGGTGGGCATTTTGCAAGTGCAGAAAGCCTGGTTAAGCAGATTGAAACCCTTTATCCAGGTATCCAGCCTGCGCCCGGAACGCGTACCGAGCATCATATTTTTCAGGGAGTTGGGCATGAAGGGAAAATCGCTGTAATTCCCGCGTTTACACGCAGCCTGTGTGGCAACTGTTCCCGCATTCGTGTGACTGCAGATGGTAATGTCAGGAACTGTCTCTATTCAGATAAGGAATACAGTTTGCGGGAGATGATTCGATCAGGCGGAAGTGATGACGATATTGTTGAAGTTTTTCGCAAGGCGTTTGATGAGAAAGAAAAAGATGGTTTTGAGTCTAAAAAAGCATCATCCGCTCAGCAAGTATCAGTAAAAGATATTGGCCGAGTGAGTATGACTCAGATCGGCGGTTGATAGCTGAGTTGTGCAGCTTTTAGATTTTTTTATGGCAAACGAAACGAGTCCCAAAAGAATTCGTTATCAAAGAGAAATTATTTTTAGAGAGTTAGATTAATGAGTGAATTGACCCATTTTAATGCCTCTGGCGAAGCCCACATGGTTGATGTCGGTGAGAAGGCTGAGACTCAGCGAGAAGCGGTAGCAGAAGGCCGGATTTTTATGGAGCAGGCTACGCTTGAAAAGATAATGCAAGGTGATCACAAAAAAGGCGATGTATTAGGGATTGCACGTGTTGCCGGGATTATGGGGTCCAAAAAGACTTCTGATCTAGTGCCGCTTTGTCATCCAATAATGATTACTAACGTAGAGCTGGATTTAACAGCAGAGCCGGAAAATAATGCTGTTTATTGTCAGGCCAAGGTACGCTGTAAAGGGCAGACTGGAGTTGAAATGGAAGCCATTACAGCCGTACAGGTCGCCCTGCTAGTTATTTATGATATGTGTAAAGCCGTTGACCGCGGTATGGTAATGGATGGTATCGGGCTGTTAGCAAAATCCGGTGGCAAGTCAGGATCCTGGCGTCGCAGCGCCTAACCGAAGGTCAGGAGAGTAGTGAAATGAATATCACAGTAAGATATTTTGCCAGCATGCGGGATCGTATGGGGCGTACAGATGAAGCGCTAGCGATCGGAGGCGATACGGTAACGGTCGCCGAGGTCTGGGCGAACGTGGCGGGTGGCCAGCCTATGCCTGATAGCACATTGATAGCAATAAACATGGAATACACAGATGCAGATGCTGTTCTCAAAGATGGTGATGAGCTGGCGTTTTTTCCACCGGTAACTGGAGGCTGAAATAGTGAAGGTAGTTGTTCAAGAGCAGTCATTCGATCCAGGTTTGGAAGTGCAAAAATATCAGGATAGCCTGCCAGAGGGTAAACACGGCGGTGTGGTGACATTTGTTGGCACGATGCGTGATTTCAATGATGGTGAAGATGTAGTCTCGATGAGGCTAGACCACTACCCAGGGATGACGGAGAAGCACATCGAACAGGTATGTGAAGAAGCCGCGGAAAGGTGGGAAATTATTGATAGCCTTGTTTTGCATCGTCATGGTGAAATGTTCCCAAATGATGCGATAGTGCTTGTCGCCGTTTGGTCTGCGCATAGAGCAAATGCGTTCGATGCTTGCCGATTTATTATCAACTATCTTAAAGAGCGCGCGCCATTCTGGAAGTGTGAAACAACCCCTGCAGGTGAAAAACGCTGGGTTGAGCACAACTCTCGTGATGAGAAGGCAGAAGTGGCTGATGTTGCAGCGGTTAAGCGTTCTGCATAGTCAGCTAGGCTGGCTGGTAAGAATGATTAAGAAAAGATAAATGCGGATAACAGCGTGGTGTAGCCAGTTGTGAGAGAAAAAGAAAAAACGACCCGCGTAATATATATTCGGCATGGAGAAACCGATTTCCCATTAAACCGGATTTATTGTGATGGCGAAGAAGATCCGCCATTAAACGAAGCAGGGTTAATGCAGGCAGGAGATGCGGCTCGCTACCTGGCAAATACAACTGTGGATGCAATTTACGCAAGCCCCTGCCGCAGGACAGATATGACTGCAGCGATGATTACGGAACGGCACGACATCAGTGTTCAGTTTGAAGATGGTTTAGTAGAGCGAAATTTCGGGGTTTGGGAAGGGCTTTATTTTGAAGAGATTGAGTCGAAATACCCCGGTCTTTATAAAGACTGGAAAGAGAATCAGGCAGCTTTTAAGCCAGAGAATGGCGAGTCTGTTTACGATTTGGCTGAGCGTGTTTCGGGAACAGTAGAGCGGATCATTGGCCTACATCATGGACAAACTGTAATTGTGGTTTCACATGTAGGGCCAATAAGGGCGCTTATAACCAAAGCTCTCTGTATGCCGATCGAAGCTTATCGGCGACTGAGTATTGATCCGGCATCAATGACAACAGTTGATTACGGAAAGTCACAGAATAATCTGATTTTTTTGAATTTTCATGCTCGACATTGGGGAATTTAGCGGGTGTGAAAAAAAGTCCTAAAGTGGACTTGAAGTGTGGTCGATATACTATTAGTAATTTAGGATATCGATATTTTAGCGATGTGTAATATAATTTAGTTGTGGTTTGGTTAAGAATGCTTGACACAGTTAAATTTGCGTTATACATTGTCTAACAATAAATGTTTGTGTTTTACATGAACAGTTGAGGGTGATGCATTAAAAATGTTAAATGTATCGCTAATTGTAACTTAGGAGGAGATGTTGTCATCTCTGCAACTTGATGTATATCAGGAGGCTTGAAATGAGTAAGGCATTTAAAGCAGCGAGTTCAATAGGCGCTGTCACATTGGTGCTGTCAGGTGCGGCGATGGCAGCTGCACCATTCAGTGGTGGTACTAATGGTTTCGATCAATGGTCCGTATCGACCGGGACTGTTACAGTTGACTTGGGGGCAGGTGCTACATGTCCTGCGGGTTGGACCTGTAGTCCAGCAGTGAGTGGCGATGGGTTCTATCAGCGTCAGGTTGATGACGGTGCTGGTAATAGCTATTTCCAAACTATCATTACTGATAAGAATGTATCTGGTGCTCCAGGGAGTCTGTCATTCTCGGATGAGAGTTTTGTAAAGACTGGTAATACTGGTGGTCTGGCGGATAAGTCATCTATATCTGATACTTCGGTTACTGGATCACTTACTGAAACCTTCGCTGCATCTACTGAGCTGAACACTGGCTGGGCTGCTCCTGCCGGTGGTGATGAGGTTAAAATATATCAAGGGATTATCGCTGACGAAGCTACTGCCGAAGATTTTCGCACAGACTTCTGGCTGGCTCAGCTGGGTAACCTTGGTACAAATGGTAAGTTGATGCGTATCACTAGTCAGGTGGATATCGAGCTGGCAACCGGTGCAACACAGGATTTCGTCTTGGTTGACCGGAATGGTACTGCCTATGTAAGTGCTGATAGTGCCACTACCACTAACGGAACCACTTCATGGCTTGCGGGTGAAAATGTAAAGGGCATTTTTGTAGGTCAAGATATGTCTAACGTAGTTGGTGTTAATCAAATGTTTGGTTATACCTCTTATGAGAATATTGACACCGCGGCATTTACTGATGAGTTCAGCCTCACCAGCAGTTCTGCTGTCGATTGGGATGTAACTGCACCACCAGTTGGTTGGGGTACCTTGGCAACTGATGGTACTGGTGGTCCTTTCTAAGACTGCTCATATCTCGGTATGAAGTAATATTAAAGAGGGGCTTGTTAGCCCCTCTTTTTTGTTTTTAAATTTGATATATCTACTGTTTTCAGATGGGGTTTATGAGGTTAAATAATATATTTCAGATTGTGCTTGGGTGCTTTTTTGTGTCGTCATTAGTGGTGGCGCAAGAAGTCGATGTTAAAGAAATTGTAAGGCATTGTGAGTATAAAAATCCTGGGAATGATCAAGCCTCCGTATTATCGATCTCGCTAATAGATAAAGATGAGAATGAAAGAAAAAATGTTTATCGACGGCTGTGGAAAAATTATTACGGAGAAGGCAGTATCCTCGATAAAATGGTGCTGTTTACAGAATTTCCGCCTGATGCAAAAGGGACTGCTTTTATGCGATGGGGATATCAGGCGTCTGCAAAAAAAATGGCTGATCAATGGTTGTATTTGCCACACTTAAGAAAAGTAAGAAGGGTGTCTGTAAGAGATCCTGGAGACAGTTTTCTTGGTTCAGACTTGACCTATGGAGATATTGAAGATAGATCGGTTGATGATGATTCTTATGTTTTGTTAGAGCGAAGAGGAAAGGCCGCGGGCGAAATATTTATGGTGGAAATCACGCCGAAGGAAAGTAATTCGCTCTACAGCAAAAAAATATCCTGGTACGCAAAAAATGATACTTGGGAAAGCTGTGTAAGAGTTAAAACGGACTACTATGATAGGCAAGGAAACCTTCTGAAAAAGCAGAGGCTAACATGGCAAAAAGTGGAGGATGCTTGGGTATGGGACCAAGTGATTGTAGAGAATATTCAAACTAAACATAAATCAATTTTTGCCGTTACAGATGTTAAGGTTGGCGTGGGCTTGGATGGCCGAGCATTTACAGAGCGTGCATTGAAGAAAGGTAATTAGTTAGTCCTTTAATGCTTGTGAATGAGAGGTGCCCGCTGTTAGGCGGGCGCCTTTTTTTGTTTATAGATTGACAAGGCGGCAGTAAATGTATAACAATTGTTATACATTGTTAAACGCTAGACTTTAAAGGTGAAAAGATGTCGAGAGATATTCAGCAAGCAGGGAGAGCTAGAAGAGAAAAGGCTGTTTCCATGGCAATGAAGCGCAAGGAAGAATATTTAGGGGCAAGAGTGCCAAAAGAGTTGCGCGACAGAGTTATTCAACGTGCTAAGCAAATGGGAATACCGGTTTCGATATTGATTCGGAATATATTAGAAGAGGCATTTAAAGAAGGTCAAACGGACCATGGCGTGATATCATCTTCTGCTGATTCAATTTCAATAAAATCAACATCAGCCAAGTTTAGTGCAGTTCTAGGGTGGGAAAAATTACAATTAAACAAAACTGTTTCATGTTCAGGATGTGGCATAGGTCTTCAACAGGGAACGGAAGCTTTTCTCGGTATAGGTGCGGCAGAGCCAATAGTTATTTGCAATACTTGCAAAGGGCGCTTGTAAATAGGTTGTGGTGACCCAGCATGAACATGCGCTTTACGCAGGCATGTATTGTGGCCGTATGCTTACTGCTTGTAGCCCCAGTCTCTGCACAAGAAAATGATCTCGGGCTGGAATTTGATTCATTGTTCGCTGAGCCATTTGAAGAGCAAGATGAGTCAGGGCTGTGGTCGGATCTTCGGATTAGCGGCTATTTAAAGAACGAGACAGCTTATCGGCTGCGAGAACCACGCTCGATAACCAAGATTCGTAACATTGCATATCTGAATGCTCAGTATCCACTGGGTAATAGAGTCGATTTTAATTTTTCTGGCTGGGCTTATTATGACCTGGCTTATGACTTTTTTAATTACGACACGATTGCTGCACGCCTTGAGCGGAACTCAGAAGAGCCCCTCGCATTTGTAGAAAATCTTTCACAGGAAAAAGACAGTCCTGTTGCTGAGGTGCGGGAGTTATATTTTGATATGGCTTTTGATAGCTGGGATCTACGTGTCGGTAAACAATATGTTGTTTGGGGTGTACTAGAGGGGGTCAGGATTGTTGATGAGGTCAACCCTATGGACTTTCGAGAGTTGATCCTGCCTGATCTGATTGATTATAGAATTCCTTTGTGGACCGTAAAGCTTGATTATTATGCAGACATAGGCGATGTTCAGCTGCTCTGGATTCCCGATTTGAAGTTCCATAAACCCGCACCCCCCGGCTCTGAGTGGGAGTTGTTACAAGAAGTTCCCGGGACGAGAATGCCTGAAAAATGGAAGCTAGAAAATTCTGAAGTCGGTATCAAGTTAGATTCATATTTTTTAGGCACTGAGTTTTCATTTAGTTATTTCTATACGTGGGATGATTTTCCAATAATTTTTAGAACGGTAAAGATCGGTGCAAGTGCAGATGAAGGCCCAGTTTTTTTCCCCTCATATAGCCGAATTTCTATGTATGGAATGACAGCAGTAAAACCTATTGGCGACTATATTTTTAAATCCGAAGTAGCTTATGTCGAAGATAAGTTCTTTGGGCGCAGTAATGTCGCTGATGAAAATAACGACAGCTACGTAGATACTAATGGTGAGGCACAGAAGGATCATGTCAGATGGGGAGTTGGCGTTGATTTTGTAGCCATGAGCTGGGATGTGGCAGTAGGTGTGATGCAATGGGTAATTCTTGATCATGAAGAGACACTGATTCAAGAAAAAGTAGACACATCATACAATATATTTGTCAGACGAGAGTTTCCAAGATACTCGATGACGATTCAGGGATTGTGGATCTATCTGCAGCAAATGAATGAGACTTATCTAAAGCCGAAAGCGTTCTTTCAGATCACGGATAGCTTTCAGGTTGCCGTTGGCATGGATTTATTCGATGGCGCAAAATCAGATTTTGGTTTGTCGACAGTAACTGCGCAGGGGCAATTTAATGCAGACGTGCAAAGAGCTCAGTTTTTGGGTAACTTCCATAACAACGACCGAATATTTTTTGAATTCAAATACTCATTTTGAATGAGGGAGCCCGTTTGAACGCGTATTACAGGTTTGTCACATCATCCCCAAAATTGCTGGTAGCAATTGTGTTGCTGATTACAGTATTTATGGCGTCACAGATTAGCAAGTTGGAGTGGGAAACAGATGCGCGGGTATACATGCCGAAGGGGCACCCGGCGATCGAGTACGATGAAAAGATTGAAAGAATATTCGGGACGAAAGATGCAATCATTATTGTTATTGCGAATGAAGAAAAATCAATCTTCAATCAAACAACCTTGGATAAGATTAAGCGAATCACAGAAAAGATAAGTGAATTGCCATCGGTAGTGGCGAACCGAAAGCTTGATATAGCCTCACCCACAACGGCGACTCTTTTTGAGGGCGATGATGATAGTGTTGGTGCCGTCCGTCTTATGCCGAAAACACCAGTGACGGAAGAAGAGATTGAGGCCGTCAAGCAAAAGATAAAATTACATGAAGATATCCTGATTGGAAACCTGGTCTCCGCAGATGGTTCTGCGGCAATGATACGTGCCAAAGTTAAAGAAGGCGCTGTAAACAGATATCAGGCTTATTGGCAGATTAAAGGTATTGTAGCTGCAGAATCTGGTGCCCAGGGAGATTGGGGTGGCTGGGGAGGTGGTGATTGGTCTGAAAATGAGTGGACCAAGAATAATAACTCAAGTGGTGAGAGTCAAAAGCAAAGTGATCAAGATGCAGGTTGGCAGCAATGGCAAGCAGAAGAAGAAAGTGTTGCCGAAGACAATGGCGACACATTTTACATTGCAGGCCGGCCAGCAATAGAGGTTGTATCGGGTCTGAATGCACTTGAAGATATCAAGGTCATGATTCCGTTACTTGTCGCTGTCATGTCGATTGCATTATTCATGATATTCAAAACCGGGCGAGGTGTTTTGCTACCAATATGTGTCATGGCCGGTGCAATTATCTGGACGATGGGAACCATGGCAATACTGAATGTGCCCATGTACACCATTTCAACTATGTTGCCTGTTATTTTGGTTGCAGTTGGGATTGGCGACTCAGTTCACTTTTTAAGCAATTATTACAACAAAGTCCTGGAGGATCCGTATAAAAAAAGCAATGAAATAGTGCTTGAGGTCATGAAAGGCCTAAGCAGGCCGTTGATAACCACTTCCTTGACAACAGGCATTGGGTTTATGGCGTTGCTGTTTGCTGAGATGCCGCCTTTCAAGCTGTTTGGTCTTTTTACAGTGCTGGGGATTTTATACAGTTGGTTCCTGACCATTACTTTTGTAGCTGCAATGCTAAGCATCATGAAACCAAAAGTAGCGGGTTATCTGGATCGTAAACGCTCCATGCGCGTGCATGACGGTCAGGATGCTATGACACGTGTGCTGGTAAATATGGGGGAAAAGTTAACGCAAAATCGAGGGATGGCTTCAGTAATTGCGCTCTTAGTTATTGCGGTGATGGCTGTTGGTGCTTCGAGGCTTTATGTGAATTCAAGTTGGATGAGCGATTTCAAACCGGGCAGCGATGTGGCTCAGTCTACAAGTATGTTGAATGAGCGATTTGACGGATCAATAACACTCAATATCGTTATTGAAGCGGTTGAGAAAGATGCGCTCAAGTCTCCTGTGTTATTAAATAAGATCGAAGGTTTGCAGATATATGCGGAAAGTATGCCCATGGTGGGAGATAGTCTTTCAATCGTTGATTACCTCAAGAGCTTGAATCAAACGCTGCATTCAATGGATGGGGCGTACTACCGAATCCCAGAGACAAAAGGCGAAATTGCCGAAGGTCTGTATCTGTATTCCGTTTCTGGGCAGCCTGAGCTGCTTGATGAAATGGTTGATTATGATTACCAGCGCGCAAATATTATGGTGATGATAAAGACGGATGAAACTATGCATCTCCGCCGTATCATTGATGATCTGGACGCCTACGCCAAAGATGCATTCGCTGGCCAGAATGTTGAAGTGAATTTCGCAGGAACAGGCAATAACTCTTATGTCTGGGCAGACTTGCTAATCGATAGTCAAACGGTGGCATTGCTCTTCTCCAAAGTGGCTATTTTTATTATGGCCTTGTTATTGCTTCGGTCATTTATTGGAAGTGTGGCAATTGTGTTTCCGGTGGTTGTTACCACAACGATCGTTGCTGGGCTTGCAGGGTGGCTTAGTATTCCAATGGATGTTTCAACCGCTTTGGCGGCGGGTATCGCTATTGGCGTGGGTGTGGACTACGCGGTCCATTATGTTTTTCGTTACAAGTTGCATAGAGAAAATGGGTTGTCTCACGAGCTGGCTGTTTCCAATACCATGAAGGGTGTAGGCAGAACGATAGTGTTTAATGCTGTTGTGGTGTCGGCGGGTTTCGCAATTTTGCTTTTGTCACAGTTTCCCCCGCATGCCAAGCTTGGCATGTTTGTTGTGGTCTATATGCTGATCAGCTGTGTTGTTGCGCTGTATATTTTGCCGTTGCTTTTGCAAAGGTATGTGCCAAATAGATGAGCTTATAAATGCTTCGATTGCCCGCTATTATATTTCTACTCTTCTATTTTCCTGTTCTGCTTGCAGAGGATGTTCAGCTGACTGTTAGTAGCTATCTCGGTTTGCACAAGCCTGCTTTGGAGGATTTGAATCAGCATGAGTTTAAGGCGCCTATCGCTGGGTTAGCCGATCTAATTGTCGGGACAGGCGACAATATTACGACCGATATCTTTTTTTTAAATCCGTTGCCAGAGCTTAGTCCCGGTGTTACTGCAGGTTTAGAATTTCTTTGGCGTTTAAATGATAGATATGACTTTATTGTTGGTGGTGGGACATGGGAGGTAAGTTCCAGAGCACTGAAAGAAGGTGATTTCTTTCTTCAGGGTCAGCCTGCTGATGTCATCAACGAAAGAACCGCGAAGGTTTCTTATAATGAGTTTTATTTCGGGTTGCGTTATAACCTGATCCGGTCGCCGAAAAAGCTTAAAGGTTATTATCGACTGACGCTTAACGAAGTCTTTGATATCGACTATCGTGAAGATTTGATCTTTTTGTTTACCTCAGGCGATGCAGAAGGTGTTAAAAAGTCGATGGTACTTCAGTCTCAGGCAACTGGGCTGTTGATGATTCAACCTGGCTTTGGCGCAGATTATTATTTTAATGATCTGATATCTGTGGGGCTTGAGGCTTCATATCTGATTGGTCTAAAGAGAGTTTCTTTGCGAGATGGCCGGGATGATGTCGACTTTTTGCCGACTGATAACCTTTCCTTGTGGTTGCCTCAACGGGTTAGTCCTGAAACGGGGGATTTGCAGTATTTATCACCTCATCCTGTCGATAATAATGATTACAGCGATATTCGGCTAAGCTTTGATGGCTGGAAAGTGTTGTTTAAGATGAATCTCCATTTCTAAATGAAACAGTCGGGCTTGAATATATTTAGTTACATATTATGTGCCGTCGCTGTGCTAGCGGTATTGCAGTCTCCCTTGTCCAGCGCGCAGGAATTACTCCCTGAAGTAAATGCCGAAACACTGGCGCCTGTCATTGATAGGCTAAAAGAAGTCGGGCGCAAGTCATTGCAGATTGGCGATAGAGAAGCTGCAGTTCGTGCCTATGAGGAGGTCTTGCGACTTAAGCCTGACTCTGGTGAGGCGCTCTATCAGTTGGCAATCTATAACTTTCAGCAAGGCGATTTCGTCAGAGGCTTCGAGCTGGTGAATAAATCGGTTGAGGTTGCGCCAGGAAATCCGTTTCCTCGTTTGGCCTTGGCCAAGGCCTTAGGAGAAGTGGGGCAGATAGATGAAGCCATTAAACAATATGAGTATATATTACAAATAAGCGATCCGAAATCTAACGCGGCCGACACGGCATTGCTGGAGATGAGTCTGTTGAAATTTAAGCAGGCAGCGCGAGCTCAGGATCAGGATGCTGTGCTCGAAATAGGGCGATTGCTGATGAGACGTTATAGCACCAGAGCATCAGTGATGGAGATTGTTGCCAACATGTATGCCCAGTTAGGTCTCTTTACTGAGGCGAAGGAAATCTATGAAGTATTGCTGGATTATATGCCGAAAAATCCAGCTGTTGAGCTTCACCTGGGTGGGATGTACGAGATGATGCGAGAGCCCATGCTGGCGATGAAGCATTATGAACAGGCTATGATGAAGGGCGATGGCACCGGTGTGGCACGCACAGCCGAGATCAAGCTGAAAATCTTGCGTGGCTATGAACAGCTGCACAAGGGAAACAAAGGTCAGGCATATGAGCATTTCCAGTCTGTACTTAAGCTTGATGAGAATAATGTTGTCGCCAATATGAATGTTGCGGGTTACCTGCATGAAAAAAGAGATTTAGATGGCGCTAAACAAGCCTATAAGCATGTAATCAAGGTGCAACCCGGCAACCTGGATGCCCACTTTCGCCTTGCTATCATCAGCCTAGATACGGGGGATGCTGTAAACGGCGTGCGGAATTTAGACCTGATTCTTGCGCGGGCGCCCAACTCGCCTGTAGGACAGTCGGCTCAAAAAGCCCTGGCACGGGCGGCGCAGCGTTGGGATTTAGATGCGCTCAGGCAAGTCCTTGCCGAGGAGTCCACCCTGGCCGCGCGTTTGGAACAGGATCCTAATGATGCACAAGCGCTCGCCCAGATGGGCGAAGTTATGATGAAACAGCGGCGGCTTGATGATGCAATCAAATATTATGAAGAGGCGAGGCGCATTGACCCAGGCTTTGGTGATGCATATTTCAATGTTGGTCTGCTCTACGAAGAAACCCAGGCTTATGAAAAGGCTGTTGATGCCTATGAGGCAGCCCTAAGCTTAATAACAGATGACCAGAAACTCGGAAGGGTCTGGGAAAGATTAAGGATTGCCAAAGGGCAACTTCATCTGGAAAAGAAAGAGTATGAGCTAGCAGAAGAAAACTTTCTCGAAGCCAATCAAATGAAACAAGGCGATCTCGGAATTTTATGGGGGCTTGCCACGGCAAATGCTCAGCAAGGAGACCTTGAAGAAGCGGCAGGCTGGTATCAGAAAGTGATTGAGATTGCCCCGAATAACATCGGGGCAAGGATGAACGCCGCGTTTATCTATGAGCAACTGGAAGAAGAAGAGCAAGCAGAGGCGCACTATAAAGCAATTGTATTTGCAGAGGGTGTGCCCCCAGAGATGACGCTGCGGGCCGAAGAGCGTCTGGATTATATTCGCCGCCAGACCAATGGCTTCAGCTATGTTCTCGGATATTCAATGGCATTTGACGATAATCTCAACAGTGCCCGTGATAATAAATATTATGAATATCGTTCTGATGTGTTTGCCGGGCTCACCTATAAATATAAACTGAAAAAAGGGATGAAGCTGTCGATTTATGCTTCCCCCGCATATTCGATTTATCATCGTTCTCAGTTCGATTTTTTTAACTTTACGGTGACACCTAGTCTCCTGTTCAGAAAATGGGATGCCGACTGGGATGTGGGGATGAGTCGTAATTCGCAATCGAGTGTATTAAGGCCTGATCAAAGCTCGAGTGTGACGGACACTTTAAATGCCGGCGTTAACTGGATGACTGAAGCGCGTGTTGGCTATCGCGCCAGTCTGAATTATCGTGGTTTTGGCTCGAGCCAGAATCCGTTTTTTGATGCAGACCTAGTAAGTTTCGGTATCGACCGAAATCATTCCGGCCCTGATAACGCATTCATGGGATACGGTTACAACCTAACAGTGAATAACAACAAGAATCCTCTGGGGAATGACTATGCCTACATTGGGCATGGTGTTAATGGGCGGATCGACAAGCGTTTTGATGAGTTGCTGTCAGGGTATGTTGATGGCAATGTCGCTCTCAACATATATACAAATGCTGATTCATCAACCAACTTTCAGCGCTTTCGTCGCACCTTCAGCTTTGCACTGGGTGCCGGGGTGAACTACCGTTACGATTCGTGGGTCAGTTTTTATGCCCGCTACCGGTTTATGACTCAGTACTCCAATCTGCCGGTTGGTTTTATCTTCAATGAGCTTCAGTCAATTGAAGGGCGTCAAAGTACCTCGCTGGGTAGCTTTGTGCGCAACACCATCAGCGCCGGGGTTAGAATGAATTTCTGATCAGTCGCGTAGGCCGCTAAAGGCATTTACCGCCCAGGCCAGTGAAACTCCGGCAAACACCAGTATGATCAAGGCGCCAAAGCCATAGGCATTATAATCAGGAGTGCCGATCAGCACAGCACGTACAGACTCCACTGCATAGGTGATGGGGTTGACCAGTGAGATGGTTTCAATCCAGTCCGGCATAAACGGTTTTGGCACCATGGCTGTGGATAGAAACATTAACGGTAATGTCATTAGATTGCCGATCATCACCAGGGGCTCTTCGCGCTGCAGAATAATGGCAAAACCATTGGACAGTGCGGCCAGAGCGACACCAAGTAAAAAGATGCTGATCATCGCCAGCAACAGATTTACCGGCCCAAGATTGAGTTGCGCACCAAACAGCCAGGCCACCAACATGATAATCAGGGTTTGAATGACCACCTGCGCTGCTGAATGCAGTACCCGGCTGAGTACGATGGCGGTGCGGGATACTGGTGAGGCTAGCATCTTGTCCACCGAGCCGGCAGTGATTTCACGCAGCAAGCTGACGCCGGACCAGGATGAGCCAAACAGGGCAGTCATGACCAGGACGCCCGGCACGAAAAAGTCGATATAGCTGGCGCTACCGTCCGCTGGGGCCTGTACAAAATTTTTGAACAGCTGGGTAAAAATGATCAACCAAAGCAATGGCTGAATCAGTGTAAACAAGGTCCAAAGCGGCATGCGCATGGTGATTTTGGTGTACTTCTGAAATAGGTGCCAGGTATCCGCAAACACGTTAATTCTCTCTTTAAATAAATCTGTGGGTTAGATAAGCGTTGTTAGCTGTTAGTCTTTATTGTCAGGCTGTTGCCACTTTTGCATCTGGTCCTGCCAGCCGGCCTTGTCTTCCTCTGAGCCAGTCTCTTCAATCTTGTCTTGCCACTTTTCCCAGTTCTTCTGCCATTTGCCACCGCCGCCGCCTTTGCCGGCCCACTGGTGCCACCACTCTTCGCCTTCTTCCTCAACCGCATCATCGATTTTGGTGCCGGTATATTTTAAAAAAACATCATCCAGCGTTGGGCGAGCAAGTGATAGTGATTTGATGGTCAGGCCGTTTCCTTCAGCCAGATGAACAAGCTTGGGCACGGCCACGGCGCCGTTGTCGACATAAATATGAAGATTGTCATTTTGCCAGACGACATCCTGAATCTCCGGGTCTTCATGCATGGCATAGGTGAATTCGCCTACATCCGGGCCCTCGCTATCAAAGGTAAGGATGACGGAGTCGCCGTGAATGGAATTTTTCAGTTTCTCAGAGGTATCGACCACCTGGATTCTGCCCTGATTGATAATCGCTACCCGGTTGCTTAAATGGTCGGCTTCTTCCAGGTAGTGGGTGGTGAGTAAAATAGTAAGGCCCTGTTCTTTGTTTAATTTCTCGATGTAATTCCACAGGCTTTGGCGGCTCTTAATGTCGAGGCCGAGGGTGGGTTCATCAAGAAATAGTATTTTGGGCGAATGAATCAGCGCAGTGGCGATGTCCAGCTTGCGCCGCATTCCGCCGGAATAGGTCATCACCTGGCGATCAAGGGCGTCGTCGAGCTCAAAATACTTAGCCAGTTCTTTAATCCGCTGCTCGATGTCCTTTTTGGCCATGCGATACATGTGGCCTTGCAAGACCAGGTTTTCGCGACCGCTCAGAAAGTAATCGACCCCGGTATTTTGTGCCACCAGGCCGATGGCGCGGCGCACCGCCTCAGGCTCGCGGTCGACATTAAAACCGGCGACTTCAACCTCGCCTTCGTCGAAGCCACTCAGCGTGGTTAGCACGCGTATGGTGGTCGTTTTTCCGGCACCATTGGGGCCGAGCAAGGCCAGAATCTCGCCTTGTTCTACCTCAAGGCTGAGGTCATCAATGGCCTTGTTGCCACCTTCAAAAATCTTGGTTAAACCGCTGACTCGGATCATGATAAATCGAACCCTTTTCGCATATTAGTCGGGCATTATAGCGCACTGAATCTCAACTGACAGACCTGCTTGGCTTTTTGTCTCCTCGTTACGAGAGAGTCGAAACTGCAGCAGGCTGTTAGAATGTCGGCAACCGTGGAGATTGTTGAAGTATGCGTGTATTAGGGATTGAAACTTCCTGTGATGAGACCGGCATTGCTATCTATGACAGCGAACAAGGCCTGCTCGCTGATGCTCTGCACAGCCAGATTGCCTTGCACCTGGAATATGGCGGCGTTGTGCCGGAACTGGCCTCGCGTGACCATGTGCGCAAAACCCTGCCTTTGATAAAGCAAGTATTAAAGCAGGCCGGTCTGGACAAATCCGACATCGATGGAGTCGCTTACACTGCTGGGCCTGGCTTGATCGGCGCCCTGCTGGTGGGGGCCAGTATCGGCCGGAGTCTGGCCTGGACGTGGGCCGTGCCGGCCGTGGCTGTGCATCACATGGAAGGGCATTTGCTTGCGCCTATGCTGGAAGATGAGGTGCCTGAATTTCCTTTCATCGCCCTGCTGGTTTCCGGTGGCCACACCATGCTGGTTCAGGTTGACGGCGTGGGGCAGTATTCTCTACTGGGCGACACCGTAGATGATGCCGCGGGTGAAGCCTTTGATAAAACCGCCAAGTTGTTAGGTTTGGGCTATCCGGGTGGACCCGCCATCTCGAAATTGGCCGAACAGGGCGATCCAGGCCGTTTTCGTTTTCCCCGACCCATGACCAATCGACCGGGGTTGGATTTTAGTTTCAGCGGTTTGAAGACCTTCGCCGTCAACACACTGACTGATAATGATGACGATCCTCAAACCAAGGCCGACATTGCCCATGCATTTGAAGAGGCAGTGGTGGAAACCATGGCGATCAAGTGTCGTCGTGCGCTGGAGCAAACTGGCTTGAAGCGCCTGGTGCTAGCTGGGGGGGTGAGTGCCAATCGCCGCCTGCGGCAGCGCCTGGCTCAGCTGGCAAATGAGCGGGGTGCACAGCTCTATTATCCGCGGCCGGAATTCTGCACCGACAACGGCGCCATGATCGCCTATGCCGGTTGCCTGCGGCTTGAGGGGGGGCAGACTGAGCCGCTAGTGATTCAAGCCCGGGCGCGTTGGCCTTTAGAGACGCTTACTTCAACATAGGGTGCGCATCGCTTCGGTCAATGGGCTGTCAGGCCACTTGTAGTCGCGTGCTTGCTGAGACTTTCGCCATTCCCCATAGACCTGGCGGGCTTCGCTCAGGCTGTTGAAGGTGGCTAGGTTATAGCCGTTTTCGGTCATCAGACTCGCGCTTTTATCCGGCCATTCTTTGATGATGAAATCCATCTTTGTTCTCCGCAGAGTGAGTTGTATTGGGCTTTATAACCCTGCTGCATTACGCTTTTGTGACGGCAAAGCTAATTTCCCCGCAGGCCGTAATTTTCGGGCGCTGCGGCACGATTTAAGCTATAATCGCGCGTCATTTTTAGCATTCCTTTTTCTGAGGCCCCGTTGTGATCGAGAATCTCCGTAACATCGCCATCATTGCCCACGTTGACCATGGCAAAACCACCCTGGTTGACCAGCTCCTGAAACAGTCCGACACGCTCGGTGAGCGGGTGCAGCTGGCTGAGCGCGCCATGGACTCCAATGATCAGGAGAAAGAGCGTGGCATCACCATTCTGGCCAAGCCAACCGCCATCAAGTGGGGTGAGTATCACATCAACATCGTTGATACCCCGGGCCATGCCGACTTTGGTGGTGAGGTAGAACGAGTGCTGTCCATGGTGGATTCGGTGTTACTGCTTGTAGATGCCGTCGAAGGCCCCATGCCGCAGACCCGTTTTGTCACCGAAAAAGCGTTAGCTCGAGGCCTCAAGCCCATTGTTGTTGTGAACAAAATCGATCGTCCGGCAGCGCGTCCCGAGTGGGCCCTGGACCAGACCTTTGATCTGTTCGACCGCCTCGGAGCGACCGATGAACAGCTCGACTTTCCGGTGGTCTATGCCTCGGGCCTAAGCGGTTTTGCCGGTCTTGATCCTGAAGTGCGCGAAGGCGATATGAAGCCACTGCTGCAAGCGGTTGTTGATCATGTCCATCCACCACAGGTTGAAATTGAAGATCCGTTCCAATTACAGGTCTCGCAGTTGGACTACAACAGTTACACCGGTGTGATTGGTATTGGCCGTATCGCACGTGGCCGTGTCAAGAACAATACACAAGTGACTGTAGTGGATACCGAAGGCCAACGTCGTAACGGTCGTATCCTGCAGCTGTATGGATTTATGGGGTTGGAGCGTATTGAGGTGGATGAAGCGCAAGCCGGCGACATCGTCTGCTTTACCGGTCTGGACCCGTTGAATATCTCAGATACCTTGTGTGATCCCAATGCCGTTGAGGCCCTGGTGCCGTTGTCGGTAGATGAGCCGACTGTCAGCATGACCTTCCAGGTCAACAACTCACCCTTCTCTGGTAAAGACGGCAAGTTTGTCACCTCGCGTCAGATCAAAGAGCGCCTGGATCAAGAGCTGGTTCACAACGTAGCGTTGCGCGTTGAGCAGGGTTCCGATCCTGATAAGTTCCGCGTCTCCGGCCGTGGCGAGCTGCATCTGTCGGTGTTGATCGAAAATATGCGCCGTGAAGGCTTTGAATTGGGTGTTTCGCGTCCCGAAGTCATCATTCGCGAGATCGATGGCGAGGCACAGGAGCCATACGAGCAAGTCACTGTCGATGTAGAAGAACAGCATCAAGGTGGCGTGATGGAGAAGCTTGGTGCCCGTGGTGGCGATCTGAAAAACATGGTGCCCGATGGCCACGGCCGTGTGCGCCTCGACTACATTATGCCGGCCCGCGGCCTGATCGGTTTTCGCACCGAGTTCCTCACAGCGACCCAAGGCTCTGGCCTGATCTACAGCGTCTTTGACCATTATGGTCCGTTCAAACGGGGTGAATACGGTACCCGTAAAAACGGTGTAATGATCGCCAATGCGCCAGGCAAGGCCCTCACCAATGCCCTGTTTAATCTGCAAGAGCGTGGTCGCATGTTCATCGGTCATGGTGAAGAGGTGTACGAAGGGATGGTCATTGGTCTGCACTCGCGTGACAATGACTTGGTGGTCAACGCACTGAAAGGCAAGCAGCTGACCAATGTGCGTGCCTCTGGTACTGATGAGGCCCAGGTGCTGACACCGCCGGTGGTTCACTCGCTGGAGCAGGCGCTCGAGTTCATCGATGATGATGAACTGGTGGAAGTCACGCCTAACCACATCCGTCTGCGCAAAAAACTGCTGGGTGAAAACGAGCGTAAGCGCGCCTCACGCAGCGGTTAGTTTTTCTTGTTTAATACATCCCTCTCCCAATTCAGGGAGAGGGGTTGTATATTGGGTAATGTCAATCCTAATCAAGGATACGCCCAATGTCTGATCTATATCCCCACATTGAACCCTATGTTAACCACACTATTGCGGTAGAAGCTCCGCACAAACTGCATGTGGAAGAGTGTGGCAATCCGAATGGCATTCCCGTGGTCTTTTTGCATGGCGGCCCTGGTTCCGGTTGTGAGCCTTATCACCGCAGATTTTTCAATCCTGATAAATACCGCATCATCCTGTTCGATCAGCGTGGTTGTGGCCGCTCCTCTCCCCATGCCGAGCTTGAGGGTAATACCACCCAGGCGCTTATCTCCGACATGGAGTTAATGCGTGAAAAACTGGGCATAGAAAAGTGGATGGTGTTTGGAGGTAGCTGGGGTTCAACACTCGGTTTGGTCTATGCTGAGACACATCCCGAGCAAGTCTTGGGGTTGGTGCTGCGCGGCATCTTCCTCTGCCGTCCGCGCGAGATCCACTGGTTTTATCAAGAGGGTGCCTCACGCATCTTTCCTGATTACTGGCAGGAATATCTCAAGCCAATCCCTGGGGCTGATCATGTTGATCTACTGCAGGCTTACTATCGCCACCTGACTTCAGACAACGAGGTCGAACGCATGGCCGCAGCCAAGGCCTGGTCGATGTGGGAAGGGCGTTGCGCGACATTGAAGCCATCCCAAGCTGTGGTGAATCACTTTGGCGATCCCTTTACTGCTTTAAGTCTGGCGCGCATTGAATGCCATTACTTCGTCAACAACAGCTTTCTTGAAGAGGATCAGATTCTGCGAGATGCACACAAGCTGCATGATATTCCCGGTGTGATTGTGCATGGCCGTTATGACATGGTTTGCCCCATCGAGAGTGCGTGGGACTTGCGCCGGGCCTGGCCACAAGCCGCGTTGAAGATCATCGATGATGCCGGTCACTCTGCCAGTGAAACGGGTATATGCAGTGCCCTGGTGCAGGCCACTGATGAGATGGCGACGCGCCTGGCATGATCGGATTGTTGCAGCGCGTCAGCGAGGCCAGTGTAAAAGTCGAAAATAATGTTGTGGGGGAAATAGGCCACGGTTTGTTGGTGCTGGTCGGTGTCGAGCGGGCGGATACAGAAGCGCAAGCGGATCGGCTGTTAGAACGTCTGCTCACATACCGGGTTTTTCCTGATGCCGAAGACAAAATGAACCTTAGTGTCTCTGATAGAGAGGGTGGTCTGCTACTGGTACCTCAGTTCACCCTGCCCGCCGATACGCGCAAGGGCACGCGTCCAAGTTTTACTCCAGCGGCGGCGCCAGAAGAAGGTGAGCGCTTGTTTAACTATCTGGTTGGACAGGCGCAGCAGCGTTATGACAAGGTGGCAACAGGTGAGTTTGCTGCAGACATGAAAGTGGCCTTGGTTAACGATGGCCCGGTGACCTTCTGGTTACAGGTACCACCAAGCAATAATTAAAAGAATAAGGGAGTGGCTTGAATGGCGGTGTATGCCATAGGGGATGTGCAAGGCTGTTTTGATGAGTTGCAGCAGTTGTTGCAGTTGATCAAGTTTGATCCAGCGAATGATTATGTATGGTTTTGTGGTGATCTGGTTAATCGTGGCCCAAAATCTTTGGAGACCCTGCGCTTCGTCAAGGGGCTAGGTAAGGCCGCTGTCAGCGTGCTGGGCAATCACGATCTACACCTGCTGGCCAAGGCTGAGGGCTTTGGCAAGCAGCTAGACAAGGATACGCTGGACGCTATTCTTAATGCGCCGGATCGCGATGAATTGATGGTCTGGTTGCGTCATCTGCCGGTATTGCATCATGACGCCGCGCTGGGTTACACCATGGTACATGCCGGTTTGGCTCCGCAGTGGGATCTTGCCCAGGCCGAGGCGTGCGCCCGTGAACTGGAGGCTGCCTTACGCGGGCCCGACTATCTCGATTTCATCCGTGTGATGTACGGCAACAAACCTAGTCGCTGGGATGAGGGTTTGGATGGCATAGACCGGTTGCGGTTTACTACCAATGTATTCACCCGCTTGCGTTTCTGTTATCCGGACGGAACGCTGGATTTGAAGGCCAAGGGAGCGCCGGGCACGCAAAAAAAAGGCGTGTTGCCCTGGTACCAGGTGCCGGGGCGCAAGAGTGAGGGTGAGCGAATTATCATCGGCCACTGGTCTACCCACCAGGTCGGGGTGTGGAACAATATTATGGCGCTGGATGGCGGCTGTCTCTGGGGTGGGCAGCTGGTGGCAGTGCGTTTGGATCTGGCTGAGCCAGAGTGGTCTACAATTGAGTGTGAGGGTTCCTGCAGGCCCGTGGAGTTGGGCAGGTAGAACAGGGAGGTTCTTCAATGTTATTTTCAAGGTTTTTTATGCCGGCAGGAGGCATTCTGCTGCTAGTGCTGGTGTCGGGCTGCGCATCGAACAATATGTATCGTGATCAGCTTTCCAGTTGTGTTGTTTCCAATGAACAGACCTGTGAAGCACATACCATTCAGCGTCACAAGGCCGGTGAGACGCAGGAGTACCTGGTCAGCTTTGTTGAAATCGATGACCAAGGCCAGTTACGCGATCGAAAACAAATGCAGGTGGTGTTGGATGAACTCTATACCATGGCCGCCAAAGAGAGCCTGTTGATCAATGTGTTTGTGCACGGCTGGCACCACAATGCCTCATTCGGCGATGAGAACGTGGAGCATTTCAAGCAAAGCCTGGCACATTTAAGTCGACTGGAAAGTGAGCTTGCCGCCGCCCAGAACAAACAACCGCGTAAAGTAGTCGGGGTGTATGTGGGCTGGCGTGGTGAGTCGATCGATTTTCCGGTGTTGAGCACGCTCACCTTCTGGGACCGCAAAAACACCGCGGAGGAGGTGGGGCTTCTGGGCATGGCCGAGTTGTTGTTAAGGCTGGAGGAGATCAGCAACGTCAAAAACACTATGGAGCCACCGATCAAGAGCCGCCTGGTCTTGATTGGTCATAGCTTTGGCGGGGCGGCGGTCTACAACGCTACCTCCCAGATTCTAGCCAGCCGTTTTGTCGACAGCCGTGCTGGAAAAGCGGTGGTCGATGATGCGAAAGGCTTTGGTGATCTAGTGGTGTTGATGAACCCCGCCTTCGAGGCTCTGCGCTATGCGGCACTTTTTGATCTGGCTCAGGCCCGTTGCAGTTATTTTCCTACCCAGCATCCACGTCTGGTGATTCTTACTTCCAAAACCGACTACGCCACTAAAATAGCCTTCCCGGCGGGGAGAATTATCTCGACGCTGTTTGAGACCCATGGCGATATTCAGCGCAATGACTGCAAACGTCCGTTGAGTTATGCCGAAGGCGCAGCAGATCGTGCCACGGTCGGACATTTTGATCCTCTGACCAGCCATTCATTAGAACCTCTGGCGAAAGTGGATGCCAGTCGGGTGGTGAGTTATGAAACCGTGGCCAGCATCTGGGGTGAGCAGAAAGAAAATGAATCGGTACAGTATGGTTCAACCGTATTGACTCACCTGGGTAAAACCGCGGCGCGTAATCCTTATCTCAATGTTGAAGTGGATAAGGCACTGATGGATGGTCACAATGATATTTATGGTGAAGAGATTGCCGAGTTTTTGCGCATGCTGATTGTCTTGTCGGCGCGAGAGTAACACATAAAAAAGCGCGCTTAGGGCACCCTTAATTTTTTTCAACGTAAGCTTTTTACTTAACTTCACTTACGATACCGCTATTTGCTGCATCAGGATGGCAAGAGTTGGATGACACCGTGCCGTCAATGGAAAGACGCGGGTCAGAAGAGTTGTTTACCCAGTTCTACCTTTAATATAAGAATTGGTCTAAAGCAGTGTAAATTCCTATCTATATGTTTTTTTATATAAAAATATCTAATTGTCGTGCTCAGAAATTTTTTTCGGGGATAGCGCAAATGCAGAATGGACTGGTTAAAGAAGGGGGTGTGATTCAAGTCTGGAGAAAATAAAAAAGAGGCCAAGAGGCCTCTTTGTGTCAATGTCAGCTGTGATTCGCCAGCCAGTTCCGAGGCCGGAGGTAATCCTCATACAACGTTGCTTCCGGGCTGCCGGATTCCGGTTGATAGTTGTACTGCCAGCGCACCAGTGGCGGCAGCGACATCAGGATCGACTCGGTGCGGCCGCCGGTTTGCAGGCCAAACAGGGTGCCGCGATCGTAGACCAGATTGAATTCGACGTAACGGCCGCGGCGGTAGAGCTGGAAGTTGCGCTCACGTTCGCCGAATTCAGTATCTTTGCGTCGGGCCACAATCGGCCGGTATGCCTGGATATAGTGATCGCCAACGCTGCGCATGAAGGCAAAACTTTTTTCAAATCCCCATTCGTTCAGATCATCGAAAAAGAGACCGCCGACGCCGCGGGTTTCGTTGCGGTGCTTGAGGAAGAAGTATTCGTCGCACCATTTTTTGTATTTGGCATAGACATCCTTACCGAAGGGCTCACAAGCATCGCGCGCCACCCGGTGCCAGTGGATAACATCATCTTCAAACGGATAATAAGGCGTTAGGTCGAAGCCGCCGCCAAACCACCAGATAGGGTCGGCCCCCTCTTTTTCGGCGATAAAAAAGCGTACATTGGCGTGAGAGGTGGGCACATAGGGGTTGTGTGGATGGATCACCAGAGACACGCCCATGGCCTGGAAATTGCGCCCGGCCAGCTCAGGCCGGTGGGCCGTGGCTGACGCAGGCATTTGGCTGCCAAAGACATGTGAAAAGTTGACGCCAGCCTGTTCAAAAACAGCGCCGTCCGTGAGCACGCGGCTGCGGCCACCGCCGCCCTGTTCACGCTCCCAGGAATCCTCGATGAACTTGGCGTCACCATCCTCGGCTTCCAGCTCGGCGCAGATGTTCGCTTGCAGTGTCAGCAGGTATTGTTTGACGGCGTTGACGTCAGGCGTGCTACTCATTGATGCTGTTCTCTTGTCTGGGATTTAAGTCGGACGATTCTATCAGATTTGCCTGGAATTTAAGGGGCTCGGGCAGGCATGTTGTTTGGGGCTGCGCGGATTAATCACGAATCACTCTGCCGCTGATGAGGTCAACAATCTGGCTGGGCTGGGTGTGAAGCTCGTGCTCTGCGCCAAGGATGTAATCTAATTGTTGATTAAAATAACGTCGCACGGTGAGCGGGGTGCGGGCCGGTTGATGTCCGGTGGGGTTGGCGCTGGTGGAGACGATGGCGCCACCAAAATTCTGGCACAGCGCTTTGGTGGTTGGGCTGGTGGTGATGCGCACGGCGATTGAGTCATGTCTGCCGCTGAGCCAACAGGGCGTGTTTGCGTGCAGCGGGCAGATCCAGGTGGTGGGGCGTTGCGTTGTCTGCTCCAATTTTTCCAACAACGCAGGATCTTGGATGTCGATGTAGGGTAGTAGTTGTTGTAGATTGGCAGCGATCAGGATCAGGCCCTTTTCCGCGGGACGTTGTTTTAGCTGCAGGATTCTTTCTACTGCATCATGATCGAGCGGGTCGCAGCCCAGGCCGTAGACTGTTTCGGTGGGATAGGCAATCACACCGCCTGCGCGCAGGACATGTGCGGTGTGGCGTAGCTGCCAGGGCGACATGCTGGTTCTATTTGTTTTGTTCGCGCGCGACGGCGCGGTAACCGATGTCTTTGCGGTAGAACATGCCGTTCCAGCTGATCTTCTCTGCCAGCGCGTAGGCTTTGTCTTTGGCTTCTGAAACTGTGTTGCCTAAGCCAACGGCACAAAGTACACGACCACCGGCGGTGACCACATGGCCATTTTTTTCTGCGGTGCCTGCATGGAAGATTTTGGCATCTGGACTGTCGGCGCCTTCCAGGCCAATGATTAGATCACCTTTGTCGTAATTGCCAGGATAGCCTCCTGCGGCCAGCACAACACCCAATGCCGCACGTTCATCCCAGTCTGCGCTGGCCTGGTCGAGCTTGCCGACCAGTGCCGTTTCGCATAGTTCAACCAAGTCAGATTTGAGCCGCATCATGATGGGCTGGGTTTCCGGGTCGCCGAAACGGCAGTTGTATTCGATCACTTTGGGTGCGCCGTCGGCGTTGATCATCAGTCCGGCGTACAGAAAACCTGTGTAGGGGTTGCCCTCGGCCGCCATGCCTTGCACAGTAGGTTCGATCACTTCTTTCATGATGCGGTCGTGAATCGCGGCGGTGACCACCGGGGCGGGGGAATAGGCGCCCATGCCGCCGGTGTTGGGGCCGCTGTCGCCCTCGCCGACGCGTTTGTGGTCCTGGCTGGTGGCCATGGGCAGGATGTTTTTGCCGTCTACCATGCAGATGAAGCTGGCCTCTTCGCCGTCGAGGAATTCCTCGATCACTACCCGATGGCCCGCCTCGCCGAAGGCATTGCCCGCCAACATGTCTTTCACGGCGGCTTCCGCTTCGGCTTCTGTCATGGCGACGATCACGCCCTTGCCCGCGGCCAGCCCGTCGGCCTTAATGACAATGGGCGCGCCCTTTTCCTGAATATAGGCTAGGGCCGGTTTGATCTCGGTGAAGTTTTGATAATCCCCGGTGGGGATCTTGTGGCGGGCGAGGAAATCCTTGGTGAAGGCCTTGGAGCCTTCCAGTTGCGCAGCGCCTTTGGTTGGGCCGAAACAGCATAGACCGGCTGCGTTGAAGGCGTCGACTAGGCCGATCACCAGCGGCGCCTCGGGGCCGACGATTGTGAGCTCGATGTGGTTTTGGCGGGCAAAATTCACCAGTGCTTCAATGTCTTCAACGCCGATGGCGATGTTCTCCAGCTTTGGTTCACCAGCGGTGCCGGCATTGCCAGGTGCCACATAGACGGTTTTTACCTTGGGCGATTGCGCCGCCTTCCATGCCAGGGCGTGTTCGCGCCCGCCGCTGCCGATGACCAGTACTTTCATGATTATTCCTGACTAGATTCAGTGGGTTAAATGTGGGGAGGCTATTTTAGCCTAAATCACCGGCCAGGGCACGGTGCCCTGGCTAGGCTGAATAAGGAAAAAATGATAAACTCTGGTCCTAAAAACGTCTGTAAGAAAAGGCGGGCAGGTCTTGGTCATGTAGGGGAGAGGTGTCGTAATGAAATTCGATGTTCGTTCTTTTAGCCTGGCATTATTTATGTCAGGGACTGTTTTTCCAGTTTCAGCGCAAATTTTTGATGTCACAACAACCCTTGATCGTCAGGATGCGATGCCTGGTGATGGCCTGTGTCAGACGGCTGACAATGCATGCAGTCTGCGTGCGGCGGTGCAGGAAGCCAATGCTTTGGGTGGCGGTCACGTTATTAATTTGTCCTCTGCAGAATACGCATTGGCGCTTGCTGGCCGTAATGAAGACCAGGCTGCCATGGGTGATCTTGATATCAGCGCTGGCGAGATCACCATCAATGGCGTTTCCGCCCTCGAGACTGCCATCAATGGTTTGCGCGCTGATCGTGTCTTTGACGTCATCAGCGGCAAACTCATTCTTAATGATCTGACCATCGCGAACGGCTTGCCTTATGACGCAATTGTAGGCGAGGGCAGTGGTGGCGGTATCAACAATAAAGGCCAGTTAGTATTAAGACGGGTTGATCTGCGTGATAACGAGGCAAGTACAGGGGGCGGTATTCATAACACCGGGTTCGGCCGTTCAGTTAGCGTCATCGATAGTGTCATTCGAAATAACAATGGTAAAGGCTCTGGCGGGGCGATAAGAAACCTGTTGGGTTCAGTGAATATTATCAATAGCTCAATCAAAGACAATATTGCCTTTGTTGGTGGTGGGGTCTGGAATAGCACAGGTTACGTCACGATCAATCGTTCTGAGTTTTCCGGGAACTCCACAAACACAGAAGGTGGGGCGGTATACATGGATGGCGGTCCGCGCGGGGCGTTTACAGATGCGGTTGTCACTCTAAATGTGACAAATAGCTCCATTAGCGGTAATAGCGCGGCTCAGAATGGTGCGGGTATTTATCTCACAGCTGGTAATGGTGACAACTTTTTGGTGAAACTGACTCATACCACCCTCGCCAACAACACATCCGCCGGTGGGCCCGATACCGCTTATGATGCATCGGTGGGTGGTTCAGGGATCTATGCTGGGGTTGGGTATAACGTTGAGTTCATCAATTCTGTTGTTGCCGATAATGTTTCTTCACTGGCGCGACATACACAGTGTCGCAGTGTAGACCGCAATCAGGCCATTTTTTCGGACAAGCCAGTGATTTCTACCGGCGTCAATTATGTTGGTGACGGTAGTTGTGGTTTTACGCCAAATTCAAGTATCAATCTGGGAGCAGCCGTCAACTTAGGTGGCCCGACTGATGTCGTTCCAGTCCTAGCTGGTAGTGTTGCCATCGACGCCAGTTCCGTTTCATGCGCGACTGAAGATCAACGCGGTTATCTGCGAACCGATACAGACAATCTGTGTGATGCTGGTGCGCACGAATTCAATGGTACTACCCCGCCTCTGCCCGCTGATCCAAAGGTGCTGACTGCTCCTTTGGTGGTAAGCACGGCAACGTTGCAAGATACTGGAGGCCAGATTTCAGTTATCGAGGCTTCTTCTGCCTTGTTGTTGTCGCCGGGTGAAACTACAGTCACCGGCTTCTCCTTTTCATCGTCGTCTAGGCCGGTGACAACCTTTTTGATGGAAAGCGAACCGGCACAGGGTACGGTTCAGTTGCAAATTGCGCAGTCTGGGCTACTTACCATGACCTTTAATGCCGATGCCGGTGCGACCGGCAGTGACAGTTTGATTTTCCGCGCGTGTGATGACTTAATTTGTTCTGAACGCGTCGAGATCGATATTCATTATTCCGATCTGGGCTCAGTCGATGGCGGCAGTTATTCGCCCCCAACCGCCGTGGCGGCAAGTCTGGATGATTATGGTTGGGTTGATGGGGAAAACTTCGATCAAGCCTATCCGGATACGGGTTATACCCATCTGGGTGGTGT
>CALZIQ010000028.1:0-2468 GCA_945787735.1 uncultured Chromatiaceae bacterium | reverse complement strand
TTGGGGACGCCCGCCATAGGGGTGGCTGCGGATTTTTCTGTAAACAGCACGACGGATGCCGTGGATGCCAATATCGGTGATGGTGTTTGTTTGACCGACGATAGTGTTTGTAGCCTCAGGGCGGCGGTGCAAGAGGCCAATGCCACTGCCGGAGCCGATAACATCGCATTGATGGATGGTGTCTACAATCTGACCCTTGAAGGTGTCAGTGAAGACGCAGCTGCAAGCGGTGATCTGGATATCACCAGCAGCATCAGCATCAGCGGTAATGGCGCTGATGTGGCCAAGATCGACGGTTATTTCGCTGACCGTGTTTTTCATGTACTCGAAAGCGCTAATTTAACCCTGAATTCACTTACAGTACGCAACGGCCGTATCAATGAAAATGGTCGCGGCGGCGGTATCGAGAATCGCGGCGAGCTGACCATCAGCGACGCCAATATCACGCTCAATCATGCGGCGGGCATGGGGGGCGGAATCAATAACTTTATGGGCATAACCGTCCTGAACCGCGTAACAGTCAGCAAGAACACCACTCAAAACGCCGGTGCCGGCATTAGTAATCAGGACGGTACTGTCACCATCAATGACAGTACGATTCAAGACAATGGTGGGTTGATGTTCCCGGGGGCTATTTTTGGCGCAGGGGTCTACAACTCTGCCTTTAATGGTGGGTTGGAGATCAATAATTCCACCATTAATGACCATGATGTTTTTATGGACGGCGGCGGGATCTATCACCTGGTCGGCACACTGAAAATCACTAACACTACCCTCAGCAACAATCGCGCTGGGCGCAATGGTGGTGGTTTGTTTGTCGGTGGTCAGGGTAGTTTTGTTAGTGCTGACAATAAGTTGATCAATGTCACCATCGCCTTCAATGAGGCCGCGGCCTTTGATAACGCCAAGCCTGAACAAGGTAGAGGCGGCGGCGGAATTTATGTGCGTGACAGAGTTAGCCTACAAATGAGCAATACCATTGTGGCCGGTAATGCTGAGGGTTCGGACTGTTTCCTGGATGGCGAGATTGTTTCTCAGGGTAATAATCTGGACACGGATGGCAGTTGTGGCCTCGGCTCAGATGCAAGCAGTATTTCCAGTGGCACAGCTGCCTTAGGTGGCCTGAGCGAAAATGGCGGTCCCACTGCAACACATGCCCTGTTTGCCGGCAGTGATGCCCTGGATGCCGGCGATAATAGCCAGTGCCCGGACACTGATCAGCGTGGTTATAGTCGTCCTGCGAACACTTGTGACATCGGCGCCTTCGAAGCCGCGGCTACTCCACCAGCGAATGAGACCGATGCACCGCCAGCCAATGATGGCACCTCAACAGATGGCGACAATACCGTGCCCGTCGCTTTCACCTTGCCCTTGGCGGTTGAGGGGGGTGGCAGTGTATCGGCAATTGCCAACGGTGTGGATGGTGACGGCGACCTGTTGACCTATGAGTTTATTCAGCAACCCACTCAGGGCAGTGTTGGTTGGGGAAGTAGTAATAACGGTTTTGCGCCCTTTCCTGTTCCGGGGGAGTTTACTTATGTGGCCAATGCTGATGCCTCGGGCGTTGATTTTTTTACCTATCGTGCCTGTGATCAACTAAGTTGTTCCGAGCCTGCGCAGATCAGTATTGCTATTAGTAGCACGCCGGTGAGTGGAGAGATGAGCATCAGTGTTGCGCCGGATAGCGGCGGTGCTGCGGCTAGTCCTGTTCAGGTGATCTCCAGCAGCAGCCTTGAGGCCGTTGCGCCTGATGTGGATTATAGTCAGCCTCTGGGCGTGTTCTTCTTTGATGTGGCGAACATCCCCACTGATGCCAACAGCCTGCTCAATGGAACAGTGGTTACGATCCAATTGCCCTTCGAGGCAGTAATCGATACCAATGCAGTGATTCGCAAGCTGGATAACACGGGCACTTGGCGCACTTTGCAGAGCGATCCTAATCCAAATATAACTACCGGCACGCTTGACCCGGCGGCAAAGACCCTGACTCTGGTGCTGCGTGACAATGATATGTTTGATCTTAACCCAGTTGTCGGAGTCATCCTGGACCCTGTGGCAATTGCTGTGCCTCGACAAGTGGCGGTGGTTGATGAGGCGGCGTCGACGAGTGATATGCCTGCTGCTTCTTCAGGTGGTGGTGTTTTGCATCCGATGCTCTTGGCGCTGCTTGCTTTGCTGGGAATGGGGCGAGGTAGACGTCTACATTGAAATTGATTTCTAAGCTAGACACAAAAAAAGCCCGCGATTGCGCACTACTGTCCCATAGTTGAGCAGTAAAAAAAGAAACCCTGAACCTTGCCTGTTAGAATGGTTTTGCGAAAAATCATTTAAAACAGGGAGGTTCAGGCTTTGTCACATCATAACACCGCCTTGCATCAGTTACTCAAACCTTTGTCGAGACATGAATTTGAAGGGCTGGCTAGAGCGCACCATACGGGCCAAAAATTGCGTTCCGTCAGCCGCTGGGA
>CALZIQ010000027.1:11030-32189 GCA_945787735.1 uncultured Chromatiaceae bacterium | reverse complement strand
AAACGTATTGTCAAGCGATAATCACGAGCGAGCTCCGTAAAGTCTTTTAACTCCCCTTCATTAAAGCCACGCATCAAAACAACATTAACCTTAACCCGGGGAAACCCCATGTCCAATGCCTGTTTGATACTGTTCTTAACCTTCTCCAGCCCTTCTCTACGAGTGATGCGGACAAATTTTTCTGCGTCCATAGTATCGAGGCTTATATTCACGCCAGTTAAACCAGCATCTCTCAAGCGCTGAGCATAACGATCGAATAACAAACCGTTACTTGTAAGATGGACAGCCTTAATGCCTGGCGTTGCAGCTGCGCCAGCCACCAGATCAGTGATATCCTTTCTGACAAGGGGCTCACCACCAGTGAACCTCACTTTCTTAATCCCCATGCGACCTAGAACACCAATAATACGAAGGATTTCGTCACTTTGAAGGATCTTCTCTTTACCTTGAAAGTCCACACCTTCTTCAGGCATGCAGTAGGTGCATCTGAGATTACATTTCTCAGTCACTGCTATCCTGACATAATCGAAAGTGCGACCGAATCGATCTTGAAGTGGGGGCAATGGATCAAGCACCGGGCTCTGTCCATCTCCTGAAACCTGACTAGTGGATACTGAGTCCACACGCTCTTCTTTATTAATTTTCATATTCAGACCGGCTGACAGCCCTCATCGCTTTTTCCAAACCCAAACGTCAACATAACTTCTGCTAACAACCTGCTGCAGGGCAATACACTACTTCAGCCAAATCACGACTCTATGCTCAAGGCTCTCCCAGCCTACCCTTAAAAACAGGGACGCCCGTCCCGTGGGTTAATGGGGTGTATAACCAGCCTTCAATCAAGCCATCCCATTTTGCATGCCGATTTGCTTCGCTGCAGTAGACCTGCATTTTCTAATTTATCGGCGGCCAGACGCCAGAACTTAATGACGCGACCTAAAACTACCCTTGATAAACTTATCATCTCCTAGCGAATCATCATAACCAATCATTCCCAATCAAACAACCAATACCTCGAAGGGGTATTTTTTACATAAAAATCAATCATCCATTCAAGAAACAACAACATTAGCATCACCACAGTCCTATTGACACCCCACCACTTTGCGATAGAGTAGCCCACTAAAACTGACTTTAAACAACAAAATCCTACACTCATAATCAATGAATAATACTAAACCTATCAACCCCGGCGAATGGACCATTCAATCTTCGCTTGAAATCGCCCGTTCTCACCCATCCGTCGCAACATACGATGGAAAAATTTATGCCTTTGGCGGCGGCGGGCCCAGCTTCAAAAGCCTCAACTCAGCCATTTGCTTTGACCCAAAAACCGCCCAATGGACACCCCGCCAAGATATGCCAACTCTGCGCTCTGGCACCGTTGCGGCTGCTGTTGGTGACAAAATTTACGTGATGGGAGGAGGCTTTCGCCAGGAAGACGGAATGTTCCGCTTTCTGACCACTGTCGAAATCTATCACCCCGACTCAGATAGCTGGGAAAGAGGGCCAGATTTACTCATGCCCCATGACTATCCAGCCGTAGCAAAGCTTGGAAACAGCATTTATGTGATTGGTGGTCACCACCCGGACGCCACCAAAGGCGGCCCCAAGACTGATCCAGGCTTCAATTTTTGCGAACGTCTAGACCTTGAAAAAGGTGCCTGGGAAGAAATCGCCCCACTCCCAACGCCTCGCTTTGCGCTCTCAGCTATCACACAAGACAACAAGATCCTGGCAATGGGCGGCGTCGCGTTTCGCCCAGAAGGTTTCAATAACTTCACTACCATTGAAGTTTACGACCCCGAAACGAACTCATGGTATAGCGAAGAAGAATTCAAACTTCCCTGGCCAGCAGCAGGGCTTGGCAGCGCGATACTGAACAATGACATCTATGTCTTTGGTGGCTACAGCGATGAAAACATCCACAATCGCACCGCTCGTTTTGATCCAAGCACTAAGAGCTGGCAACAAGTCGCCCCTCTTCCAAGCCCTGTCTGTGCCATGGGGGTAACAATCCATGACAACGCCATATATATAGTAGGAGGATGGGCAGATGATGGACGCACACCGATAGACGTGTTTTACCGCTATACACCATGAGCACCACTGAATTCAGCGACGAGCAACTTAGTCGCTACAGCCGGCACCTGCTTCTGCCGGAAATAGATCTCACTGGACAAACAAATCTCAAAAAAGCCAGCGCTGCAATCATCGGCGCTGGCGGCCTTGGCTCACCCGCCGCACTCTATCTGGCCAGCAGCGGCATCGGTCATCTCCAAATCATCGACGACGACAACATCGAGCTTGGTAATTTACAACGCCAAATTGCTTTTCGAAACAATGATATAGGCCAGCCAAAGGCCACGCGTTTGCGCAATACATTGCTCGATCTGAATCCTGAAATTGAAATTCAAGCCATCAGCAAGCGCGCAGATCAAGCCTTGCTCAACGAAATCGCGACAAGATCAGACATCTTGCTCGACTGCAGCGACAACTTCACCACTCGCTTCGCCATCAACCAAGCCAGCTTGGCAACGAAGACTCCGCTGATTAGTGGCGCAGCTATCCGCTTTCAGGGCCAGATCAGCGTATTTGACCCACGCCAGGACGACACCCCCTGCTATCGCTGCCTTTATCGTGAAGAAGCTGATTCAACTGAAGAAACCTGCCGTGACCGAGGCATCTTCGCCCCTCTGGTCGGCATCATCGGTAGCATGCAAGCCGCCGAAGCCATTAAGTTATTACTCGAAATCGGCCAACCTCTTACCGCCCAACTACTCACAATCGACGCACTCAGCATGTCTCTGCGCCGAATCAAACTCCCCAAAGATCCGCACTGCCCCGCATGCTCGGGTGAACAATAGGCGCAAAAACTTTGCAATTTCGGTTTATTGCTCTAAAATAGCCGCCCTTTCACCTGTACAAGTGAATCATTAGCACAAAGGAAACGGATACTTATGCCATCGGTACGTGTCAGAGAAAATGAGCCCTTCGAAATTGCCCTGCGTCGCTTCAAGCGCACCTGCGAAAAGGCGGGTGTCCTGTCTGAAATTCGCAGCCGCGAATGCTACGAAAAACCAACCGCCGTTCGCAAGCGCAAAGCCGCTGCCGCAGTGAAACGCCAGCACAAAAAACTGATGCGCGAACAAGCACATCGCAAACGTCTTTACTAAACATCGCCCAAGTTAATTCCAATACTAATCAAGGATCATTGGCAATAACATGCCCACCTTGAAAGAACGCATCCAGGACGACATGAAAACCGCCATGCGCGCCAAAGACAAGGCACGCCTCGGAACTGTCCGCCTGGTACTGGCAGCGATCAAGCAGAAAGAAGTCGATGAGCAAATCAGCCTGAATGACGAGCACGTACTCGCTGTTCTGGAAAAAATGGTCAAACAACGGCGCGATTCAATCAAACAGTATGAAGACGCCAAGCGCCAGGAACTGGCCGATGTTGAAAAAGCCGAAATCGCCGTCCTGCAGGAGTACCTGCCAGAACAGATGGATAGCGCTGAACTCGAGGCCATTGTTGCAGAGATCATCGCCAGCGTTGGCGCCAATGGCCCTCAAGATATGGGCAAAATCATGGGCGCACTCAAACCCCGCATACAAGGCCGCGCCGACATGGGCCAGGCCAGCCAGCTCGTCAAAGCAAAGCTCAGCGCCCTTTGAAAAAGCCCACTCCAGGGCTACACTGACTGCACTCAGTCACAACATTTAGATGTCCGTGCGCATGGCAGGCCGCATTCCACAACACTTTATCGATGAGCTACTCAACCGGGTAGACATAGTCGACATCATCGACAGCCGCGTGCCGCTGCGCAAAGCCGGACGCGACTACCAAGCTCGCTGCCCCTTTCATGAAGAAAAGAGCCCCTCTTTCACCGTCAGCCAGACCAAACAGTTCTACCATTGCTTTGGCTGTGGAGCCCACGGCTCTGCCATTGGCTTTTTGATGGAATATGAACATCTCGACTTCGTTGAAGCAGTCAAAGAACTGGCTCAGAAGAGCGGCATGACACTCCCCGCACTTGAGCAGGACAACGGCGAAAGGAGACAGCAGCAACAAGACCTACACCCTATACTGCAAGAATCGGCCAACTTCTATCGTAACCAACTAAAACAGCACCCAGAGGCAGACAAAGCGGTCGACTACCTTAAACAACGTGGATTGACTGGGGAAATCGCAGCAGAATTCGGCATTGGCTTCGCCCCTAACGGATGGGACAACCTCAGCAGTGCCCTCGGCGGTAATCAACAACGTATAGAACAACTTATCACCACCGGCATGGCCATCAAAAAAGATGCCGGCGGCCACTACGATCGCTTTCGTAATCGCATCATGTTTCCGATCCGGGACCGCCGCGGTCGGGTTATTGCCTTTGGCGGCCGCATACTGGAAAACAATGCACAAGAAAGTGCGAGTGCCGCGGCAGGCAGGACGCTGGGAGCAGCCAACCCAAAATACCTCAACTCGCCCGAATCACCCTTATTCCACAAAGGCAAAGAACTCTACGGTCTCTATGAAGCCCGCCAGGCACTTCGCCAGATCGAACGCTTGCTAGTGGTCGAAGGCTATATGGATGTAGTCGCCCTGGCACAGCACGGCATTCGCTATGCCGTCGCCACATTGGGCACCGCGCTCACCCCAGATCACCTCCAACCCCTATTTCGCACCAGCAGCGAAGTCGTGTTCTGTTTTGACGGCGACCGCGCCGGCCGCGATGCGGCCTGGAAGGCCCTAGACATCATGCTGCCCGAAATCAGAGATGGCCGCACAGCCCGCTTCATGTTCCTACCCGACGGCGAAGATCCGGACAGTCTGATCCGAAAAATCGGCAAACCCGCCTTCGAAGAGCAAATAGAGACCGCCATCTCACTTTCAGAGTTTCTGTTGCAGAACCTGACTCAACGCGTCGATATGAGCGCCATCGACGGCCGCGCTCGCCTAGTAGATCTGGCCCGCCCCAAACTGACCAAAATCGGCAACACGGTTTTCAAACACATGATCATCAACGAACTTGCCAACCGCACAAACATGCCGCAACGCGACCTTTCACAACTGCTGGGCGAAAAACCGGTTGGCCAACAAAGACCCAAAACGATCAGGCATAACAGCGAACCACGCAAACTATCACCCGTTCGCAGCATCATCACCCTGCTGCTCGAACAACCTCAACTGGCCCTGCACGCCACCGACCCCACACGTTTCAAAGAACTCGAGGAACCCGGCATTGGATTATTGGTCGAACTACTTGAACTTATTCAGCAACACCCCAATATCAGCTGTGGCGCAATCCTGGAACACTGGCGCGGCAAGCCCGAGGCAAAACACCTGAACAAGCTCGCCCGCACACCCAGCGAGATCCCAGCAGACGGATATGAGCATGAATTCCATGACAGCCTCAGGCTGCTGGACAAACAGCGCGTGGAGCGTAGCTATAACCAGCTGTTACGCAAAGGTGAGTCCGGCAGCCTAAGCTCGGAAGAGAAACAACAGCTCACCCGGCTGCTGACTGAAAAACAGGCGCTTAGCCGGCCAGCGACACGCCCCGCGCAAGCTTGACTAAACACTTGACGAGTCAATCTCAGGAGTTTAAAGGCGGGCCCGAGTTTGGTACAATTAGCGGCCATTTTTTTGGCCGACGTTTTAGGACACTAACGAGCGAGATATTTTAAGTGAATATGAGCCGCGAGCAACAGGAATCACAGATCAAACTTCTCATCGCAAAGGGCAAGGAGCAAGGCTACCTGACCTATCGTGAAGTAAATGATCACCTGCCCGATGAAATCGTCGATCCTGAGCAGATCGAAGATATCGTCAACATGATCAATGACATGGGCATTCCCGTGCATGAAGTTGCGCCTGATGCGGACAGCCTCATCCTTTCCGACAATGCTGTCACTGATGACGAAGCGGCCGAAGAAGCCGCCGCCACCTTAGCCACCGTCGACAGCGAATTTGGCCGTACCACCGACCCGGTACGCATGTACATGCGCGAAATGGGCACCGTAGAACTGCTGACCCGCGAAGGCGAAATCAAGATCGCCAAACGTATAGAAGACGGTCTGAACCAGGTCAACAGAGCCCTAGCCAGCTTCCCCAACAGCATTGCAGTACTACTGGAAGGCTACGACCTCGTCGAAAAAGGCGAAGCCCGCCTAGCCGACTACGTGCGCGGATTTGCCGATTTGGATGACGGCGACGCCCTACCTGTAGCCAACGCCGCCAACACATCAAAAGATGATAGCGACGATGACGATGACACGCCCGCCGACACTGGCCCGGACCTTGAAGAAGTGCGCATGCGCATGGAAAAAATTGCAAAGATCTATGCCAAACATCAAGGCATCGTAAAGAAAAGTGGCATCAAGGATGACAAGCTCAAAGGCCTGCGAGATGAAATGGGCGAAATCTTTCTCGAATTCAAATTCGCACCCCAGTTTACTGACTCACTGGTGCGCAACCTACGTCGCGTTATCAATGAAATCCGCAAGCATGAACGCATCATCATGGACATCTGCGTCAACGAAGCGCACATGCCACGCAAGGAATTCATCACCTCATTCCCGGACAACGAAACCAACCTCGACTGGTTTGACCAGCAGGTCAACTCAAAAGAGGGTTACGTCAAAGTCCTGCAGGAACATGAAGACGAAATCCGCAGTGCCCAGCATAAACTGGTCGAGATCCAGACCGTCTGCAGCCTCAGCATCACCGACATCAAAGACATTAACCGCATGATCTCCATCGGTGAAGCCAAAGCCCGTCGCGCCAAAAAGGAAATGGTCGAGGCCAATCTGCGCCTGGTTATCTCGATCGCCAAGAAATACACCAACCGCGGCCTGCAATTCCTCGACCTGATTCAGGAAGGCAATATCGGCTTGATGAAGGCCGTGGATAAATTTGAATACCGTCGTGGCTACAAGTTCTCCACCTACGCCACTTGGTGGATTCGTCAGGCCATCACGCGCTCGATTGCCGACCAGGCCCGGACCATCCGTATCCCGGTACACATGATCGAGACCATCAACAAGCTAAACCGTATCTCGCGTCAGATGTTACAAGAGATGGGCCGCGAAGCCACGCCAGAAGAACTGGCCGAACGCATGGAAATGCCGGAAGACAAAATTCGCAAAGTGCTCAAGATCGCCAAAGAACCGATCTCCATGGAAACACCCATCGGCGACGACGAAGACTCCAGCCTGGGCGACTTCATCGAAGACAGCAACGTGCTGGCACCACCAGACTCAGCCACCTTCGAAGGCCTGAAAGAAGCCACCACCGACGTACTGGAAAGCCTCACCGCGCGTGAAGCCAAAGTACTGCGCATGCGTTTCGGCATCGACATGAACACAGACCACACCCTAGAAGAAGTAGGCAAACAATTCGACGTCACCCGTGAACGTATTCGCCAGATCGAAGCCAAAGCCCTGCGCAAACTGCGTCACCCATCACGCTCTGAAAACCTGCGCAGCTTTCTGCAGGACTAGCACTTACCAAACCAAAAAACCCGCTGCAGACTCAAGCCTGCAGCGGGTTTTTTATTTGAATCTAGCGAACAGCATAACGGCACGCTATACTACGCCACTTCGCAAAGGGCCTGTAGCTCAGTTGGTTAGAGCAGTGGACTCATAATCCATTGGTCGAAGGTTCGAGTCCTTCCAGGCCCACCATATAAATCAAATAGTAAAAGGCCTCTCAATGAGAAGCCTTTTATGTTTTTCCACTATTGTCAACAATCTGTCGACGCAGTTCTATTTTCTAGCGCATCAAGAACACGCATTCATAATCTTGCCTGCATAAACCAGCGTTAGTCTTTATCGCCTGCTTAGCGCCATCGTGGTCCTTCAGAAGGCATCAAGAAGTGGCGCAAGAGCTACCGGCCACCCCTGGCTCACCGTCAAGGACCCGTGCAATACCCACTACACCAATCAGCATATGGACAGGGTGCACAGCTCCAACTTCAGCAGCGAAATCACCCTCTACACCTCGGACAACGAATGCCATGTGTATGAACACGTGCTGACCTACCTTACTACCACCTCAGACATCCTCGCCATGCACAACATAGACCTGGACGGACAAGCCAATATCCGCGAGGAGAAAACCCTTTTTTGAACCACGAGTAACTGAGTATCAGACCGCCGGGGGATTGAGTTGGGACTGATTTCTCGCTATCACTTTAGCCTCCCTCCATTAGAAATGGGGATTTAATATCCTACCCATTGCATCGCCAAGAATTGATTGCAAAGCAAATTAGAGTCACCTAGAGTCAGTTAAATAACCTAGGCTATTAATGCAATAGCACCACTGTAATCAGTGGCACGATTGGCAGCTACTTAAAGCAATGGAGTAACTATATGAATGACTCCGCTTCGACGCTGGATAGACTGACCCAAGCATTTCATAACATGGCAGTCCAGGTGCTGGAACACCTTCCAAGGGTAGTGACAGCTGTTGTGGTACTTGTGATTGGCTGGCTGATCGCCAGATTATTACGCCTGCTGATTGTGCGCGCAATCAGCAGGCTGGACCAATTGTGGCACCGCTTCACCTCGAAGCAAGGGCTAGGACACCTGCAACCCCACCAACCACCTACCCGCATCGTGGGTGAGCTGGTCTTCTGGCTGCTGATGCTTGTCTTTATTACCCTCGCCACCGAGATTCTGGGGCTGGATATCTTCGGCACCTGGCTCAGGGAAATCCTGGCTTATCTGCCCCTTGCCATAGGTGGACTGCTCATTGTGCTGGTCGGTTTCGTGGTCAGCTCACTGGCACGCGAATTGGTGAGCACAGCCGCCAGCTCGGCCGGGCTGTCGCACAGCGACATGTTGGGCCGTACCACTCAAATTATCATTCTGTTTATTGCCATCATCATCGGCATCGACCAGATCGGTTTTGAAATCGCCTTCCTCTCTATCATCGCCGGCATTGTTCTGGCCACGACCTTGGGCGGTATCGCGCTAGCATTTGGCCTGGGCGCGCGCACCCATGTCAGCAACATCATTGCCGCCAATCAACTTCGCTCTCTCTATGCGATTGGTGACAAGGTGCGTATAGGTGACATAGAGGGTCGAATCATCGACATCGCTATCTCACGGATCATCATCGAAACCGATGCCGGCAGTGTCGACGTACCGGCAAAGCTGTTTGATGAAGAAGTGACAATGATTATCGAAAAGGGTGGTTGAGATGAAAACCGATAATCCTCTGTCGCTTGAATTCCTCCAACATTACCCGGTCGAAGCGGCAAGGGTATTGGAGCAAGTATTGGCAGAAAGTGTTGCCGCTCTGTTCAATGAATTATCAGTAGAGCGGGTTGCCCCCGTGGCAGCCGCCATGCTACCAGACAGGGCAGCGACCTGCCTGTCGATCATGCAGGCGGCATTGGCCGCGAAGCTGTTGTCTGACATGCCGGTCTCTCCGGCAACGCGTATCTACCGCCTATTGCCGCCCGACAAACAGAATGAACTCTCAAGCTACTGGCCGGAAAAAATCCGCAACCGCATGCGACGTTTTATGAATTTCGCCTCCGTCTCCGCAGGTGACCTGATGGATCCTGTTATCACCATGTTACCCAGTGAAATCAGTGTGGCTGAGGCCATCCGCCGCATCGAACGTCTTCATCATCCCGTCAGTTGTGAAATCTATATTGTAGACAATGCCCACCACTTGCTCGGGCTGATCGAGCTGGGGAAATTAATGATCTCGAACCACCACGTCCGCTTGCGGGATATCATGAGCCGCAAGATACAACCTATATCCGCGCATGCCAGTGCAGAAACAGCGTTGTCGCACCCGGCCTGGGCGACGCGACGCAGGCTGCCGGTGGTAGAACGCGACAACACCTTGATCGGCCTGCTGGATTATATTCGATTACAAGAAATAACCACCGAATAAAGCGTTAATCATCATGACTCAATGGATGGCCTGCTCTCTATGGCCGAGCTTTACTGGCTAAGCTTAATCCAGTTACTCAATAGCGTCTTCAGCATCGCCAGTACAAACAAGGAAAAGAACCCATGAGCGGCCATGCTGATCATGCGGTCCAGGCCTTGAACCAGGCGTTTCTACGCCAGCACCCCTCACCGGCTGTGCATGCCGCCAATCAATTAAACACAAATGACCTGATAACATTCTTACAGGCACAAGCCCCTACCGACATGGTCATGCTGTGGGACAGCCTAATGCAGGACAAGGCAAGCACCGCCCTGCAACAACTGTCAGAGAAACATGCCGGGCAAATCATGCAACGTGGCGACCCAGTCCATCTGGCCCGCATACTAATAAGACTGAATGAAGAACAACGCCAATACCTGTTATCACTGGTTGATGAGCGCCGCCGAAACGAATTGAACATGCTGGTTCAATATCCGGAAGAAAGCGCCGGCTCACTCATGGATCCGCGCTTTCTACCCTTGTACGAAACCCTCACCGTCAGAGAAGCGCTGCACAGAATACGCAAACTCAAACCACGCTTTACCCGACAACTCTACCTCATCGATAAAGAGGGGCATCTGCAGCGCGTGGTCGAGATACACAAACTGGCGCTGGCAGAGCCTGGAGAAACACTGGCCACCTTGGCACAGCCCATTCCCGCCATGGTCACGGCAACCGCAACGCGGCAAGAAGTGGTGGAGCAGTTAGAGCAACACCGCATCACCGACTTGCCGGTGATCGACCTAAGCGGCCGCCTGATCGGCGTTATCCGTTATGACGCCTTGGTGGATGCGGTGCGCGAACAAAGCAGTGTCGATATGCTCACCATGGTGGGCGCCAGCCGCGAAGAGCGCGCCTTGTCGAATATCAACTTCGTGGTACGCAAACGTTTACCCTGGCTCTCCATCAATCTAATCACCGCATTTTTTGCCGCCGCGGTAGTCGGACTGTTTGAAAACACGATTGCGCAGTTCACCGCACTGGCCGTGCTGCTGCCGGTAGTGGCCGGGCAATCCGGCAATACCGGCGCGCAGGCATTAGCAGTCACCATGCGTGGCCTGGCACTGCGAGAAATCGGTACCAGCCAGTGGTTAAAGGTGGCGAGAAAAGAGATCGGTGCGGCGTTCATCAATGGCATCGCCATTGCTGTGCTGACTTCCGCAGGCGTGCTGTTGTGGAGCACCTCTTGGGGGCTTGCCTTGGTGATCGGTGTATCGATGGTGATTGCCATGGTCGCCGCGGGTTTTTCCGGCGTCATTATTCCGGTAGTCCTCTCATCACTGGGGCAAGACCCGGCACAATCATCCTCTATTATTCTGACCACGGTTACGGATGTGGTGGGCTTTTTCGCTTTTCTGGGAATAGCGACCCTGTTATCGAATATGCTGTAGACCTATGCAAGAGACCGTAATTACCATCGGCATGTTGTTGGGCGGGTTGGGCCTATTCATGCTGGCGGTGGGTATGATTACCGACGGCCTCAAACTGGCTGCCGGGCATGCCTTGCGCGACATCCTGGGCAACTGGACCCGCTCCCCTGCCCGAGGCCTTGCCACCGGGGTCAGTATCACCGCCATTGTGCAATCATCGGCAGTTGTTACCCTCGCCACCATCGGTTTTGTTAATGCCGGCCTCATCACCTTGTTTCAGGCCTTGGGCGTGGTGTATGGCGCCAATGTAGGCACCACCTCAACGGCCATGATTGCCGTTATCGGTGCAACCCCCAATGCCAAGCGTGTCGCCGCCGCACATGTTATTTTTAATGTGGCAACAGGCCTGGTGGCACTGCTGACACTGCCACTGCTGTTCTGGCTGGTGCGCAACACCGGCAAACTGCTCGGCATGGAAGACAACCCAGCGATCACGCTGGCATTGTTTCACACCACATTCAATATTCTTGGTGTATTGCTGATGTGGCCCGCCTCTGGCTGGTTAACGCGATTCCTGGAAAAACGTTTTGTCTCCCTGGAAGAAATCGAAGGACGCCCAAAATACCTCGACAAAACCGTTGCCGTATCGCCAATGCTGGCCCTGAATGCACTGGCACTTGAGATTGCCAGGGCGCAGTCCAGCGTTGAAGCTGTAACCGATATCACACTGGCAGATTAAATCACCCAATTTCGTCTGGATGTCGTTAACCTGATGGAACAAACCGATCGCGAGGCCGATGGTTTTTCTTTTGTAGACTGTGAAGCGCAAATGGAACAAGTAGAGCTTTCATATCATGCCGTGAAAGAAGTGCTACTGCATGCCGGTGCCGAGTTACGCGCCCCCATCCCCGGCATGATCGATATTCTCGAACAAAACAGCCGCATCCACCGCATGGCCGAACAGATGATCAAGGCAACGCGGTATCAGAACGAACTATATATCGTGGCTGAAGTTCAAATACCGGAGGCAAAAGATGCCACATTAAAAACAAGTGATAACAGACAGCTATAAATATTAATCAATTTTAACCGCCTTTAGATATACTGATTCAGACGAAGACAATAACTGGTGGGTGGGGGATCCACAGTCATGCCGACACTTTTACGCTCATTTTATGGTTTGTCTACAGCGTTAATAGGCGTATCACTCTCTTTTGTTTTATTGGCTGAGGAGAAGACATCCCCCGCGCCCTATAAAATTGCTGTGCTTGCCTACAAAGGTGAAGATGTGGCGGTTAAAAGATGGCATGAACATGGCGTTTATCTCACGCAACGGCTAACGCCTTTAGCGTTTGAGATCATCCCTTTAACCTATTCGCAAGATGAATTAACTCGCGCGGTGGAAGAACGGCAGGTTGATTTCGTGATTACCAATCCGGGGCATTACACCGAATTGGAACTCGGCGGACATGTATCGCGCCTGGCAACGCTGCGCCTATCGAGCCCCCAGGGCATTCTGGACCAGTTTGGCGGCACTGTCATCACGCGCCCAGATAGGAGCGACCTTAATAACTACGCCGATCTTGCCGGAAAAAGGATTCTGATTCCCTCCCAGTCCAGCCTGGGCGGCTGGCAGGTTCATTTGCGAGAAGCGATTTCTCAAGGCGTTGATTTGCGTCGCGATGCCCAAATTATTGAACTCATGAATCACCGCAAGGTGGTAGAAGCGATTTTGGCAGGCGAAGCCGATGCCGGCTTTGTACGTTCCGATCTTATTGAAGGGCTAGTAGCGGAGGATGCGCTTCGACTTGATCAAATCAAAGTCGTCAATAAGAGGAATGAACCAGACTACCCCTATTTACTGAGCACACGACTCTACCCTGAATGGCCCTTTGCCAAAGTCAAAGGAACCTCAGGGGAACTCGCAGAAAAAGTACTTGTAGCACTGCTCGCAATGGAAAACAGCGATGCTGCCGCACAAGCAGCCGGCATTCATGGCTGGACCATTCCGGAAGACTATAGCTCGGTCGCAAGCCTGTTTCGAGAGACTGGCCTTGGCCCCTATCTGGCGCAGCCAATTACGTTGAAACGTATTTTAAATCGCTATTGGAAAGAAAGCATGCTGCTGGCCACAATTGTGGTTTTCGTGTTGATAGTCAGCATCATGAAAACGATGCGAGCTAATCGTTGCTTACGCCAGGAGATCGGCGAACGCAAGTTGGCAGAAGAACATATTCTGCAACAGGCACACTTCGATTCACTGACCCATCTGCCCAATCGTTTGCTCTCGTTAGACCGCTTATCGCAACTACTAAAAGACGCACATCGCAACAATCAGCAAGTTGCCGCAATGTTCCTGGATCTAGACGATTTCAAAAAAATCAACGACACCCTGGGGCATGAGACGGGTGACAAACTCTTGATCGAAGCGGCTGAGCGCTTGATTAAGGTGATACGAAAAGGCGATACCGTCGGACGTCTTGGGGGAGACGAATTCATTATTTTACTCGGCGGACTCACTGACTCAGTTGACGCCCGCATGGTAGCGGAAAATGTGCTCGACACCTTCAGAAAAGCCTTCAGTATTGATGCTCGCCAGCTGGTACTCACTGCTAGCATTGGCATTGCCATCTACCCCAATGATGGCGGCAGCCCGTCGGAACTTCTGCGCAACGCCGACTCTGCCATGTATCACTCGAAAGAACTGGGACGAAATACCTATTCCTTCTTCACCGATGCGATGAATCAGGAGGTGTCCCGACGACTTGCCCTAGAAGAACAAATGCACGGCGCACTTCATCGCAATGAGTTCCGGCTTTGCTATCAGCCTCAGGTCGACATTAAAAGTGGAGAGATAATCAGTGCAGAGGCATTGCTTCGCTGGCACAACCCTGCGCTGGGCGACATCTCACCACTAGAGTTTATCCCCATCGCCGAACACAATGGATTGATTGTGCCTATTGGTCAGTTTGTGTTGGACCAATCGCTCAAGACGGTCAGCAGATGGCGACAAGAGAACAGCCCATCATTCAAAGTGGCTATTAACATCTCACCGCGCCAGTTCCGTGATCCTGCTTTTGCATCATTAATTGAAAAAGCGCTGCAGCAAGCCAAGGTGCCAGCCTCCTCCTTGGAACTTGAAATTACAGAAGGGGTGCTGATGGATGGCCATGCATATATTAATGATGCCCTGAAATCATTGCATGGCTCAGGCGTAGGAATTGCAATGGATGATTTTGGCACAGGTTATTCGTCAATCAGCTACCTGAGAAACTATCCCTTCGACACCCTAAAGATCGACCGCAGCTTTGTTCAGGATATTTACACAGATCCGGCAGATAAGGAACTGATCAATGCCGTCATTTCCATGGCACACGGCTTGGGCTTAAAAGTAATCGCCGAAGGCGTTGAAACGGAAGAACAACTGACTTATCTAGCATCTCTTAATTGTGAATATGCCCAAGGCTATTTTTTTAGCAAACCGGTGCCTTCTAAGGAGATAACGACGATGCTCGAAAAACAAAATCAAGGACAGGCAATGATCAAGCCTGACCTATTAGCGCAACCCCCCTCCTCATGAGGAGGGGAAAAACAGGGGCTCACCAAATTAATATTCAGCCATCTCATTTTCATAACTCAAGCCTTTGACCCTGGCCTGTTCCCTGACCGCGCCATAGATTTTCACATCCAGCGAATCCTTAGAAACATCACTTTCTTCAACCTTCTCTTTCAAAAACACTGAACGTTGACTGCTCAACAGTTGAATCTGTTTTTTCAACACATCGCGTTTTACTGCGGTTTCTTCAATCACCTTTTGCCGCACAGCCGGTGACATGGCCTGAATGGTTTCAGGCAGTTTAGCTTCATCAACAGCATCGAGGTCCACCCGGCCACTGACAATATCATCTACAAGTTCATTTTCACCTAGTAGATTGTCAGCACCACTGGCCGAGGCATTAAACGTTGCCCGTCGTGCACGTGATTCAATCGATGCTTCTTCATGTAGTTTTTTAGTTGCCTCAAGTTTGCGCTGCTTATTTGCCTTTTCTTCAGCATTGCCGTAATAGAGTCGGGTATCGTCCAGTTTGGCCGACAGCTCAGCAAGCTTGCGATCATAAGGCGTGCTAATGGCGACAGCACTGCCGCCCTGCTCGACCTGAAAGTAATTTCCTCCCGCTACTTGGGCAATACGCTGCCATTCCTGTGTGGTGGAATGATTCTGTCCGCACTGAATGGTATTCACTACGATGCCTTTACTTTGCGCTACGTTGAGGATTTGCGGATATTTCACCTCGTCTTGATAATCCATATGTGGTGGTGCATCACCAACCAGAAACACAACCTTGTAGGTGTTTTGATCCTGACTCCAGCTGACTTGATTAACCGCATCAAACAATGCCTTGTTGACACTCTCTGGGCCATCGCCACCCCCCTGAGCCTGAAACTCAATCAGCGAAGCATACATGCTGTCGAGATCAGTAGAAAGATCGATCACACGCGTGACATAGGCATCACCACGATCACGATAAGCCACCAAGCCAATCTTAATCTCGGGTGCAGGATGCGCAGAGGCCATGTTGCTGGCGATGGACCAGATTTTTTCCTTAGCCGCTTCTATCAGACCACCCATGCTGCCGGTGGTGTCGAGCACAAACACCACCTCCACCTTGGGACGTTCATTGGCGTTAGTGATATGAGGCACCACCACTGGGTCAATCGGTATGGGTGTGATGGCGCCGGTGCTCTGTTTCATCGGATAGAACATGACAGCGACAGCGGTCAAGGCAAATAATGCGGTGGCAAATAGTTTGGTTTTCATGGTGTTCTCCTAAATTAACTGAGTGAAAGTTTGCGCAGCGCCGCTTCGGCATTACGATGGGCGTGCATGAATGAATCATCGCGACCGGCAAGATTGCTTTGAATCGAGCGGGACCACTGCAGGGGTATCAGTGCAAACAAGGCCTGAACAAGAAACAGCGTCCACAGACCCAATAGCAGACTGCCGCTTGTAAGAAACGCCCACAGCCCAGCCAGTAGACCAAAGCCACTCAGACCTAAATCCACCAAAGCAGAAGTAATGCTGCGGTAAAAGGCCAGCGAACGGATCAGCCACAAGACACCCACCAACAGCATCAGATACACAACAAAAGGAGGATCAAGCAGCCAGACACCAAACAGGCTCATAAACCAAACAAATACGGCCGTGATACGGCCACTCTTCTTCGGACTGTGCCAGAGCAGATACAACAGATATGCCGTGCAAATCATGGTGACCATTGCGCGGGCGCTGAAGGCGACGCTAAAGAACATAGTCATTACGCCATACAGCACCGTACCAGTCACACTAGCCACTACTGCAACCAATACCCCTTCATAAAATCCCGGCCGCTTCATGATGCACTCCTTTGCTGCTTCTCGCGCAGCAGCGCTACTTCCACATCTGCATCGGTGACTGTATTTACCGGGCATGGAGGTTCTGTTGTTTCCTGCTGTGATTCTTCCACCAGCAGGTCAAACTTCTGCCGCATCGACTCAAGACGGGGGGTACATTCATCGATGTGCTGTTGGGTTTCCTTGATTTTCTGCTGAAGCCCCTGTTGTTTTGATACGAGAGTTTTATGCAGCTGCTTATGCTCAAGTTTTCGCTTGATCAGCACTCGCGCCAGCATTTCGTTTTCTGCTGTAAAACAAACATGCAGTTCGTCATTGATGGTACTTACTGTATCCGCCAATTCCTGCAAACGACTGCTTAGCTGGCTCTGCTGTTGTTGCTGTAGTTTTAATTGCTTGCGTTCGTGCTCGAGTGCCTCTTCCATCTCTCTGACCGATTGCCTGAGTAACATTGCAGGTTCTTCCAGCTGGTCAATCACGGCATGCAGATCAGTTCTAAATAGATGAGTGATACGATGAATCAGTGCCATGTTCTTGCCCTCTTGTGGTTGATGATGCATTCAGTCTAGGCGTGGAGAGGACGACACTGTAGACAGACTTTGGTAAAACATTTTTGCCAATGTTTACAAAACATTTACATGCCCACAGGGCACCAAACTGCTAAGCTGAAACTGTTATGCAAAAGAAGATTCGTATTTTGATTGTTGAAGATGAAGATGCCATTCGCACCGGCCTGGTGGATGTGTTTGTATTTCACGGCTATGAAGTTGACTGGGCCGATGAAGGACCGGAAGGATTAAACAAGGCGCTGAGCGGCATCTTTGATCTGATTTTGCTCGACGTGATGCTGCCGGGCATGAATGGCTTTGATATCTGCAATCGCATTCGTGAACAAGACTCAGACCAGCCCATTATCATGCTCACCGCCAAGAGCAACGATGAAGACATCATCCAGGGTCTAAGCCTGGGTGCGGATGACTATGTCGCCAAACCTTTTTCGGTGGCCCAGCTTGTGTTGCGGGTGCAGGCTGTACTACGTCGTGCCCGCATCGGTGTTGAGACCAACGCAAAGATTCAACTGGGCGATGCTCTCATAATCGATACTCTCAACCTGGCTGGACAACTCAACAGCAAGGCCATCAAATTCACCCGTCGTGAAATGGACATCCTTGAATACCTGTATGCCAATGCCGATCGCCCTGTGCCTCGCGAAGAGCTTCTCAACAAAGTTTGGGGCTATGCCAAAACCATGGACATCGAAACCCGCACCGTGGATATTCACATGGCTAAGCTGCGCCGCAAGATCGAGCCCGACCCAAGTGCGCCACGTTTTCTCGTGACCGTGCGCGGCGCAGGCTATCGCCTCATGACGGATTAAGATGCCTGAGCCAAGATGAAAAACAAGCTCAACAATCTACGCCTGATCCTGGGGCTGTTCTTTCTGGCCCTGGCCATCCCCACCACTATTCTCATCTATCAGGCCCTGAGCCAGATGAAGTGGGAGGCTTTCCGCCAGCACCAAGTAATGGCAGAAGAACTAAGCACTCGTATCGACAAGCGCCTAAACCAACTCATTGCCGAAGAAGAGAAACGTAGCTTCGCCGACTATGCCTTTTTAAATATCGCCGGTAATATGCGCAATAACATCCTACAACGCTCGCCCTTATCAACATTTCCAGTTGAGGCCGACCTGCCCGGTGTGTTGGGTTATTTTCAGGTAGATGCCGAAGGCGAATTCAGTACGCCTTTGTTACCAGCACAGGGCTCCGAGCAAAGCTTCGGCATCAATCAAGATGAAAAACAACAGCGCATGGCGCTACAACAACGTATTCAACAGATCCTCAGTCAAAACCAGCTGGTCAAACAGACCAAAAAAGATCGTCAACCTGCAAGAAAAAACGAGGTCATGGCATTGAGCCCCTCTCCCGCCACCGACATAGTGGCAGCACCTGACCTTTCGGGCATCATGGTCGAGGAAGAAATAGACAGTGATACCGCGCAAGCCGCCTTCGACAGCCTGGAAAGACGCGATGACTCAAGCCAGCGCGAGCAACGCATAACACAGTCGCTCGGCCGCGTCGAAGAACTGAAATTGAAATCCCAATTCGAACAACAGGCACGCAGCGCGCCGATAGAATCAAGCAAACAGATTTTTCTGGATGAAAAACGCGCCGTGCGCAAAGAGCAGACCATGCTGCCTGAGCCCTTACAGACCGCGCCCGTGATGGCTAAAGCTATCACCAGCGCAGAACAACAGACCATCCGCATCACCACCTTCGAAAGCGAACTGGACCCGTTCAGCTTCAGCCTGCTCGACAGCGGTCACTTTGTACTGTTCCGAAAAGTGTGGCGCAATGGCGCGCGTTATACTCAAGGAATTTTGTTCGATCAACAGGCTTTTGTTCAGGACGTGATCGAATCTACCTTTAAAGAAACCGCCTTGTCCGACATGAGCAACCTGGTGCTCGCCTTTCAAGGTGAGGTGCTATCCGTCATCAGTGGCCGCAGCAGCCGCCAACTTTATTCCAGCGCCGCAGAGCTTCAGGGAGAACTGCTCTATCAAACACGCCTGTCAGCACCACTGGCCGAAGTGGAACTGATTTATAGCATTAACCGTCTGCCTAGCGGCCCCGGCGCCAAGGTGGTGACATGGGTAACGCTTATCCTGGCCATTGTATTGATTGGCGGCTGTTATCTATTTTATCGCTTGGGCAAAAGACAACTGACCTTGGCGCAGCAACAACAGGACTTTGTCTCTGCCGTCAGCCACGAACTCAAAACCCCGCTCACCTCCATCCGCATGTACGGCGAAATGCTGCGCGAGGGCTGGGCCGATGAAACCAAAAAACGGCAGTACTACGATTACATCTTTGATGAAAGCGAACGGCTGACGCGCCTGATCAACAATGTGCTGCAACTAGCACGTATGAACCGCCATGACATGCAGATTGAGTTGACGCCTGTCTCTGTCATCGAGATCATGGACACGATTCGATCCAAGCTGACATCTCAGCTTGAACACAGCGGTTTTGAATTGAAGCTGATTGATGACTGCAAACAATCAGGCGAGAAGATAAAGATCGACCTGGACCTGTTCACCCAGATCATCATCAACCTAGTGGATAACGCCATTAAATTTTCCCGCAGCGCTGAAATAAAACAGATTGAAGTGCACTGTTCTCGACGCAATAAACAAAGTGTTATCTTCCGCGTGCGCGACTATGGCCCGGGCATCGCCAAAGATCAGATGAAAAAGATCTTCCAATTATTTTACCGCGCCGAAAACGAACTTACCCGGCAAACCGTCGGCACAGGCATTGGCCTGGCGCTGGTGCAACAACTGGCGCGCCACATGGATGCTAAGGTGGATGTAATCAATCGCCAGCCGGGGGCTGAATTCAGTATCGAGTTCAGACTCGACTGACCAAAAAAAACCAAGGTTGGTGCAATCAGGACAAATCACCACTCTCTTGCGCTACACTGAACTCACTACTACGCCGGAAAGTCCCTTCTCCCCATAATGGGGTGAGGGAGAGAATAAATAGGACAGCAGCAATCAAACAGTAAACCATGAACACAACCATGCCCAAACCCGTCACTAACACACAACACTCCGTCTTTCAGGCCCGTGGTATCACCAAGACCTACGACATGGGTGAAGTCAAAGTGCCTGCCCTACGCGGTGTTGACCTGGATCTTTACCAGGGCGAATTCGTGGTACTGCTCGGCCCCTCAGGCAGTGGCAAGTCAACCTTACTAAACATCCTCGGTGGACTCGACACTCCCACCGACGGCACCGTGCGTTACCACGACCATGACCTGAGTGTGTACGACGACAACGCACTCACCACCTACCGGCGTGAGCATGTGGGTTTTGTGTTCCAGTTCTACAACCTCATTCCCAGCCTCACGGCAAAAGAAAACGTCGCCCTGGTCACCGAAATCTCACTCAACCCCATGCGACCGGAAGACGCACTAACAATGGTCGGCCTGGAGCAACGCATGGACCACTTCCCTGCCCAACTCTCCGGCGGCGAACAACAACGCGTCGCCATTGCCCGCGCCGTGGCCAAGCGCCCCGAAGTATTGTTGTGCGACGAACCTACCGGCGCGCTGGATGTAAAGACCGGCATTCTGGTGTTAGAGGTGATCGAGCGTATTAACCGTGAGCTTGGCACCACCACGGCAGTGATTACCCATAACGCGGCTATTGCAGGCATGGCTGATCGGGTGATTCATTTGAGTGGTGGACAGATTGGCAAGATTGAAATCAACAGTGAGAAGTTAACGCCACAGGAGATCAGCTGGTAACAGACTAAAGCAAACCCGTTGAAAACCGACAATCCCCTAGGCTATTGCCAAATCGGTATTTTTTAACGTTAATAATAAGAATGGAGTCACCATGAACGAAACCACCACACCTGCAGCCGCAGAGTCGGGCAAACGCAT
>CALZIQ010000027.1:0-11020 GCA_945787735.1 uncultured Chromatiaceae bacterium | reverse complement strand
CCAAGGACTTTGGATCCCCAATATCTGGGCGTATAAATCTTTGTCTCTCATAAAAACTACGTTAACCTACCCACTCAATCAGGGGAAGAGCCATAATAAGAATGGAGTCACCATGAACGAAACCACCACACCTGAAACTGAAACCACACCTGCAGCCGCAGAGTCGGGCAAACGCATACTCCCTGCCTTTCTTCTCTGTTTTTTCCTTGGCATATTTGGCGCTCACCGCTTTTATGCAGGAAAAATAGGTACTGGCATACTGCACCTGCTCACGCTTGGCGCATTCGGCATCTGGACACTGATCGACTTTATTATGATTGTTATTGGTTCGTTTACAGACAAAGATGGCAACAAACTTACCCAGTGGACATAAGTATGTAACGAGTAATCGCCGCGCATAAGCCTATTACGTTATTAAGCGTTGGCTGTTTGCTATGCATAACGAGCGTATTAGTATTTGGCACTGCGATCTACCATGGAGTTAACGCTAACAAGCAGCATGTTGACACACTCAATATCGGCACCGAGTAAACCACCCCAATAATCACAATAAATACCGAACAACTGATTCAGATTGCTATAAAGGCAACAATAACCAGCAATACATTAAAAATGAGCTTGGGTAATGAAGAGGAAGAGCTGCAGTATCAATTATCATTTCGTTATCAAGTTCTTGACCAGAACCAACACCCTCTTTACCAGCAAGAAACAACTATCAGCTGGAACCAAGGAACAAAAAACACAACCGATAAAGAAATAGGAAAGACCTGGGGGAAAGTCACCATTGAAGTCAGCTTCGACAAAATAAAAATCCCACCACCTGGAAAAATTAAAATTTCGACATCGCTGAACAAAGATGACATCCATGAGGCTAATGCAGGCAACATTGAACTGATCGTGTATGACAATGTTTATGAACACTATCCTCTCGTTATCACTGGTACTGTTTCTGCAATAGCCGGCATTATCGCACTCATATCCGGATTAATCTGTTTGGCCAAACGTTCAACAGAACCGCACAAAACAAGACCAACATCCATTTATCGACCAACACGGCAAACAGGCGGTTAATTTCCGGATCAGCCTCTTCATCTACTTCATTACTGCCTTTTTATTGTGTTTTGTTCTAATCGGATTTTTGCTTATATTTGCACTGTGGTTAATGGACATCATCCTAACCATTCTTGCAGCTGTTAGGGCAAGCGATGGCGAAGAATATCAATATCAATTCTCGATACGTTTCATTAAATAAGCTAGACGAAGCACGCCACATGAACGATTTACGATGTCATTGATACTCCAATCTCAGCACATAAAAATAATGGCATTCGAACAAACAAATACTAGGAAAATTGTGCAAAACAATATCGCACATAAAAAATCAGAAAAGATTCTTACCCATCACAGCATGCCCTCAGGTTCAAATAGCTCACTCTAATACCGGTGGTTACATTAGAGAATTTCATCATCATAAAAATTTCTTGAAAAAAATCGAATCTTTGATGGAACCAAACAGAATGATTTTTCGTTATACCTTGCAAGGGTTGTTCAGGGCATAAACAACGCAACAAAGGCCAATGCTGTAGTGGCAATCATATGATTCTGGTGAGGTGACTTAATATCCCTCACTAATATTTATGCAAGGGAGAAAATTTATGAGAATTCAACATTCAAGACCCCAATCTGTAGATCTTTTATTGGTATCATTTCTCCTATTTGTCTGTATGTATATCTATCCGCCGCTCAGCTTTTCTGATGATGATGAGCATACGCTCGACCGCAATCAACGCAGCGCCGACTTTGTCATCAAAGAGGCCGAGTGGGAAGACGATGATGCCCAACTGGAGATAAAAGGACGCAGCAAAACTCCCGGCGCTGAAGTGACTATCCGTAATGCCAAAACCAATGCATTATTAGGTAGTGCTATTGTGCGTAGTGACCGTAAATGGAAATTCAAATTCACGATTATGGACGCCGTACCCTGTCGCATAGAGGCTCAGACAGGTGACAGGGTGCAACAAAAGGATGTTGACGGTGCACCTGCAGATTGTGATCAAGCCCCGGTTATTGACGAATCTAACGAGATATCGCATGCCAATTTTTTTGACAACTACGAAGGCAGCAAGACCTGTAACCAATGCCACCTGGAGACAAGTCGACATGTGCACGAATCATTGCACTATCAATGGAACGGCCCGGCACCCTATGCCGTAAATCTGGACCGCGGCGGCAAGCTTGGCTCCATCAACGACTTCTGCGGCTTTCCCGATATCAATTTCATCGGCCAGTTAACCAATCTGGAGGGCAACAAGGTCGATGGCGGTTGCGCCCAGTGCCATGTCGGCCGCGGCCTGAAACCCGCACCTGAACAAACGGTTGCGCAGCTGGAAAATATCGATTGCCTGGTCTGTCATTCCAACACTTACAAACGCAAAGTTGCTCAAGTGGTTGGCGCATTCCGATTCGTACCCGCGCCGGAAAAGATGCAGGTAAGCCTGCTCGATGCCATTACCAACATCCAGCGCACGCCCGACAAGGGCACTTGTGTGAATTGCCACGCCTATGCCGGCGGTGGTTGCAACAACAAACGCGGCGATATTGAAGAAGCCCACCGCGACCCGCCCGCGTGGTTTGATGTGCATCTGGCCTCACGCATAAACGGCGGTGCCGGGCTGCACTGCATCAGCTGTCATAAGACAGAAAACCATCGAATTGCCGGTCGAGGTGTAGACATGCAGGCCACGGACTTGGATGAGCCAGTGCGCTGCACCAATTGTCATGATGCCCAGCCGCATGACAACAACAACCTTGATCGGCATACCGCCCGGGTAGATTGCACTGTCTGCCATATCCCAGCCTACGCCCGTATTGCCTCGACAGATATGTTTCGTGATTTCAGCCAACCGGCAGAAATAGTCGAGAGCAAACAGCTCTACGAGCCCCATATCGATCGTGCCGCCAATGTGACACCTGAGTACCACTTCTTTAACGGTCTCTCGCGATTCTACAAGTTTGGCACGCCCGCCTTGCCGGACGATAGTGGCCGTGTGGTGATGGCTGAACCGCTGGGAGATATCAGCGATAGCAATGCCAAGCTGTTTGCTTTCAAACGTCATGAAGCATTACAACCACGAGATCGTGATACTCAATATCTGATCCCGCTGAAGACAGGTATTTTATTCCAAACCGGCAATATTGACGCAGCGATAAAACAAGGCGCCAGCGAGGTCGGTTGGCCATTGGCGAATGGATATGACTTTGCACCGACCGAACGCTACATGGGGATTTTCCATGAAGTGGCCCCAGCAGAAAACGCCTTAGAGTGCACAGCCTGCCACGGCGATTTCGGACGCATCGACTTCGCCGGACTCGGTTACTCGCCCCTCAGCCAACGCAACGGTCAGCCATTGTGCAGCAGCTGTCATGAAGACGAATCCGATGAATGGTCGGGCCAAGAGTACTTTGAGAAGGTCCACAAAAAACATGCACGGGAAGAAGGGATTGATTGCGGTGCCTGCCACCTCTTCACCGCAGCTAATCAGTAAATCCAACCCGGGGTGGATCATAACCAATTTCAGTTTGATCCACTCCTTATTATCACGATGTTGAGTCCCTCAGAACCCCCAAGATATTATAATATCTCCACCTATTAGTTGATTTACAATAGATATAATGCATTACCCACTAAGCGCCGACATAATAAAATGAAGGGCACACAGTATGACTGAATCGCCTCCAGGGAAAGCAAGGCCTATTCAACAAAGCGTTACACCGCCCCGGCCACCACACTTAATGTTAGGGATTTAAAAACACATGATTATCGAAGTTGAAGGCGACATCCTCTTTAGCAGCGCCCAAGCTATTGCACACGGCGTGGCTGCCAATGACCCTATGAGCCAAGGCTTGGCAAAATCACTGCATGAAAAACTGCCCTCAATGCACAAAGACTTTCACCACTGGTGTCACATACACCACCCCTCACCAGGTGAGGCATGGGTGTGGACCGCAGCAGATGGTGTGCGCATTGTAAACCTGATTACTCAAGAGGGTGGTTATGGCCGAGGTGCATGCCCTAGTAAGGCAACGGTCAAAAACGTGAAAAATGCTTTACGTGCGCTGAAGAAAATGGCCGTCAAAGAGAAATTTACCTCCTTGGCTCTGCCCCGCCTGGCAACCGGTGTCGGCGGGCTGGACTGGGTTGATGTACAGCCCTTGATTCAGGAATACCTTGGCGATCTGGATATTCCCGTTTACGTATATTCTGTTTATCGACAAGGTGAAAAGGCGAAGGAATCCTGAGTTTTAGTGTTTGAGACAACAAAGCCCCGCCTCGGCGGGGCTTTTTGTTGCTGACACTATTTTACCGCTACCCCACCCTTCTTCCCCTCTAGCCCCCATAGGGCATAAAAGAAGTGATAGAGGCGCGGGGGCTGCACAACGCCCAGCCCCATATTTCGCATGTACCGAAATGATAAGACGGATTCAAAATCTGCCAAATTCACATGTCCGACACCCTACCAATCAGGCATTCCATCCTTGGCTGGATGATTACTGATATTTGTCTGCCCTGTTCCATCACTCTTCATTTTATACACTTCCATGTTGTTGTCCCGATTGCTTTCAAAAACGATGGAGTCACCCAGTGCAGACCATGCCGGGAAAAAATTGTCTTGATCCTGTGCGGTCAGGCGTTGTTGCTCCGAGCCATCGGAATTCATCACGTAAATGACCATGCGTCCATTGTCTCGGTTGCTTTCAAAGGCAATCTTGCTCTGCACGCTTTCGCTTTCTATCGGTGACCAGGCAGGGAATTGATCATGGGCAGGGTTGTTACTAATACAGCGGTCGTTGATACCGCTTGCCGCTATCAGACAGATCTCCCAATTGTTATTGATGTGACGCTGAAAAGCGATTTGTGTGCCGTCTGGTGACCAGGTGGGTTCTGCATCGCGATAGGCAGCGTTATGGGTGACATTGCTAAGTTCATCGGTGTCGATGTTGATGATCCAGATGTCTCCAGGGCCATCAGCGCGATCACTTTCGAATGCTATGCGTTTGCCGTCTGGCGCCCAAGCAGGACCAGCATCGAGGCCTGGACTATTCGTGATACGCTTTTCATTGCTGCCGTCACGATTCATAACAAATATTTCATCATTGCCGCCGAGGTTGCGGACAAAAGCTATTTTTTCTTTGTCTGGAGACCATGCCGGGGCACTGTCGCTAGCATTGTTGTTGGTAATTCGAGCCGGGTTGGAGCCATCTGCACCCATTGAATATATCTCACTCTTGCCGCCATCCCGGTCGCTGACAAATGCAACCGAACTAATGCCGTTACCATTGCTGGCAATGACACTGGCCAGACCGAGAATGGTGACGGGGATTAGCGCTATGTGTCGCAGTGTCAATTTATTCTGTTTGTTTATTGGCTTGTTCATAGGAATTCCTTTCCTTACGAGTGAGTAATGAGATAAAATATGCAGCTGTTACACCTAGTGTAATAAAGACCAGATCTAAGAAATCAAACCTACCAACTTCCATATAAATCCTGACATTGTCGAGAACAATGATTTTGTTGAACCATGCGGGTAGCAGAGGCGTTAAAAATTGATTAGCCGCGTCGTGCTGTATTAGCTCCAGCAATCCATCCAGCGTTAACCAGAACAAGCTGGCAAACAAAATTCCGCGTTTTGTTTTACAGCCAAGCACACCCACCGTCAGCAGGATAAACGCGAACGGATGGATAAGGCTCGGTAGGGCCTGGTTAATAAACCCAAAATCATCTGCGACTAAAGCTTGATTGAAATTGTTGGGAATGAAATAGGTGGTTCCGGGCATGCGCTCTAGCAGATAAAAAAACACACCGCCAATAAGCGTAATTGCAGCCGTAATTATCTGAATAACATTCATGGCATTAATTTTTTGTCACCCCTTCAATCTATTTATAGACTAAAAACCTGGGGTATGATTTTCAGGCTGACTTTTATTGTTGTCTACATTAGATAAGAGCATGAAAATGTACGCATGGAAGACATAATCCATAAGTTTAGATTGGAGCAAGTAATCGCACACTCAAACATTACTCAAGCAACCCAACCGGCATAAAAACCTTTCATCGCACTGGCGTTTCAAAACCTCACCCCCTCCCTAGCCCTCCCCCGTGAAGGGGGAGGGAACTACAAACCTTCTAATTTTCGGCCTGAGCTATACTATTTTTATGCGTGCCCTAGACAAAAAAATGTGGCGTGACCTCTGGCATCTCAAAGGCCAGGCCACTGCCATCACCCTCGTCATCGCCTGCGGCATCGCCACCTTTATCATGCTGCACAGCACGCTTGATTCACTCAAACTCACCCGCACCAGTTTTTATCAGGATTACCGCTTCGCCGAGGTATTTGCTTTGCTCGAGCGCGCACCGCAAAGCCTTAAACAACGCATGCTTGAGATCCCCGGTGTCGAGAGCGTGGAGACACGAGTGGTGTCGAACGTCAATCTCGACATCGAAGGGTTTAATGAGCCGATCACCGGCCGCCTGATCTCTATCCCCGGCCATGGCGAATCACGCTTTAATAAACTCTTTTTAACCAAGGGCCGCCTAGTGCGGGAGGAACGTGATGATGAGATTGTGGTGTCGGAATCGTTCGCTCAAGCCCATGGCTTTGAGCCGGGTGATCATCTAACCGCCATCATCAATGGCAAGCGCAAAAAGCTAACGATCGTCGGCATGGCCATTTCACCTGAGTACATCTATCAACTACCGCCGGGTAGCGCCTGGCCCGACTATGAACGCTACGGCATTCTCTGGATGGCACATAAGGGTGTGGCCAGCGCCTTTGATATGGAAGGGGCCTTTAACGATATCAGTATCAGTTTACGTAAAAACGTGGATGCGGAGGATGTGATCGAACGGCTGGACGATCTGATCAAACCTTATGGCGGCCTTGGTGCTTATGACCGGGGTGACCAACTCTCTAATAACTTTCTCAACGAAGAGTTCAAATCGCTGCAACAGACCGCGTCTATGTTTCCGGTGATCTTTCTTGGCATCGCGGTGTTTCTGCTCAACGTGGTGATCGGCCGCATGATCACCACTCAGCGCGAGCAGATCGCGGCGCTGAAAGCCTTTGGTTATCACAATATGTCCATCGGCTGGCATTTTCTCAAACTGGTGATGGTGATTGTGCTGGTGGGATCGCTGGGCGGCATTATCCTCGGCGCCTGGCTGGGCAAGGGCATGAGCGATATGTATATGGAGTTCTTCCGCTTTCCCTATCTGCTTTATGATTTGCAGCCGGGTGTGGTGACGAATGCAGTGCTTAGCAATATCGTCGCGGCCCTGCTCGGCACTTTGTTTGCGGTGCGTTCAGGTGCGCGCTTGCAACCGGCAGAGGCGATGCGCCCGGCACCGCCGGTGGCCTATCATCAAACCTGGCTGGAACGACTTGGTCTGCAGCGTTGGTTATCGCCCCCCAATCGCATGATACTGCGCCATATCGAACGGCGGCCGTTTAAGTCGCTGTTGACCATCATCGGCATCGCCTTTGCCTGCGGTATCAATATGACCGGTCAGTTTCAGCAGGATACGGTCGGGTATATGATGGAGCTGCATTATGGCCTGGCTCAACGCCAGGACCTGACCGTGTATTTCACCAATCCCACCTCGCATCGTGCCAGTCACAATCTTAAACAGATGGAGGGCGTGGAGAATGTGGAGGTGTTTCGTTATGTGCCGGTGAAGTTGCAGCACGAACACCGCAGCCATCGCACTGCAATTCTAGGGTTTAAATCAGACGGTGATCTGCGCCGCTTGCTTGATACTGATCTGAATTATATCGATCTGCCGCGCGAGGGCATCATCATGACCGACTTTCTTGGCCAGATGTTGGGCATTGAGGCAGGCGACATAATCACGGTGGAGATTCTTGAGGGCAATCGGCCCATCAAGCAGATTCCTGTGGTGGCCTTAGTGAAAGAGTATTTGGGCGTGACGACCTATATGGATTTTCATGCACTCAACCGTCTAATGAAGGAAGGCCGCGCCATCAGCGGTGCCTATTTGTCCATCGACTCATCCCAGGCTAACAAAATTTTTCGTGAATTCAAACATACACCACGTATCGCCACCACGGTGCAGCGCAAAAACGAGATTGATAATTTTAATAAGATGATGGACGAGACCATGATCTTCGTCACCATGGTGACGACGGTATTTGCCGTGATCATCAGTTTTGGTGTGGTTTATAACAGCGCCCGCATCGCCCTGACCGAACGTGGCCGTGAGCTGGCCAGCCTGCGGGTGTTGGGCATGACCCGTGCTGAGATCTCTTATATCTTGCTAGGGGAATTGGCTCTGCTGGCACTGATGGCGATTCCCATTGGCCTCGGCATTGGCTATGGGCTTTGTTACATGATCGCCTCCGAGCTGCAGTCTGAGCTGTATCGAGTGCCGGTGATTCTAGAAAGCAGTACCTATGCCTTTGCAACCACGGTGGTGTTGATCTCATCCTTGCTGTCGGGCCTATTGGTGCGGCGACAATTGGATAAACTAGACTTAATAGGCGTATTAAAGACCAAGGAGTAAGGTATGCACTGGCGCAGAATCATCGGTATTGGCATTGGTGTCCTCATTATTGTGGTCTTACTCATCTATGGTTTTCAGCCTGCGCCGGAGTGGGTAAATACCGCCACGGTCAAGCGCGGCCCCTTGCGTGTTGCCATCGAAGAGGAAGGCAAAAGCCGGATCAAAGATCGATATATTGTTTCTGCCCCGGTCGCCGGTTATGGGCGCCGTATCGAACTCAAGGTGGGGGATGTCATCGAACAAGGCCAGTCGCTGACCCGGCTTGAGGCGTTGCCATCAGCAGTGCTCGATCCGCGCAGCCGCGCCGAGGCTAAGGCCCGTGTCGAAGCCGCCGCTGCCGCGTTTGATGCAGCAAAAGAACAGGCAAGCGCCGCTCAGGCCGAGGCCGAACTGGCGCGCATCAAACATCAACGTATTGTCGATCTGTGCAAGGTGCAGTGTGCATCAAAGGATGAAGAAGACCTGGCCCTCACCCGAGTCCGCAGCACCCGGGCACATGAGCAATCCGCCATCTTCGCGGTTGATATTGCCCGGCATGAACTTGAAGCCGCCAAGACTGTATTGGCCTATGCCGGCACCAAAGGGGGTGAACAACTCGACATCACCGCCCCCATCAGCGGCAGTGTATTAAAGGTGTTCAAAGAAAGCGAAGGCGTAGTCGGTGCCGGTGAACCCCTGCTTGAGGTGGGCAACCCAAAACTACTTGAGGTGGAGGTGGATGTGCTCTCCGCCGATGCAGTCAGAATCAAACCCGGCACCCGTGTGCTGTTTGAGCGCTGGGGCGGTGATCACCCGCTGGAAGGGCGCGTGCGCACCATCGAGCCGGTCGGCTTCACCAAGGTCTCGGCCTTGGGGGTGGAAGAACAACGGGTCTTGGTAATCTCCGATCTCGTCTCCGAACCTGGCTTATGGCAACGCCTGGGCGACGGCTATCGGGTCGAGGCCAGTTTTATCCTCTGGGAAGAAGAGGATGTGCTGACTGTCCCGGCCAGCGCGCTGTTTCGCTATAAAGACGGTGAAGAAGATGCCTGGGCAGTATTTGTTGCTGAAGACGACACGGCCCGGCGGGTTAAGGTTGAACTGGGGCAGCGTAATGGCCTGCAAGCCCAGGTGTTGGCCGGCCTGGATGATGGACAACGCCTAATTACACACCCCAGCGAAGCAATAGAAGACGGGACAACAATCCAAATTCGTTAACTGCGTCACAAAAAAGCCATCAACCCAATCAAGTATATAAGAATTCATTAAACATTTGAAAATGTGACGCCGTTAACATCACTGAATCTACTGATTCATCAGCAGAAAAAAATCCAGGAGACTGGGGTAAAAAAAACAAAACCCCATTTAAAACAATAAAGTAGTTTGGAGTAGAGAAAATGTTAAAGAAACTAATCACCCTTTCCGCCGCCAGCGCAGCTATTGTTCTGTCGGGCATGAGCCATGCAGCCACAGTTACCGGCACCTTGAACGCCAATGCCAACGTGCCTTCCGTGTGCAACATCGCGGGTGTCACCGATATCAATTTCGGTAACTATGACCCCACCGCGGCCACCCCAACCGACGCGAATGGTGACGTAGGTGTTCGCTGCACTAAAAACACGCTATATGAAGTTTACATCAGTGCCGGCCGCACCATGACCGACGGCACCGACACACTCAACTTTGAACTTTACAATGACGCTCCTGGCAGCACCGTTTGGGGTAACGTATTGGGTGACCCAGGCAACATCACCAATACACCTGCCAGTAATGCACCAACCACACACACCGTTTATGGTCGTGTGCCCGCCCTGCAAGATGTAGGGGCAGGTGCCTATGCCGGCAGTGTGACCATCACGGTCAACTATTAATCCTATAGGAAGAGAGACAGGGGAAGGGGAGGCTAGACCTCCCTTTTCCCTTTTTTGGAATATGGACGACATGAAATTTTTCGACTCAATAAAAACGCTGATATCACTATTATTACTGACATGCCTGCTACCAGGTTCGGTGCTGGCAGCAAACTTTACCTTGTCTCCGGTGCGTTTGTTTTTTCAACCGGGACAGAAAACCGACATTATCAATATCAAAAACAATTCCGCTGAAGAGATTAAGCTGCAGGTCTCGAGCTATACCTGGTCACAAGACGAAAATGCTAAGGATGTGATCACAGAAACAAACGATCTGATTGCCTTTCCCAAGCTACTCAGCGTCGCCCCGGGTGAAACACGTCTGTTACGTGTAGGCAGTCGTACCAACTCGGACCTACAGGAAAAGCTCTATAGGATTTATATAGAAGAGCTGCCTGGCACACGCGCAACAAAAGGCAACCAGGTTAGCGTTCGCACTCTGACCAAGGCCGGCATTCCCGTCTTTATCCGCCCTCATGAGGAACAAACAAAAGGCGCCATCAGCGCTACAACCCTTGAGAGTGGCGTGTTTAACCTCTCAGTTAATAACAGT
>CALZIQ010000026.1 GCA_945787735.1 uncultured Chromatiaceae bacterium | reverse complement strand
TCTTGAACCAACATTTATCAGACACATCAAGCAAGAAAAAGCATTAACTAACCACCTTCATCCGCTCCAACCTCAGACGCTGCCTTTCATCAAACAATCGGCGCGTGCCTAATTGCAATGCCACTACCGTGCCAAATCCAGCTCCAGCAGCAACCATAAACATAATTATCATTTGATATTTGACTGCTTCCAACGGTGGCGTGCCGGAAAGAATTTGACCCGTCATCATGCCGGGCAGACTGACAATGCCAACAGCAGCCATTGCGTTAATGGTGGGGATCATTCCTGCGCGCATAGCTTCGCTGCGCAATTCTGTCATGGCTTGTTTCCAGGTTTGCCCTAACATCAAACGTTGCTCGATAACAGCACGTTGTTGCCAGGCGCCGTTCATGAGTCGATCGAGGCTGAGGGCGATGCCGTTCATGGTATTGCCCAGCATCATGCCCAACAGCGGGATGGCGTATTGGGGTTGATACCAAGGCTCGTTGCCAATGATAATCAGTAATGCAAACAGTGTGACTGTGAAGGATGAAACAAACAGCGATACAGTGCCTATAGCATAGGCCCACCAACCACTCAGGCGGCGCTTTTGCCGCGCCATGGTTTCATAGCCTGCGACAGAGAGCATCACACTGGCCATAAGTACAACCCAAATCAGTCGCACATCATCGAATATGATTTTTAACACCAGGCCGACCAGTGCTAACTGAATGACGGTGCGCACGGCGGCAATGAGTATCTGTCGCTCCAACGCCAAACGTTGCCAGAATGACAACCCCGCCAATGCCATGATCAGCAACGCGGCTATGGCAACGTCCCACCAGCTAAGTATGATGATATTCATCGCACCTCCCTCTGCAGCGCTCCGTTTTCTATCCGGTAATGACGTTGAGCGACACGCTTAATTTGGTTTGCATCATGACTAATCCAGAACAGCGGTGCCTGATAGGTTTTGGCGTAGTCAAGAATCAAACGCTCGATGCGCGCCGTATTATCTACATCAAGATTGGCACTAGGTTCGTCCAGCAACAAGGCCTTGGGGTGGTGACACAGTAGACGCAGCAACGCCAAGCGTTGGCGCTCACCGCTGGAAAGGCGGCTCACCTGCCAATCGAGTACATTCAACCCGAAACCCAGCGCCTCAAACCAGTCTTGTTCGATACGCGGAAAATGAGGCCTGACTTCATCAAACCACCAGTGACTTTCGGCTGCCAGCAGACCGACCTGCCTACGCCAAAGATTAGGCGCCATGCCAGCCTGTTCCTGATCACCCAGCCAAACCTGCCCTTGGTGAGGATCAAGATCGGCAAGGGCTCGCAGCAAGGTGGATTTACCTGAGCCGGATGGCCCCGAAAGGCAGACACATTCACCCGCATCAATTTCAAGATCGATGGGGTTAAGCATGTTACAGCATAATTGTTCGAGCTTTAATCGGGGCATGCAACCACCAGAAATAGATTTTATATCTAGCTTACACAAAAAAGCCCGGGCAGTTGCCTGCCCGGGCCTAACACCCCAATCGTTGTGGAGGGTTGGTGTTACTTACCGGCTGAAGTGAACTCTGGATAGGCTTCCAGACCACACTCGGCCAGGTCGACACCGTTGTACTCGTCTTCTTCACTGACACGAACGCCCATGACAGCCTTGAGCACAAACCAAACGATCAGGCTTGCAACAAATACCCAGACGAAGATAGTGAGGCCACCGATAATCTGACCCATGAAGGTACCGTTCGGACCCAAGGCAACCGCCAGCAAACCCCAGATACCGACCACACCATGGACCGAGATAGCACCGACGGGATCGTCGATCTTCAGCTTATCCAAAGTGATAATAGAGAACACAACCAGCACGCCGCCGATAACACCAATCACAGTCGCCATCAGCGGAGACGGCCAGTCAGGACCGGCAGTGATCGCCACCAGACCCGCCAGCGCACCATTACAGGCCATGGTCAGATCGGCCTTGCCAAACATCAGGCGAGCAGTAATCAGCGCAGCCATCACACCACCAGCCGCCGCCGCGTTGGTATTCAGGAACACCATGGCAACCGCGTTAGCATTGGCAATATCGCCCAGCTTCAGTACTGAACCACCGTTGAAACCGAACCAGCCCATCCACAGGATGAAAGTACCTAATGCAACCAAAGGCATGTTAGTGCCGGGGATGGCATTCACTTCGCCATTTGGACCATATTTGCCTTTACGTGCACCCAAGACCAACACAGCAGCCAGCGCAGCCGCCGCACCCGCCATGTGCACGATGCCTGAACCGGCAAAGTCAGAGAAGCCCAGGTCGCCCAGGTTGTACATACCGAAAACGTCGTTACCGCCCCAGGTCCAAGAACCTTCCATTGGGTAGATCACAGCCGTCATCACCACAGCAAACGCCAGGAAGGCCCACAACTTCATACGCTCAGCCACTGCACCGGAAACGATAGACATGGCTGTGGCAACAAACACCACCTGAAAGAAAAAGTCTGAAGCGCCCGCATAAACCGAACCGCCATCAAAGCCGTTTTCTGCTGAAGCAGCCAAGGCATCCTCTACCAGGGTTTCACCACCGGCAATGCCAGACAGGAAGATGTCGCCGCCGTACATTATCGAATATCCACAGACCAAGTACATAATGCAGGAAATCGCAAACAACGCGATATTTTTGGTCAAAATCTCTGTGGTGTTTTTAGAACGCACCATACCGGCTTCCAGCATGGAAAAGCCTGCTGCCATCCACATAACCAACGCCCCACACACCAGAAAATAAAATGTGTCCATGGCGTATTGCAGTTGAAAAATATTATTTTCCATCGTAACTAACCTCCGAAATGCTTAAAGGGCTTCAGTACCGGCTTCACCGGTACGAATTCGAATGACCTGTTCCAGACCAGTGACAAAAATCTTGCCGTCGCCGATCTTGCCAGTGTTAGCTGCCTTGCTGATGGCCTCGATCACCTGATCGAGCAGATCCTCTGCTATCGCCACGTCAATTTTTACTTTGGGAAGAAAATCCACCACATACTCGGCACCACGATAAAGCTCTGTGTGACCTTTCTGTCGGCCGAAGCCTTTCACCTCAGTGACGGTAATCCCCTGGACACCTATCTCTGAGAGCGCCTCGCGGACATCGTCCAACTTGAATGGTTTAATTATTGCTGTAACCAGTTTCATTACTCTCTCCTTAACTTGGAAATTCATTTTTGGGACTCTACGACCCCATACACCTGTGCATCTAAATAAATCAGCTGTATGACCCCTTCAGCACATGCCGTGCCAATCTATAATAATTAACAATTTCAATCAGTTAATATTCGCAGGCAACACCTACAAGCACTTGACGCACCAATATGGACAAGCACCACGGTACGCATGCACCGCCGTGGTGCGCCATAACAGGGTGCACTGATATACTTTAATTTGGCGTACACTTGTGAAGACCGAATCAAGGAGGAAGAGCAGATGATCGATCCCAAAGTACTCGACGACCTGGCCAAAAAACTGGCCGACGCCGTGCCTGCAGGCGTGCGTGAGCTGCAACAGGACATGGAGAAGAACTTTCACGCCACCCTGCAGGCCACTTTCACTAAACTCGATCTGGTCACCCGGGAAGAGTTTGAAGTGCAGGCTGCCGTGCTAGCCCGCACCCGCGCCAAGGTGGACGCCCTGCAAAACCAAATCGACCACTTGGAACAACAATTAAAAGAAGAACTGTAGTCGCAAGATTGGATTGTCAGACGGGCCACGCACAGTAATAATCAAGCACTAAGAGAACAATAAAAAAAGGGAGGGGGCAAATGTCACTCGCTGTAGTTTACAGCCGAGCCGGCGCAGGCGTTGATGCGCCACTGGTCACGGTTGAAGTTCACCTGGCCAACGGCCTGCCCGGCCTCTCCATTGTCGGCCTACCCGAAGCAGCCGTCAAAGAGAGCAAGGACCGCGTCCGCGGTGCCCTGTTAACAAGCCAATTCGAGTTTCCCGCCCGGCGCATCACCATCAACCTGGCCCCGGCCGACTTGCCCAAGGATGGCGGCCGCTTTGACCTGCCTATCGCTCTCGGCATCCTGGCCGCCTCGGGCCAGATTCCCAAAGATAAACTTAGCGCCTATGAATTTGTTGGCGAACTGGCCCTGAGCGGCGAGCTGCGCGGCATTCGTGGCGTGCTGCCAGTGGCCCGGCAAAGCCGTAACGCCAAACGCACACTGTTGTTACCCGAAGAAAATGGCGCCGAGGCGACTCTGGCGGGGGATGCCATCATCCTAGCCACGAATCACCTGCTTAAGGTCTGCGCCCACCTCAACGGCACCGAAAAACTTCAACCCCTGCCACAAATCGAGGTTCCGCAACAGCCACAAAACCATGCCGATCTCAGCGATGTGCGCGGCCAGCATCATGCCAAGCGGGCACTTGAAATCGCCGCAGCCGGTGGACATTCGCTCTTGATGGCCGGTCCGCCCGGCACGGGCAAGACCATGCTGGCCAGCCGCTTGCCCGGCATCCTGCCCACCATGACGGAAGACGAAGCGCTGGAAGCCGCGGCGATCCAGTCCATTAGCCATGGCGGCTTTGACCCGGCCAATTGGAAACAGCGTCCCTTTCGCGCACCGCACCATACCGCCTCGGGTGTGGCGCTGGTAGGCGGCGGCAGCAATCCGCGTCCGGGCGAGATCTCACTGGCTCACAATGGGGTGATGTTTCTGGATGAGCTGCCGGAATACGACCGCCGCGTACTTGAAGTGCTGCGCGAACCGCTCGAGTCGGGCAAGGTCACCATTTCGCGCGCAGCGCGGCAGGCCGAGTTTCCAGCCCGCTTCCAATTGATTGCCGCCATGAACCCCTGCCCCTGCGGCTATTTAGGTGATGCCAGCGGACGCTGCCGCTGTACTATCGATCAGGTTCAACGCTATCGTGGCCGCATCTCAGGCCCAATCCTGGATCGCATCGACATGCACATCGAGGTGCCACAGGTGCCGAAAGAAATGCTTTATGGGGATAGACCAACGACCGAAGAAAACAGTGCAGCAGTAAGACTGCGCGTTGAAAAGACACGCTCGCGACAACAACAACGCAGCGCCAAGGCCAATCACCAACTCAATAACCGTGAGATTGAACAATACTGCGCATTGGATTCAGACAACAGGGCATTACTGGAACGGGCCATCGAAAAGCTTGGCCTATCGGCACGCGCCAGTCATCGCATCCTGCGCGTAGCGCGCACCATTGCCGATCTCGATAACAGTGAAACGATTGAGACAGCGCACCTAAGCGAGGCGATCTCCTACCGCCGGCTTGACCGCAATCTCGCAGGACATGGTTAGGCAGGGCTACTCCACCTGCCAGTCTTCACCATAATTGTGGGTAATCTCATCACCAGGATCAATATCCTGCAATGCCACCACGGTTAGATCCACGTAATAGCAGGCATTCGGTTTAGGACTGTGATTGATATACTTCAATGGCCCTTTAACCTTGTGCCCTTCACTTTCACTCACCCAAAGCACATGTAGACCATCTTCCTCGGAAGGATTGGGTTTGATCCTGCCAATCGTCTCACCCTGTTTGATTATCTTTTTAGCAAATAGACCTTTGCCATGAATCTTGCTTTCATCAACGTAGACTTTTTTAATCAACGCACCAACCTCTCTTCAGGCAGATTTATATTAGAAGCGCCACTCACTCTAGCACATAGAAAATATCGGAATGAATAAGGAAATGGTGGCTACGCCCTGATTCGAACAGGGGACCCCATCATTATGAGTGATGTGCTCTAACCAGCTGAGCTACGTAGCCATTTCATCTTGGACAGAATGCCCATCGACAAGGAGTGCGAATTTTCCGGGTTTAAGTCTGAATTGTCAAGGCAAGCCAGACAAGCGCATCAGACATTAAAGCGAAAATGAATCACGTCCCCGTCTTGAACGATGTAATCCTTACCTTCGAGGCGCCACTTGCCCGCCTCCTTGGCACCCTGCTCGCCGTTGCCCGCAACAAAATCATCGTAAGCGACAACTTCAGCGCGGATGAAGCCCTTTTCAAAATCGGTATGAATGACACCTGCGGCCTGTGGCGCGGTGGCACCAATCTTTACCGTCCAGGCACGCACTTCTTTTTCACCCGCTGTGAAATACGTCTGCAACCCCAGCAATGAATAACCGGCACGGATAACTCGATTCAAACCCGGCTCTTCCAAACCCATCTCGGCCAGGAACATCTCTTTCTCTTCATCTTCTAGATCAATCAGCTCGGACTCGATTGCGGCACAAACTGGCACCACCATAGAGCCTTCTGATTTGGCTAGTTCATTGACCTGATCAAGATAGGCATTGTTTTCAAAACCACCCTCGGCCACATTGGCAATGTACATGGTCGGCTTGATGGTGAGCAGATGCATGTCACGCATCAGGTAGTGCTGATCTGCATCCAGCCCCATACTGCGCACCGGTTTGCCTTCATCCAGCACCGCCTTGAGTTCGTCGCACAGCGCCAGCTGAGCTTTTGCCTCTTTGTCACCACCCTTGGCCACGCGCGTCAAACGCTGAATGGTCTTGTCGACCGTTTCCATGTCGGCCAGCGCCAACTCGGTATTGATGATCTCGATATCATCCAACGGACTGACCTTGCCGGACACATGAACTACATTGTCATCCTCAAAACAGCGCACCACGTGTGCAATGGCATCGGTCTCACGAATGTTGGCCAAGAACTTGTTACCCAGCCCTTCACCCTTGGAAGCTCCCGCAACAAGACCGGCAATATCAACAAACTCCATAGTGGTCGGTATGGTACGTTCAGGCTTAACGATTTCAGCCAGTTTGTCCTGGCGCGGATCAGGAATCGGGACCACACCAACATTGGGCTCGATGGTGCAAAAGGGATAGTTGGCCGCTTCGATGCCGGCCTTGGTCAACGCATTAAAAAGCGTGGACTTGCCCACGTTTGGCAGGCCGACGATGCCGCATTTGATTCCCATGATTCTTTATCCTAAGTCTATTTTTCTGTATGCAATGTGTTCATGGCTTTTTGAAACTCACCACTCACTACTTGCGGCAAAACCGCCAAGGCATCGTCAATTGATTCATCCATTAAGCGCTGCTCATCCGCACCAGCACCGCTAAGCACATAATTGCTTACCTGCTTGCTGTTACCGGGATGACCAATGCCGATACGCAAGCGCATAAAATCCTTGCCACCCATCTGGGCAACGATATCGCGCAGGCCGTTATGACCGCCATGACCACCGCCTTGCTTTAAACGCACAGTGCCGGGATCAAGATCCAGCTCATCATGAACGACAAGAATGTTCTCCAGCGGTATTTTATAAAACCGCGCCAATGCGGCCACAGACTGGCCACTGCGATTCATAAAGGTATTCGGTTTAAGCAACCAGACCTGTTTGGCACCGATCACAACCTTGGCAATTTCAGCGTGAAATTTGTTCTCTAGCCGGAACTGCCCACCCTGTTGGCGGGCGAGCTGCTCCACAAACCAAAAACCGGCGTTGTGCCGCGTCTCTTGATACTGTGGGCCAGGGTTTCCCAGCCCAACAATCAAAGCGACAACAGCAGACAACGCCGGTCTCCTTCAGCTCCAGTCGCCTGGAACTTATTCAGCCGCAGCTTCGCCTTCTTCGGCTGGGGCAGCAGTTTCTTCGGCCTCTTCTGCAGCACCACCACGCGTGACCACAACAGCAGCAACAGGCAAGTCATGCTCTTCACCATGGCTCAGCTCAACAATACTGACACCTTCTGGCAGCTTGATGTCCGACAAGTGAATAGTGTCGCCCAACTCCAAGGCTGAGACATCTGCTTCCACATACTCAGGCAATTTGCCCGCCGGGCAGCTCACTTCAACCGTGCTCAACTGGTGAGTCACAATACCACCGGCCTTGACGCCAGGGGCCACATCTTCACCAATAAAATGCACAGGGACTTGAACCTTGATCATTGAAGACTCACTGACGCGCAGGAAATCCATGTGTGCAATTAGGGGTTTGTAAGGGTGCCACTGGATATCTTTCAGAATCGCCTTTTCAGTCTTGCCGCCAACCTTGACATCCAGGATGTGTGAAAAGAAAGCCTCATGTTCAAGATGCTGCATCATGACGTTTTGCGCCAGACTAATGCTCTGGGGATCTTGATCCCCACCATATATAACGGCTGGTATCTGACCGGTACGACGTAGGCGGCGGCTCGCACCTTTCCCCTCGTCTGCACGCGGTTGTGCATCAACCACAAAATTTTCAACACTCATTTTTCTATCTCTCATTACAGTTAATGTAAGACCTCGCCCGCGACCAGGCTCGGCATGGTTTGCAGCGCCAGTTAGAAAACTGGCCGCGCAAATTCTTAATTAAAACCCCGGCGGTCACTTTAGCGCTTAGGGTTTTAAAGGGGAGAAGCTCTCCTCTTTATTCAACAAAAAGCGAACTCACAGATTCTTCGTTACTGATCCGGCGAATGGTTTCACCCAGCAGTTCAGCAAGGCTGAGCTGACGAATCCGGCTGCAGGCCTGCGCTTCAGCCGACAACGGAATGGTATCGGTGACCACTAATTCATCCAGTTGCGAATTTTCAATATTGCTCACCGCAGGCCCAGACAACACCGCATGAGTACAATACGACACCACTTTGGAGGCACCATGCTCTTTCAAGGCATTGGCTGCCTGACACAAAGTGCCTGCAGTATCCACCAAGTCATCGACCAGCACACAGGTGCGGCCTTCCACATCACCGATGATGTTCATCACCCGAGCAACATTCGGTTTAGGACGACGTTTATCGATAATGGCCAGGTCGGCATCATCTAAGCGTTTGGCAATGGCACGGGCACGCACTACACCGCCTACATCGGGCGAGACCACCACCATGTCGTCACCTTGTTTATGACGCCAGATATCACCCAGCAGGATCGGTGAAGCGTAAATATTATCCACCGGCAGATCAAAAAACCCCTGGATTTGGTCCGCGTGCAGGTCAACTGTCAGAACACGATCAGCACCGCTGACGGTGATCATATCAGCCACGACACGGGCAGTGATAGGCACGCGCACAGAACGGGATCGGCGGTCCTGACGCGAATAGCCAAAATAGGGAATCACCGCCGTGATACGACTGGCCGAGGCACGGCGCATAGCGTCGATCATGACGCACAGCTCCATCAGATTATCGTTGGTGGGTGCGCAAGTAGATTGAATTATAAAGACGTCGCGGCCGCGGATGTTTTCCATCACTTCGACCATGACTTCGCCGTCACTGAAGCGACCAACGACCGCCTTACCGAGGGAGGTATCGAGATATTTGACCACCGCCTGGGCGAGCTGAGGGTTGGCGTTTCCAGTGAACACCATCATCCTGCTGTCAGACACAGTCCTAACCTCTCTCGCTTTTCTGCTCACTGGAAAAATATGGCTGGGGTGCCAGGACTCGAACCTGGGAATGCAGGGATCAAAACCCTGTGCCTTACCACTTGGCGACACCCCAATAGTTAAACTGTTTTCTAGTTTGAATGCGACTCGAGGGCTAGACGATCCAACAGCGGAGACCGATTCAAACCCTTGGCAACAAAGCCCTGCCAAGCGGCCGGTCGTTGTTGCAATGCATGGCGCGCATCCGCCTCGTTGGCAAAGGCCGCAAACACGCAGGCGCCTGTACCACTCATTCGGGCTTGGCCGTATTGGGACAACCAATTCAAGGCTTCGTCGACTTGCGGATAGCGTTTTCGCACCACCACTTCGCAGACATTAATGCCTTGCCCTTCAAGAAAGGCCGGTATTTTGAGGCTTTGCGCGTCTCGTGTCAATTCCGGCGCAGCAAAGATTTCGGCGGTTGAGACATGGCAGGCGGGCACCAGCACCAAAAACCAGGGTTCAGGCAGTTCGATGGAGGTCATATCCTCCCCCACCCCTTCAGCCCAGGCCGCTTGGCCACGCACAAATACCGGCACATCTGCCCCTAAGCTGAGACCGATCTCGGCCAACTGCTGTTGTGGCAAATTAAGCCCCCAGAGCCGGTTCAGAGCCACTAAGGTAGTGGCTGCATCCGAGCTGCCACCGCCCAGGCCACCGCCCATGGGCAGACGCTTGTTGATGTGGATACCCACCCCCATAGACGTTCCGCTTGCCTGCTGCAGACTGCGGGCCGCGCGCACCGTCAGATCTTCTGACTCGTCCACACCCTCGACCTCATTGAGGCGCCGAACCTGGCCATCCTCTCGCATGGAAAATGCCAGTTCATCGCTGCAATCAAGAAACTGAAACACGGTCTGAAGCAGATGATAGCCATCGTCGCGACGACCAATGATATGCAAAAAAAGATTGATCTTGGCCGGGGCGGGCCAAGCTTCAGACAGCATCGTCCGGCGCCTTTTCTTCCAGCTGCCAGCGGTCGATCACCAGACGGGCACGCAGGCGCGCATTCTCCAATTCCAGCTTACGTGGCAGCTCGAGCCCATCCACACGCTGATAATTGGAATACCGAACCTGCCAACCAGACTGTTCCAATTCAGACAGACGACCGAAGGCATCCAAGCGTTGCCGCGTAATTAGACTCGGCTCAGGCAAACCGACAAGCCAGTATTTCAAACCACGCACCGGCACCGACCAGCCCAGCTGTTCTTCCATCAACAACTCAGCCGAAGTAGCGGTCAGGGCAGCGTGGTCGGCAGTTTCGATAACGGCATACCCGGTGTGGCCAAACAACCTCACCGCCCCCTGGCCAAACGCACCGGAAAGACGAATATCATAGCTATCGCCACCCTGCTGCCAACGCAGCGAGGCGCTCCAGCTATCCTCAACCTTATCCTTGACAGCCAGCCGGGCACTAAACGACCAGTGCTCGAGCCCAACCAGCGTTTGCTGGTGGACTTTCCATGCCTGCGACCTTTGCTGGTCAGTCACTATCGGACGCGTAGCACAGGCCGTCAGCATGGCAACTGTAATGAGCATAAAAAAAACACCCAGGGCTTTAGCACCCTGGGTGCCTGTAATAAATCGCGACATTATTTTTTCTCTAAATTTATTATTTCTCAAGCCGTTTGATCGTATTCAGCACTGCGCTGCTTTCCGGGGTCTGCTCCAGCGCTTTCTGCCAGATATCACGCGCGCCTTCATGATCACCCTTGACCCAGAGCACCTCGCCCAAGTGCGCAGCAATCTCCGCATCGTTATTCATTTCGAACGCCTTTTTCAGATAGCCCAGCGCTTCATCCAGCTTGCCCTGACGATACAGCACCCAGCCCATGCTATCCATAATATAAAAGGTATCAGGCTTTAGCTCCATGGCCCGCTTAACATAGGCATAAGCTTCATCGAAACGATCGGTCCGATCGGCCAGGGTATAACCGAGTGAATTCAGGGCATCGACATGATCAGGCTCGCGTTCAAGAATAGCCAGCAGGTCACGCTCAAGCCGATCCACCTGCCCAAGTCGTTCCGCCACCATAGCGCGAGCATATAGTAATTCGGTATTGCCCGGGATCTCTTCCAGGGCGTGATTATAAACTGACAATGCCTCTTCGAAATGACCAACATCACGTAGGATCTCACCCTCGGCTAAAAACAGGCGCAGCTTCTGCCCTGGACTGCGCGCCTGCGCAGCATGAAGATGGGCGCGCGCCGACACCACATCGCCCTCGCGAGCATAAAGCAAGGCACTGCGAATTTGGGCGTTTAGATAATTCTCACCGCGACTGACGCTGGCATACCAGCGAATCGCACGGGGATAATTTTCCTTGATCTCTTCGATGCGGCCCAGGTAAAAACCAGTCTCATCTACGCGCACGGCCCGATCATTCAGACGCAGAAAATAGTCTTGCGCTTCATCCAACTGTTCGACTCGCAACGCTACCAAGCCGGCGACAAACAGAATGTCATCATTTTCTGGTTCCACCTTGAGCACTTTACGAAACTGTTCCAAGGCTTCTTCAGGACGATCAACATCGACCAGCATGCGGCCATAGTGAACACGCAGCTCCAGGTCCTTGCCGTTACGCGTCACCACCTCCCCGATATATTCCAGCGCAGCTGTCTCGCGGTTATCAGCCTGAAGAACACGGGTGCGCAGAATCACCGCCTGAGCCCAATCGGGCTTCTTCTCGAGCAGCAGATCAACCGTTTGCTCTGCTTCGTCCAGCTTGCCGGCCCTAAGAGCCAGTTGAGCATAAGCATATAAAGCAGCACTATCATCCGGATGACGATCAATGTAACGCTGCACGACCTCTAGCGAACCATCCTGGTCTTGCTCACGCCCGAACAGGCGGATCATAAGCATATAGCGACTTTTTTCGTCAGCGGCGGCGTGTTGCATGACCTGCTCAAGTGATTCCAGTGCGGCATCATAGTCGCCAGTCTTGACTAGCAGGGCCGTCAGTATCTGGCCTGCATCGAAATTACCTGGATCCAACTCATTCCATTGCTTGCCCAATTCCAAGGCAGTCTGATATTCACGGGCAAACATGGCGATGCGGGTGCCACGTTCGACCAGACGCGAATCGTTAGTTTGTTTCGCCAGGCGGTTGTAAGACTTTACCGTGGTCAAATATTGGCCGCGCTGCAAGGCAATTTCGGCCACAAACAACTCGTGCAGCAGCTCTGGCGTAAGTTCGATATTGGGCAAGTTTGGCCCTTTTGATACCCGTTCACCCTCGTCCGTCGCCGTCATTACCCCTTGCTGAGGTGCGCTTGCGCACCCCGAAAGAATTGATATTGCTAAAAAAGATCCAAAAACTAACCCTAAAGGCTTCATCCTGCCCTCCACGGCATGGCCAACACGGCCTGTCGATGATAAATAGTTGGCTAGTCTACCGCGTAGCGAACCAAGCCCCAAAATATTCTGTCTAACTTCTTGCTCTACTTGCCATTGCGGCCCATTTACAGGAGAATTCTCCTTCCATTTGATCCATTAATCAGCAGTAAAGTTTCCATGAGCCTGATCGCCGTCGGAATTAATCACAAAACAGCACCGGTTGAAATCAGGGAACGCGTCTCCTTTGCTCCTGATCGCTTGGCCGACGCCCTGCATGAGCTGACCTCGACCAACGAGGTGAGTGAGGCGGCTATTCTGTCGACTTGCAACCGCACCGAACTAGTCTGTTGCAGCAACGAGGATAACGGCAATACCGTTATCGACTGGTTCGAACATTACCATAGGCTAAGTGACGCCGAGGTCCGCCCTTACATATATGTACACCCCGACCAATTGGCGGTAAGACACGTTTTGCGCGTCGCCAGCGGTCTAGACTCCCTGGTTCTGGGTGAGCCCCAGATCCTGGGTCAGATCAAAGATGCCTACAGCAAGGCGGAACAAGCCGGCACCATTGGCAAACTGCTAAACAAACTGTTTCAACACACCTTCTCGGTGGCCAAACAGGTGCGCACCGATACCGCCATCGGCTCTAGCCCTGTGTCGGTCGCCTTTGCTGCCGTCAGTCTGGCCAAGCAAATCTTCAGCGGCATGGAGGAGCACACGGCCCTGCTGATTGGCGCCGGCGAAACCATCGAACTGGCTGCCCGCCACCTACATGCCTCGGGCATTGGCCGCATGATTATCGCCAACCGCACTGTCGAAAAAGCCCATGCCGTGGCAGAAGAGTTTGATGGCTACGGCATCGCCCTGGGCGAGATTCCGGCCCACTTGGCCGAAGCCGATATTGTCATTTCCTCCACCGCCAGCCAGCTACCGATTCTCGGCAAGGGCGCAGTCGAGAGCGCAGTCAAACAACGCAAACATCGCCCCATCTTAATGATCGATATCGCAGTGCCGCGCGACATTGAGCCAGAGGTAGGTGAGATGGAAGACGTCTATCTCTACACTGTCGACGACCTGCAAGAGATCATCCAGGAAGGCCTAAAATCGCGCCAGGAGGCGGCCGAACAGGCAGAGGAGATCATCGACACCCAGGTCACTCGCTTCATGGGCTGGCTGCAATCACTCAACTCGGTCGACACCATCCGCCAGTTCCGAGATCACGCCCAGGGCATTCGCGATGCTGAAGTGGCCAAGGCACTGCAACTGCTCAGCAATGGCGCCGATGCCGAAAAAGTATTGCAGAAACTCGCTCACAACCTAACCAACAAATTTACCCACGCCCCCAGCACCCAGATGCGCCAGGCCGGCTTTGAAGGCCGTGACGAACTGCTCGATGCTGCGCGCCTACTTTTCCAACTCAAAAACTCAGACCGTTGAAACCATCCATACTCGCTAAGCTGGAGAATCTCTCCGAGCGGCTGCAGGAGATCAATGCGCTCCTGTCTGATGCCGACACCATCGCCGATCAGAATAAATTTCGTGCTCTGTCGCAGGAGTATGCCGAGCTCAATCCGGTTATCGCCTGCTTTGAAAAATACCAGCGGGCTCTTGAGGACATAGAAACTTCGCAGGAAATGATGTCCGATCCTGACATGAAGGAACTGGCCGAAGAGGAATTCAAAGCCGCCAAAACAACGCGCGACGAATTGGAAGGCGAGCTGCAAAAACTGCTGCTGCCGAAAGACCCCAACGACGACAAAAATATCTATTTGGAAATCCGCGCCGGCACCGGTGGTGATGAAGCCGCCATCTTCTCAGGTGACCTGTTCCGCATGTATTCGCGTTATGCCGAGCAACAGGGATGGCAGGTGGAAGTATTGAGCGAAAGCGAAGGCGAACACGGCGGTTATAAAGAGATTATCTCACGCATCATCGGCCGCGGCGCCTATTCGAAAATGAAATTCGAGTCCGGTGCTCATCGTGTTCAACGCGTGCCCGAGACAGAATCCCAGGGCCGCATCCACACCTCGGCTTGCACCGTTGCCGTCATGCCCGAGGCCGATGAACTGGAACAGATCGACATCAATCCGGCCGATCTAAAAGTAGACACCTTCCGCGCCTCAGGCGCCGGCGGACAGCACGTCAACAAGACCGACTCGGCCATCCGCCTGACCCATCTGCCCTCCGGCATCGTAGTGGAATGTCAGGACGAACGCTCGCAGCACAAAAACCGTGCCCGCGCTATGTCCCTGCTGCAAGCCAAACTCAATTCACAACAGCAAGACAAGGCCGCCGCCGAACAGGCCAGCACCCGCCGCCAATTGGTGGGCAGTGGTGATCGTTCCGAGCGCATCCGTACCTACAATTATCCCCAGGGGCGCGTCACAGACCACCGTATCAACCTGACCCTGTACAAACTGGAAGACGTGATGACCGGCGGACTGGCACAGGTGATTGACCCGCTCACCAGCGAATACCAGGCTGACTTGCTGGCGGCAATGAGTGGCGAATGATTTTTTACACCCCCTCACCCTAACCCTTTCCCCCAAGGGGGAGAGGGAATAAACGTCATGAACATCGCCACCATACTCCAACAAGCCAGGCTACATATCGACCGCCTTGATGCCGAGGCCCTGTTGGCCCACGTGCTTGAAAAAGATCGCAGTTACTTCCGCGCCTGGCCAGAACAGCAAGTCGAAGCGCAACAACTCAAACAATTTGAACAGTTGGTACAACGCCGCTCATCCGGCGAACCCTTGGCCTACCTCACCGGCTGGCGCGAATTCTGGTCGTTATTATTGCAGGTCAGCCCCGCTACCCTGATCCCACGACCAGACACCGAAACGCTGGTTGAACAAGCGCTCGACAAAATACCCCACGATGCCAACTGGCACATCGCTGATCTTGGCACCGGCTCCGGCGCAATTGCTTTAGCCATCGCCAGCGAAAGATCTAAGTGTAAGGTCGTCGCAACAGATATCTGCCCCGAAGCTCTGGAAGTCGCCCAGGCTAACGCCCGGCGACTGCAACTCAACAATGTTGAATTCCGCCAGGGCAGTTGGCACGAAGCATTGAAAGAAGGCGAGCAATTCCAGTTGATCGCCAGCAATCCCCCCTATATCGATGCCGACGACGCACACTTGAAATACAACGGCCTAACCCATGAACCTCAGCATGCGCTGACACCAGGCAAAGATGGCCTGGCATGCATTCGCATCATCGTTGAACAGATGAAGCCCTACCTTTGTTCACCCGGCTGGCTGCTGCTGGAACATGGCTACAACCAAGGCATGGCTGTGCGGGAATTATCAAACCAGCAAGGCTACACTGACGTTATCACCCACAAAGATCTGGGCGATAATGAACGCGTAACACAGGGCAAACTGCCACATTAAGGAAGCACATAAACAGACATGGAAACGCTCAAACTCCCCAGGCCACTGGTCAACAACATTTTGGCTCAGGCACAACAATCACCGGAAAATGAAATCTGCGGCCTGATTGGCGGCCGTGATGGCCAAGCCGAACACTGCTACCCAATTGACAACACCGCCATCGATCAAGCCCGGCGTTATCAAATGGATCCTAAAGAACAGATCGACGCCATGCGTCGCATGCGCGAACAAAACGAATCGCTGGTCGCCATCTATCATTCACACCCGCACGCCCCCGCCCTGCCATCGGCTACTGACTTGGCCGAGGCAGAATACGCCGATGCAGCCTATTTGATAGTGTCGCTGAATACCGTGGGCGTATTGGAGATGACCGCTTTCTGCATCAAACAACAACAGGCACACGAATTGGCGCTTGAACTGATTTAAGCAAACGCCACGGCACCTAATCGGAGATAGACATGAAAAAGTATTTCTCGCTAGTCATCCTCAGCCTACTTCCTGCGCTTGCCTTCGCCACACCTGAACTCAGCGGCAGCCCAGGTGAACTGTCGCACTATCTGCTGGAGCAAAAAAAGATCATCAACATCCAGGGTGAGGCAGAACGAAAAATCGAAACAGATACCGCCGTGGTGGCTATCACAGTCAAGACCAAAGCAAGCCGGCTCGAACACGCACTGGAACAAAACGAGGGCATTAGGGCAGGACTGCGGCAAACACTACAACAAGCCGGTATCGCCAAGGAACACATCAAGGCATCAAAATTTTCCTCAACACCCAACCACAGCTGGTTCAAAGACAAACCCAGCAGTTATGAGGTTAACAATGAAGTCAAAATTTCGATCCAGAATGAAGCACAGCTCCAGGCCATCGCCCGACTGATCGACGGCACTAAAGAAATGTTTCTGGGGGCAACTGAACATCGCGATTCAAGCGAACAGGACAACAAACTAAAAGTGCTAGAAACGGCGCTGGACGATATCCAGACAAAGCGCGCGCTCTATGAAAAAAAGCTCGGCATCCAACTGAGGCCTATTCGCATCATTAACCAGAATGTCTTCAGCCAAACGATTCAAGCGCGTCCGCGCATGATGCAAAAAGAGATCGGCAGGATAAGCTCGGCGTCTGATGCGCTTGAAGCTGAAGGGAGTTCAAGTGACTTTGGCAGCATCACCTACAAGGCCAATGCTGTGGTTGAATTTTTGGTTGAATAGTATCGGCAGCTTTTAACTGCCAGGCTCAGGCAAATAACCAGACTTGATGTGATTGATGGCTTGCCCTATCGCCAGACGCCAATGCTGCTCGAGCTCCGAACTAAACTCCGGGTCTGACACTGCCACCACGCTGACCAGAGAATTGAGCCAGACTGTGTAGAACTCGGGCTTGATATTCAGGTTGGCTTGGCTGTGGCTCTCACGCACCTTGTCCATGGCATGCTTGGCAACTACATTATCCTGTGAAAACAGGATTGCCATCGATAGCGACATCTTCAGAATCTCTTTCTGCTTTTCCAGATCGGTCCTAGCAAACATCTTGCCGACCGCTGGATTATCGCTCATCAAGCGGTCATAAAAATCCTTCATTAAATCCTTGTTTATCAAAGCTCGACCAAAGCTCTGTTTCACCGCGTCGACCACTGCCTTATCCATGATATGCATCCTGGTTATTATTAGCCATAACAAGCTTTTCGGCCCAGACGGTCTTTTGTTTAGCCAAACCTAAAATTAAAAAGGCCGCAACAATGTGCGGCCCTGGATCAACGAAGCAAGTTTTTCCAGCCTCAGCCTTGCAGCTTTTGCTTTAACAACTGATTCACCTGACCTGGGTTAGCCTTGCCTTGCGAAGCCTTCATCACCTGGCCCACAAAAAAGCCCAACACCTTTTCGTTACCGCCGCGATACTGTTCGACCTGGGCCTGGTTATTGGCCAGCACCTCATCAACAATCTTTTCAATGGCGCCGCTGTCTGTCACCTGCTTCAGACCCTTGGCTTCGATAATTGCATCGGCATCACCCTCGCCTGCCCACATGGCGGCAAAAACCTGTTTGGCGATCTTGCCCGAGATAGTGTTGTCTTTGATGCGTTTGATCATGCCACCGAGCATTTCGGCTGAGACCGGGCTGTCAGCCAGTGCCTTGCCATCCTTGTTGAGCGCGCCGAGCAATTCGACAATGACCCAGTTGGCGGCCAGCTTGGCATCTTCACCCGCTTTGACAGTCGCCTCAAAAAAGTCAGACAGGGCACGGTCGCTGGTGAGGGTGCTAGCATCTTCAACCTTAAGACTATAGCTATCGATAAAACGATTTTTCTTGGTATCCGGCAGTTCAGGCAAAGTCGCACGCACCGCTTCGATATAGTCTTCACCAATCTCAATCGGCAATAAATCAGGATCCGGGAAGTAGCGATAATCAAACGCCTCTTCTTTACTACGCATGGAACGGGTTTCGTCTTTGTCAGGATCATACAGACGCGTCTCCTGCATCACCTTGCCACCATTCTCGAGCACATCGATCTGACGCTCAACTTCAAAGTTGATGGCACGCTCGACAAAGCGGAAGGAGTTGATGTTTTTCAGTTCGGTGCGGGTGCCAAACTCTTCTTCACCCTTTAATCTCACCGAAACATTAGCATCGCAGCGGAAGGAGCCTTCCTGCATATTGCCATCGCAAATTTCGAGATACTGCACCAGTGAATGGATCTTTTTCATATAGGCCACCGCTTCCTTGGCCGAGCGCATATCCGGCTCAGAAACAATCTCCAGCAGCGGCGTGCCGGCACGATTCAAATCAATGCCGGTCATACCGTGAAAATCTTCGTGCAGCGACTTGCCCGCATCCTCTTCCAGATGGGCACGGGTAATGCCAACTATTTTGCTTGTGCCGTCTTCCAGTTCGATCGCTAACTGTCCCTTGGCCACAATAGGCAGTTCAAACTGACTGATCTGATAGCCCTTGGGCAGATCGGGATAAAAATAATTTTTACGTGCAAACACCGAGCGTCGGGTGATCTCACAGTTGTTGGCCAAGCCAAACTTGACCGCCATACGCACCGCTTCTTTATTTAATACCGGCAGCACACCAGGCAAGCCCAGATCAACGGCGCAGGCCTGAGTATTGGGTGCCGCACCATACGCAGTCGAGGCGCCAGAAAAAATTTTCGATTTGGTCGCAAGCTGGGCGTGAATCTCCAAACCGATGACGACTTCCCATTGCATGTTGTTACTCCGCGAATTCTTGTGATTTAAGCAAAGGCCGCTGGCGTACGTGTGTGCCAGTCAGTTGCCTGCTGAAATTGATGCGCTACATTCAACAGCCGCGCCTCGTCAAAATAGTTGCCGATGATTTGCAGCCCAACCGGGCGGCGGCCAACAAACCCGCACGGCACTGACATGCCGGGCAGCCCAGCCAGATTAGTAGCGATGGTATAGGCATCGGACAGATACATGGTGACCGGGTCATCAGTCTTCTCGCCCAGGTTAAACGCCACGGTGGGCGAGGTCGGACCCATGATCACATCCACGTCTTTAAATGCATCTTTGAAATCCTGGCTGATCAGCTGACGCACCTTTTGCGCTTTTAGATAATAGGCATCGTAATAGCCGGCCGACAGGGCATAGGCGCCGATCATGATGCGGCGCTTGACCTCTGGGCCAAAGCCTTCACCACGCGAACGTTTATACAGATCTTCCAGGTCTTTTGGGTTTTCACAGCGATAACCAAAACGCACGCCGTCGAAACGGGACAGATTAGAGGAGCACTCAGCCGGGGCAACGACATAATAGGCCGGCACCGATAAACCGGTGTTGGGTAAACTGATCTCCACAATCTCCGCCCCCAGCTTTTTGTACTCATCAATCGCTGTCTGCACTGCAGTGGCAACGTCATTATCCAAACCTTCGGCGAAATACTCTTTCGGCAGGCCGATCTTTAGGCCGGCCAGCGGCTCATTCAAAATTGCTGTGTAGTCGGGCACCGGCTTGTCGATGCAGGTGGAATCCTTATCATCAAAACCGGCCATTACATTCATCATCAACGCACAATCTTCTGCCGTGCGCGCCATCGGCCCGGCCTGATCCAGGCTGGAGGCAAAGGCGATCATGCCGTAGCGTGACACCCGGCCATAGGTGGGCTTCAGACCGGTAATGCCGCACAAGGCCGCCGGCTGACGAATCGAACCACCGGTGTCTGTGCCTGTGGACGCAGGGGCCAAACGCGCCGCCACTACCGCCGCCGAACCACCGGAGGAACCGCCGGGCACGGCGTCTAGATCCCAGGGATTTTTCACTGGGCCGTAAAAACTGGTCTCGTTGGACGAACCCATAGCGAACTCATCCATGTTGGTCTTGCCCAACATCACTGCACCAGCTTGTTTGAAATTGCTGATCACGGTGGCGTCATAGGGTGAGATAAAGTTGTCCAGCATCTTCGAGCCGCACGTGGTCTTCACGCCATTGGTGCAAAAAATATCTTTCTGGGCGATGGGAATGCCAGTCAAAGGCCCCGCCTTACCTGCCTTGATCTGCGCGTCAGCTGCTTTGGCAGCAGCCAGCGCCTCATCAGCAGTAACCGTAATGTAACTGTTGACCTGACCGTCAAATTTTTCGATCCGGTCGAGATAAGCGCGGGTCAGTTCCTCGCTGGAAAACTCAGCCTCGGCCAATCCGCGGGACAATTCGGCAATGGTTTTGTTGTGCATCGTTAAATCTTTTCTTAATCGTGAATTCTAGAAAAATTAGGTTGCGGCAAATCACTCAATCACTTTGGGCACCAGATACAGACCATTTTCAGTCTGCGGGGCAATTTGTTGAAAATGATCGCGCTGATCGATTTCGGTGACAACGTCTTCACGCAGGCGCTGCGCCATCTCCAACGGGTGGGCCATGGGTTCAACTCCGCGGGTGTCAACGCGGTCCATTTGGGCCACCAGGTCGAGAATTTTGGACAGATTGCCAGCATAATCAAGCACATCGTTTTCGGCGAGCTCCAGACGCGCCAGATGGGCAATCTTGTCGACATCGTTACGTTCAAGACTCATATCTCAACTCCAAAACATTCTTTATTAATCACTGCGGTAATAAGCACAATGGACAAGGCTGGCAAACTTAGCACACTTGGTAGGGCCTTGTTGAGGGTTAATTTATGACACTGTCGTGTCTGAAAAAGCGCCAATCAAGGCGCGAGGAGTGTGGTTTGGTTACTCCAAAATGAGCGACAAGCAACGCGGAGTGGCGTTTTTTTCAGACTCAACCCGTAGGGCTGGACCCATTTCCCCGTCCCACTGCGTTGTCAGCACCCAAAACACTCGCTGTACTCGCGGGGCAGGCTCTCACTCATGTAGAATAACTACACTCCTTCCGCCTTGTGGGACAAAAAATGGGCGCCAGCAGTGACATAAATTAACCCTAAACAGGCCCTGGCTTGCCCAAAGCCCTCACAACTTGTTAAATTACCGCAAATTTCGAGCCTAACTGGCCCAGCATCATAATTTTGGGATATTTCAAGCAAATGGTCTTCAAACGCTTTCGCGGCATTTTTTCCAACGATCTCTCCATCGACCTTGGCACCGCAAACACACTCATTTATGTGCGCGGCCAGGGCATTGTGCTGAACGAGCCTTCTGTAGTGGCTGTGCGGCAAGATCGTGGCCCCGGGGGCCCCAAGAGTATCGCCGCCGTTGGCATGGAGGCCAAACGCATGATCGGCCGCACGCCGGGCAGCATTGTCGCCATCCGCCCGCTCAAGGACGGCGTAATCGCTGACTTCACCGTGACCGAAAAAATGCTGCAACACTTCATCCGCAAGGTGCATGAAAACAGGTTTTTCCGCCCCAGCCCACGGGTATTGATCTGCGTCCCCTGCGGTTCAACCCAGGTGGAACGACGCGCCATCAAGGAATCGGCCGCCGGTGCCGGTGCCCGCGATGTCTATTTGATTGAAGAACCCATGGCCGCCGCCATCGGAGCTGGTATGCCCGTAGGTGAAGCACAGGGTTCGATGGTGTTGGACATCGGCGGTGGCACCACCGAGATCGCTATCCTTTCGCTCAACGGCATCGTCTACTCGGCCTCGGTCCGCGTTGGTGGCGACCGCTTTGACGAAGCCATCATCAATTACGTGCGTCGCAACTATGGCACCCTAATCGGCGAGACCACGGCGGAAAAAATCAAACATGAAATCGGTTCAGCTTTCCCAGGTAAAGAAGTGCTGGAGATCGAAGTTAAGGGCCGTAATTTGTCGGAAGGCATTCCGCGCAGTTTCACCCTCAACAGCAACGAAATTCTTGAAGCCCTGCAGGAACCACTCACCGGCATCGTCAGCGCCGTCAAGGCGGCACTGGAACAGACCCCGCCCGATCTGGGTGCCGATATCGCCGAACGTGGCATGATCTTGACCGGCGGTGGCGCCCTGCTGCGCGACCTAGACCGCTTGCTGATGGAAGAGACCGGTCTGCCAGTGATTGTGGCGGAAGACCCGCTCACCTGTGTTGCCCGTGGCGGTGGCCGCGCCCTGGAGATGATCGACGAGGGTGGCACCGAGGTCTTTTCGGTGGAATAACAGCCATGGCGTTAACAGGTGCATGCGTCACCCGCACCTACCGATGTTGGATTTTAGACTCTTAATCACCCGCCTTATGGGCAAGAGGAAGTGTCATTAAACCTCTATTTATACAGGGCTCATCCGCTAACGTGCGCTTTATGGCCTGCGCCGTTCTCGCCATTCTGTTGATGACACTGGACCACCGCTTCCAGTATTTAAAAGAGCTGCGATCCGCCGTCTCGGTAGTGATCTACCCGATCCAGGCCCTGGTTAACCTGCCGGTCAGCGCCGGCGAGTGGATGGACGAGAGCTTTTCCACACGCGAATCCTTGCTGGCTGAGGTCACTACGCTCAAGACCCAGCAACTACTCTACGATGTGCGACTGCAAAAACTGGCTGCCCTAGAGAGCGAAAACATGCGCCTGCGGCAGCTGTTAGATTCTTCATTCAAGATGGGTGAGCGTGTACTCATCGCCGAGCTGCTGGCAGTCGACATGAAACCCTTTTCCAGCCAGGTGGTGCTTAACAAGGGCAGTGGTCACCACATTTACCCGGGTCTACCGCTGCTTGATGCTCACGGCGTGATGGGTCAGATCACCAAAGTCGGGCCATTGACTAGCACGGCCATGCTGATCACCGATCCCGATCACGCCATACCCGTATCAGTCAATCGCAATGGCCTGCGCACCATCGCCATCGGCACCGGCAGCGCGGAAGAGCTGGACATCCCCCACTTTCCCAACAACGCAGACATTCAGGTGGGTGACCTGCTGGTCAGCAACGGCCTAGGCGGACGTTTTCCGCGGGGATATCCAGTCGCCAGCATCACCCGCGTCGAGATCGATCCAGGCCAGCCTTTTGCCCGCGTCAGCGCCAAACCGACCGCTGAGCTACAGCGCAGTCGCGAGGTACTACTGGTCTGGCCACGGGAGACCGAACCTGAAGTAACCACCGAGGAGACCTTAGACTAATGGCGCACGCAACTCGCGGTGGCGGCATGATCATTATCGGCCTCAGCTTTATTGCCGCCCTGATTCTGACCATCATCCCCTTGCCAGGCTGGATGGTGGCCTTCAGACCAGAATGGCTGGCACTGGCCCTGATCTACTGGTGCATGGCGCTACCACACCGCATCGGCATTTTTACGGCTTTTTTTCTAGGCCTGATCCTGGACGTGCTTAAAGGTGGGGTGATTGGACAACACGCCTTAGCGCTGGTGGTGGTGACCTTTCTGACCCTCAAGGTTTATCAACAAATCCGTATTTACCCTATGTGGCAACAGGCGTTGAGCATCATGGGACTGCTGATTCTTTATCAAGTCCTCGTTATGTGGATTAACGGCATCATTGATACCAAGAGCAGCGACTGGAACTACTGGCTGCCAGTCGTTAGCAGCACGTTGTTGTGGCCCTGGATATATCTGATACTGAGGGATATTCGGCGCCACTTCGGCATCAAATAAGCATGTCTTCCCGGATTGCCATAAAAGACCACATACGCGAGAGCCAACTCTTCACCTCGCGCGCGGTTATCGCCCTGATTGGCATCATCCTGGTCCTGCTTGCCATCGTCGGACGCATGGCACACCTACAAATCATCGGCCACGCGCACTACACCACCCTGTCGCAAAACAACCGTGTCAGCATTCAACCCCTGGCACCGACACGCGGCCTGATCTTTGACCGCAACGGTGTCATTCTGGCGCAAAACCTGCCTACCTACGCACTCGAAATCGTACCTGAGCGAGTAAGCGACCTGGAACAGACAGTCGATGAACTAGCCAACATCATCGACATCAGCGACGCTGACATCGAACGTTTTTTTGAACGCCTTAAACAAAAACGTCGCTTCCAGCCGGTGCCACTGCGCCATCGCCTAAGCGAAGAAGAAGTCGCCCGGCTGGCAGTGAATCGCCACCGTTTTCCAGGTATCGAAATCGCCGCCCGGCTAACACGTGACTATCCCCAGGCCAGCCTGGCCGTACATGCCGTGGGATATGTCAGCCGCATCAATCAAGCCGAGCTAAACGAGATCGACCCCTCCAATTATGCAGCCACCAGCCATATCGGCAAACTAGGCGTCGAAAAAGCCTATGAATCCTTACTGCACGGCAATGTCGGCTTCCAGCGGGTCGAGACCAACGTACTCGGCCGCACCCTGCGTGTACTCGACCGCACCCCGCCGATACCCGGCAAAAACATCGTACTCACCCTGGATACCAAGCTACAACAAATCGCCAAGCAGGCGATGGGTGACAACAACGGCGCCGTAGTAGCAATCAACCCCAAAAATGGCGATGTGCTAGTGATGGCCAGCCTAGGCGATTACGACCCCAACCTGTTCGTCAATGGCATCGACCACACCACCTACAATGCGCTGCAGACCTCGCGCGCCAAACCCTTGTTCAACCGCGCCCTGCTGGGGCAATATCCACCCGGCTCCACAGTAAAACCTTTTGTTGGCCTGGCCGGACTGGAAAGTGGCACCATCACGCCCCATACCACTCTGTTTTGCCGCGGCTGGCACACTATCCGTGATGATGAGCGCAAATACCGCGACTGGAAAAAAACGGGGCACGGCCTCACCGATCTGAAAAAATCGATCACCGAATCCTGTGATGTCTACTACTACGACCTGGCCCAGACTATGGGCATTGACCTGATTCACGACTTTCTCGCCCCCTTCGGCTTCGGCCAGAAGACCGGCATCGACATTGCTGGCGAAGCCACCGGCATCCTGCCCTCCACGTCCTGGAAACGGCGGGTCCGCAATCAATCCTGGTACTTGGGCGAAACACTCATTGCCGGCATCGGCCAGGGCTACACCCTGGCGACGCCCTTGCAGCTGGCCCGCGCCACCGCCACCCTGGCCAACCGTGGCACCACCCTGCAGCCACACCTGCTCAACTATCTAATGCTATCTGACACAGAGCAGATCGAATATGCCCCTGATCAGGCCAGCATCAGCATCGACAAAATCAACCCGCAAAACTGGGAAGACATGATCGCCGCGATGGAAAATGTCATCTATGGCCAACACGGCACCGCCCGCAAACTGAACCGTGGCCAGCCCTACCGCATCGCCGGCAAAACCGGTACGGCTCAAGTATTCGGCATTAAGCAGGATGAAAAATACGTCGCTGAGGATATTGCTAAACACTTGCGCGACCACGCCCTGTTTGTCGCCTTTGCCCCCACCAACGACCCGCAAATCGCCGTGGCTGTGATTGTGGAAAACGGCGGCAGCGGCGGCTCGGTGGCTGGCCCCATCGCCGGCGCGGTAATCGACCACTATTTAGGAGCCTCTGATTAAGTCATGAATCACGCAAGAGACTATGGCCGCTGGATCGACCGCCGCCAACGCGGCACCTTTACCGCTCGCAGCCTGCACATGGACTGGCCGCTGCTGATCGGGCTGATTGCACTTTCTGCCGTCGGCCTGGTGATATTGTATAGTTCCAGCGGCCAGGACATGGAGCTGATTTGGCGCCAATGCGTGCGTCTAGGCATCGCCTTTGGCGTGATGTTTGCCGCCGCTCAAATCGCCCCCCATAATATTGAACGCTGGGCCCCGTGGATTTTTGGCGCCGGGGTGCTGATGCTGGTGGCAGTATTAATCGTCGGCGCCGTCGGCAAAGGCGCACAACGCTGGCTCGACTTGGGCCTGTTTCGTTTTCAACCCTCCGAGATCATGAAACTGGCGGTGCCGATGATGATCGCATGGTACTTGGCCGACAATACCCTGCCCCCGTCACGCAAGGTATTGGCCATCACCGGGCTGATTATTGCTGTGCCAGTGGGCCTGATCGTACAACAGCCCGATCTGGGCACCTCGCTGCTAATCGGCATGTCAGGCATCTTCGCGTTGCTGCTGGCAGGCATATCCTTGCGCCTGGTAGGGGGTTTCTCCATTGTCGCCGCCGCCTGTGCGCCGCTAGTGTGGTTTTTCGGCATGCACGACTACCAACGCCAACGCGTGCTCACTTTTCTCAATCCAGAGAGTGACCCGCTCGGCTCGGGCTATCACATCATCCAGTCCAAGATCGCCATCGGCTCGGGTGGACTCTACGGCAAGGGCTGGCTCAACGGCACACAATCCCAGCTGGAATTTTTGCCCGAACGCTCGACTGATTTCATCTTCGCCGTCTTCGCCGAGGAGTTTGGATTTTTCGGCATCCTGATCCTGCTCTCGATCTATCTCTACATCATCGCCCGCGGCCTCTACATCGCCGCCCAGGCACAGGACACCTTCACCCGCATCCTGGCCGGCAGCCTCACGCTCACCTTTTTTGTCTATCTGGTCGTCAACATTGGTATGGTGTCAGGTATGCTGCCGGTGGTGGGTCTGCCGCTGCCCCTGGTGAGCTACGGCGGCACCTCGATGGTGACACTGATGGCAGCATTTGGCATTCTGATGTCGATTCAGACACATCGAAAACTTCTTACCAGCTAGGGTCAAGGACCGATCATGCAAACAGACTGGAAAAAACTGATTTTCACATCGCTGCTCTGCGGCACACTGGCCGCCCCGGCACTGGCAGGAGCCAACACCGCCGAGCGCCAGGATGTGAAAAACTTCATAGACAAGCTCGCCAATGAACATGATTTCGATCGCACCGAGCTGGGGCAGTTGTTTGAAAAGATTGAGCTGCATCAAGAGATCATCGATGCCATGAACCGGCCCTACGAGGCCCGCCCCTGGCATGAGTACCGGCCGATCTTTGTCACCGAGGCACGCATCGCGGAAGGGGTAGCGTTTCTACATGAGAATTCAGATGTGCTGAAACGCGCGGAAGAAAAATTCGGCGTACCGGCCGAGATCATCACCGCCATCATCGGCGTGGAAACCCGCTATGGTCGTTACCGCGGCAAATACCGGGTGGCCGACTCACTTGCCACACTCGGCTTTGATTATCCACGCCGGAGCAAGTTTTTCCTCAACGAACTGGAAGAATTTCTACTGCTCAGCCGCGAAGAAAACTTCGACCCACTGGCCATCACAGGCTCCTATGCCGGCGCCATGGGCAAACCCCAGTTCATCTCCAGCAGTTACCGCATGTATGCCGTGGATTTTGATGGCGACGGCATTCGGGATCTGCTCGACAACATCGATGATGCCATTGGTAGCGTGGCCAATTACCTGGCCCGCCATGGCTGGCAACGTAACCAACCGATTGCGTTCAAGGTCTCGGCAACACAGTCAAAACCCGAAAAGATGGGCCGGCTGAAAAAACCCAAGACCGACATCAAACAGTGGCGTAAGAAAGGCTTTGAACCGGAACAGTCGAGCCTAGACTCACTGGCGGCGGAGCTAATTGTACTGCAAGGCAAGGAGGCGCCGGAATACTGGCTCGGCCTGCAGAATTTTTATGCCATCACCCGCTACAACCACAGCGCACTGTATGCGATGGCTGTGTACCAATTAAGCCAAGCCATTCAACAACACCAATCCGCGCAAGCCCAGGTCGGCACAGAGTAACAGGCTATAATCAAAAGATGACCTCAGACATTTCCCAAGTACGCCCAAGTGTCATTGTCCCCATGCCATGGATCATGACAGCCATTCTACTGTTGCTGCTGGGCGGCTGTAGCAATACCCCGTTTCAGCGCGGTGACAGCGCCCCCAATGTGCATGTCAATGTGGCAGCCATTCCAGACGCGGTGCCGCGCCATGAACCGATGAGCAAATACGGCAACCCAGCCACCTATGTAGTTCGCGGCAAACGCTATACCACACGCAAGAGCAGCAAAGGCTTTATCCAGCGCGGCATCGCCTCTTGGTACGGCACCAAGTTCCACGGCCGTCGCACTTCCAGCGGCGAAAAGTACAACATGTACGCCATGACCGCGGCACACAAGTCCCTGCCACTGCCCACCTACGTGGAAGTCACTAATCTGGACAACGGCCGCAGCATTACAGTCAAGGTCAACGACCGCGGACCATTCCATGAAGGCCGTATCATTGACCTCTCTTACGCCGCCGCCATCAAGCTCGGCATTAATAAGAACGGCACCGGCCGAGTTGAGATTCGCGCCATTGACCCTTCTAATCCTGGCGCTCATCGTGCAGCACAACCGGCATCCACCAACATAGCGCTTGCAAGCACAAATCAGCCAACGCCTACTGCAACGACAAGCGCCAGTGAGGTAGAACAGAATCTCTACTTGCAGGTGGGCGCTTTCAGTTCGCGCCTGAATGCTGAAAGCCTACGCAGCCGCCTTTCGGGCGTGGCCAACAATCCGATCCACATCTTCCCCAGTGTTGATCAGAGCCAGCCGATATACCGCGTACGCATCGGCCCGCTAGCCAATGATCAGGAGGCCCAACAGCTGGCCTCACGTCTGACCAATGAAGGCATCACAAACAGCAGCGTGGTGATTGATTAAATTCCATTTTGCGGAACATTCCCGCTAAAATAGCGTCACTCAGGTGCAACAGCACGTAAATCCCTTTTTCAGTCCAAGCCGTAATCAGGAACCAATGACTCATTCCAGCCAACGTTTTATGTCCCGTGCAGTGAATTTCATTTGCCTCATCAGCGCTGCACTGATGGCATTAATCAGTATCAACAGCCTTGCCGCCAGCATCGATGCACCGCCGCCACCCGACATTGCCGCGCGTGGTTATCTGCTGATGGACCATAGCAGTGGCCACATCATTGCCTCGGAAAAGGCCGATGAACGCATGGAGCCTGCCAGTCTGACCAAGATGCTGACCACCTACATCGTGCTCAACGAACTCAAATCCGGCAAAATCAAAATGCAGGACGATGTGCTGATCAGCGAAAAAGCCTGGCGCATGCCCGGCTCGCGCACCTTTGTCGAAGTGGGCAAGAAGGTGCCGCTGGAGACCCTGCTCAAGGGCTTGATCGTTCAGTCCGGCAATGACGCCACCGTGGCCCTGGCCGAGTATGTCGCCGGCAGCGAGGACGTGTTTGCCAACCTGATGAACCAAACAGCTTCTGCCCTAGGTTTGAACGCCAGCAACTTCGTCAACAGCACCGGCCTGCCTCACGCCGACCACTTCACTACCGCCACCGACATGGCCACCTTGGCCCGCGCCTTGATCCAGGATTTTCCTGAGCATTATTCCTGGTACTCAATTAAAGAATTCACCTACAACGGCATCACCCAGTACAACCGCAACAAACTACTGTGGCAGGATGACAAGGTCGACGGCATCAAGACCGGCCACACCGAATCGGCTGGTTTCTGCCTGGTGGCTTCAGCCAAATCGGATGACATGCGTCTGATCTCGGTAGTGCTGGGTGCCAAGAGCGAAAACGGCCGCGCCCGCGAAAGCCAGAAACTGTTGAATTATGGCTTCCGCTTTTTCGAAACCCATCGGCTCTATGCTCCAAATGAGTCACTTACCGATGTACGCGTGTGGAAGGGATCTCAAGAACAACTGAAGCTGGGGCTGAATAAAGAAATGTGGATCACCATACCACGCGGTCAGTACGACAATCTCGATGCCGCCATGAAGGTCACCCCCCAAATCACAGCGCCAGTAAACAAGGGCAAGCAGTACGGCATGGTGGAAGTTTCCCTGAACGGCCAGCCGGTCGCCACCCAACCACTAGTGGCATTGGATGACGTCGCCGAAGGTGGCCTGTTTGACCGCCTCAAAGACGAAGCCTTACTGCTATTCGAATAAGCACGACGAGCCTGACACATATGTCACAAGCCAAAAGCGACACCGTTTATCTCAACGGCGAATTTCTGCCGCAGGACCAGGCCTTCGTGCCGGTGATGGACCGGGGTTTTGTCTTTGGTGATGGCGTCTATGAAGTCATTCCCGTCTATGGCGGGCGCCTGTTTCGTTTGAGTGAACACCTCGAACGCTTAGATAACAGCTTAACCGGCATTCGCCTGCACAACCCAATGAGCCATGCACAGTGGGCTGACATACTTAATCGTCTGGTGGATAAAAATGGCGGCGGCGAACAATCCGTGTATCTACAAATCACCCGCGGCCATGCGCCGCGCGATCATGCCTTTCCCGCCAATGTACAACCAACAGTGTTCATATCGAGCAGTCCGCTCAAGCCAGTTGCTAAACCACTTCTGCAGAATGGTGTTGCCGCTATTACGCTGGAAGACATTCGCTGGAAACATTGTCACATCAAGGCCATCGCCCTGCTGCCTAACATCCTGCTGCGCCAACAAGCCATCGATGCTGGCGCCCAGGAGGCCATCCTAATTCGCGATGACGTTGTCACCGAAGGGGCGGCCAGCAATGTGTTTATTGTGAAAGATAGTGTTATCAAGACGCCAACCAAGGGGCCCTTCCTGCTGCCAGGCATCACCCGCGATCTGATCTTAGAGCTTGCCACCGCCAATGGACTTGCCAATCAGGAGTGTACATTTAGTGCTGAAGAACTAGCAGCAGCCGACGAGATTTGGCTCTCCAGCTCCACCAAGGAAGTACTGCCGGTGACAAAGCTAGATGACAAACCGGTTGGCAACGGCCAGCCCGGCCCGGTCTGGCAGCAGATTCAAACACTCTATCAAGCCTACAAGCAGGCCTTGATTGCCGGCGAAGTGGAATAGCAATGACTGGGCGAGATGAACAACTGATGGAATTCCCCTGCCGTTTTGCTATCAAGGTGATGGGGTTGGCGGCGGATGACTTCGATGCTCTGGTGGTGTCGCTAGTGCGCAAGCATGTGGCCGATCTGAACGAAGGAGCTGTGCGCACCAAACCCAGCGCTAATGGCAAATACCTTTCAGTCACCGTCACCTTTCAGGCTGAAAGCCGCGAACAGCTCGACAATATCTACCGCAGTGTCACCGCCCACGAACGGGTGCTGATGGCGCTCTGATGCATCTGATCGTACGCCAGCTGAGCCAGCAGCCCTACGAGCCGGTCTGGCGCCGAATGCAGCAATTCACCGATGAGCGTGATGCAACCACGCCAGATGAAATCTGGTTAGTTGAACATCCTCCCGTCTTTACCCTGGGCATGAACGGTAACCCCGAGCACCTGCTTAATCCAGGCGAGATTCCGGTGATCAAGATCGACCGCGGCGGCCAGGTGACCTACCACGGACCGGGTCAGCTGGTAGCTTATCTGCTCATCGACATCAAACGACGCAAGCTCGGCATCCGCGCCATGGTGGAAAAGATTGAACAGGCCATTATTAATCTATTGGCTGATTATCATATCGATGCACATGGCCGCCGCGACGCCCCTGGTGTTTATGTCGGCGATAAAAAGATCGCCGCCCTCGGCCTGCGGGTACGGCGTGGCTGCACCTTCCACGGTTTGGCGCTGAATGTGAACATGGACCTGGAACCTTTCCACCACATCAACCCGTGCGGCTATGCCGGCATGGAGGTGACTCAGCTTTCCGCGCTCGGCGGCCCTGATACAATTGAGGCCATCGCCAAACCTTTGTGCCAAAACTTGGCTAACTATCTAGCCTATAATGGTGTCGAATTTTTATAGCGTTCATTTGCGGACTCAATTTAAATCAATGACCGACAAATCCACCAAATTCCTAGAGCAGCAACGCCGAGAATCCCTCGCCCCACTGAAGGGCGAATCTAAGACCTCGCGCATTCCGATCAAGATCCAAGCCAAGGCCGAGCCACTGAAAAAACCGCGCTGGATTAAGGCCAAGGCCCCCACCAGCCCCGAGGTTGCTCGGTTAAAGGGCGTTCTGCGCGAGCAAAAACTCTTCACCGTCTGCGAAGAGGCCCAATGCCCCAACCTGGGTGAATGTTTCGGCCATGGCACTGCCACCTTCATGATCATGGGCGGCATTTGCACCCGCCGCTGTCCCTTTTGCGATGTGGCCCACGGCAAACCCAAAGCACTGGATCAGGACGAGCCAAAACACCTGGGCGACACAATCCAGGCCATGGGGCTGAGCTATGTGGTGATCACCTCGGTCGACCGCGACGACCTGCGCGACGGCGGTGCCGGCCATTTTGCCGCCTGCATTAGTGCCGCACGGGCTGCATCACCCGCACTTAAAATCGAAATCCTAGCACCGGATTTCCGCGGCCGCATGGAGATTGCCCTAACCGAACTGGGCAAGGCCCTGCCAGACGTGTTCAATCACAACTTGGAAACAGTGCCACGGCTTTACAAACAGGCGCGCCCCGGCGCGGACTACCGGTGGTCATTAAAGCTCTTGCAGCAGTTCAAGGCAGAACATCCACAGATCCCGACAAAATCGGGGCTGATGCTGGGATTAGGGGAAACCGATGAAGAGATCATCGAGGTCATGCGTGATCTGCGCGCACATGACTGTGACATGCTGACCTTGGGCCAGTACTTGCAACCGAGCCAGCACCATTTATCCGTGGAGCGCTATGTCACGCCAGAGGCCTTCAATAAATTGGGCCAAACCGCCCAACAGCTGGGGTTTAGCAACGTCGCCAGTGGCCCCATGGTGCGCTCTTCTTACCACGCTGATCTGCAGGCGGCAGGGCAACAGATCAGCTAAAATGCCCTAGTTACAAACAAAAAAATGCCCCGGCCTTTTCAGGGCGGGGCGGCTCTTCTACCTACTACCTTCTTATTTTAGTGATGGATTTTGTGATTACCATCGTGCATTGCTATCTCTTCGTCGACCTCAGTCGCCACAACAGCTAAAAGAGTCGGTACCAAACATGCTAATAAAATGATTCCGAATGTCATGTCACACCTCCGTCATTAAGAAATGGACAATTCGCCCACGTACTAATAAAAGACGTTTTCAGTCAAGATTTCTGTGACCCAGATCACAAACTCAAAAAAGGCCCCATAAAATTTCATGGGGCCTTTAGTTTTTGTGACTTTTGACAGAGTTAGTGGACTTGACGCCAGACGCGTTTTTTCACCAGATAGAGCAGCACCGTTAAAATGATCAGATAAATGATCACATATACTCCCAGTCTTTTACGCTCATCGGCATTGGGATCAGCCGTCCATACCAGAAACGACACCACATCACTTGCCTGAGCTTCAACATCGGCGAGATCAGCATCGGTTTCTGCATCCGCATATGCCAGCGCATCCGGCATCTTGATGCCTGGGAACAGGTGATTATCGGTTTCCCCGTCTTCGCGATAATAGTAATCTGTCAGCAGGGTGTAGATGTAGTCCGGCCCCTTTTTGCGCGCGATTGCCATCAACGATAGATCTGGCGGCAGCTTACCGTATGACTCTTCTCGTACCTCAATGGGCGTTAGACTCATCATGCGATCTTCGATCTTCTGATCATCGAGCATGTCTAGGATTTGCTCTTTATCCATACCAATGTCGCTCAGATCCATAAACTTCACATACTTGAGGCTATGACACAGCATGCAGGTACTCATCACAATCTCCGCACCGCGCTGGCGTGCCTCATTGGACTGATCAACATCAATATCTTTCAGCTCGCCGCTAGCCGCCGCCATGGCCCCGCCCATACTGGTCAGCAAAACAATAGCCCCCACTACAAGTAGCAAACTTCTCATGACTATTGCTCCCCTTCCTTCAGACCTTTGTGAATCTGATCCAGCAAAGCATCGTCTTCCTTGCGGCGCACATAATGCTCTTTTCTGAGCAGCTCCTCCTGCTCTTCACGAATCAGCTTCTCGGCTTCACGCGGCAGCCCTTCTTCTCTTGAACGGCGCTCCTCACGTGACGAGACAAACGG
>CALZIQ010000025.1 GCA_945787735.1 uncultured Chromatiaceae bacterium | reverse complement strand
CCGCTTTCCCCTCAATTGACGGATTGCATTTCGAAATCTAGACATTAAAAGCGCTAAAGACAACGTCTGTTTCAAAAATCTTTCCTAGAAGAATGGCCCGTGCTGGGCTTCGTCATGGTTGTGGCGCAGGCATGAAATGGTGTGAATGGCTCGGTTTGTCTGTCTGCTTGAGTTAAGCCTTGTTTGTTTTTCGTTGTTTAATATATAGAATGCTTGCTAGAAAAGTACTAGCGTCTATTCTGTGCCTATATCGAAATTTTAATCGTTAGATATTTCATTGATTTTAAATAATTATTCGGTAGATTTATTTTAAGAAATGAAATTCTGAGCGATTGTCTAAAACTATCGTTCCTGAGGGAGAAAGAAATGACTAGAGTGGCGATTTCCGGTGCCGCAGGGCGCATGGGGCGCAATCTGATTGCGGCCTGCCATCAGCATCCTGAGCTGACAGTGGCTGTGGCAACTGAGCGGTCGGGCAGTTCCCTGGTGGCAGCCGATGCCGGCGAACTGGCCGGGGTTGGTAAGCTCGGTGTTGTGCTGGTTGATGATCTGGCTGCCGTGGCGGATCAGTTTGATGTGTTGATCGATTTCACCTCAATTGAAGCAACGCTTAGTCATCTCGAGATTTGTCGTGCCAATGGCCGTTCCGTGGTGATAGGCACCACCGGTTTTAGTGACGCACAAAAACAACAAATCGCAACGGCCGCCAAGGACTGCTCCATCGTGTTTGCGCCCAATATGAGTGTTGGTGTTAACTTGTGCCTGAAACTGCTTGATATGGCGGCCAGGGTGATGGGGGACGAGGTGGATATCGAGGTCATCGAGGCGCATCATCGCCACAAAGTGGATGCGCCTTCGGGCACAGCTCTGCGTATGGGTGAGGTTGTGGCCGAAGCCCTGGGACGTGATTTGAACGAGTGTGCCGTTTATGGCCGTGAAGGCCAGACTGGTGAACGTGATCGCAAGACCATCGGTTTCGAGACCATCCGTGCCGGGGATATCGTCGGCGAGCACACGGTATTGTTTGCCGATATCGGTGAGCGGGTTGAAATCACTCACAAGGCTTCCAGTCGAATGACCTTCGCCAACGGTGCTGCTCGCGCTGCGGCCTGGCTTGCAGGCAAAAAAACTGGACTTTACGACATGCAAGATGTGCTCGGCCTAAAGGACTGATTATCGAGTATTCTCGCAACAATCTCGACCGATTCACATGGACAGAATGGTCTCTGTAAAGTAAAATCTGCCCGATTTTGTATCAGTATTTAATAAAGCGGGGTGAGTCGTGAGGACCACCCCGCTTTTTGCAGCTAGCGTTTGGAGGATCAATTGGATAAGTCGGCCCTGTTAGTCTTGGAAGACGGTACTGCGTTTTATGGTAAAGCCATTGGCGCCGAGGGCCAGACTGTCGGTGAGGTGGTATTTAATACTTCCATCACCGGCTACCAGGAGATCCTGACCGATCCATCCTATTGTCGACAGATCGTCACACTGACCTATCCCCATATCGGCAATGTTGGCACAAATAACGAAGACGAAGAGTCGGGTGAGATCTTCGCCAGTGGTCTTGTGATTCGCGACCTGCCATTGCTGGCCAGCAGTTGGCGTAAACAGGAAAACCTGGATGCCTACCTCAAGCGCAAGAACGTTGTTGCCATTGCCGATATCGATACCCGTAAACTGACCCGTATCCTGCGCGAGAAGGGTGCGCAGGCGGGTTGTATCGTCGCCGGTGCGGATCTGGATGAAGCTGCAGCCCTGACGGCAGCCAAAGGCTTTGGTGGGCTGAAAGGCATGGATCTGGCCAAAGAGGTCACCACCCGCCAGCCTTATGAATGGGCGCAAGGTAGTTGGAGCATCAAAGATGGCTTGCCAGAAGCGCCTCACCCGATTGAAGAAAAACTGCCCTATCATGTGGTTGCTTACGACTACGGTATTAAACGTAATATCCTGCGTATGTTGGTGGATCGCGGTTGCCGCCTCACCGTGGTGCCAGCGCAGACCTCAGCTAGCGAAGTGCTGGCTATGAATCCTGATGGGGTGTTTCTCTCCAATGGTCCGGGCGACCCAGAGCCATGTGATTACGCCATCACGGCGATCAAAGAAATTTTGCAAACCAAGCTACCAATATTTGGCATCTGCCTCGGCCATCAATTGCTCGCCCTGGCCAGTGGCGCAAAGACCGTTAAGATGAAGTTTGGTCACCATGGTGCCAACCACCCGGTGTTCGATGACGAAGCCAACTGCGTCATGATCACGAGTCAGAACCATGGTTTTGCGGTGGATGAAGAGAGCTTGCCTGACAATCTGCGTGCGACTCACCGATCATTATTTGATGGTTCGCTGCAGGGCATTCATCGTACTGATGCTGCTGCCTTCAGTTTTCAGGGGCACCCTGAGGCTAGCCCAGGACCACACGATGCGGCACCGTTGTTTGATCATTTCATCGAATTGATCCAAGCGGCTAAGCAGTAATTAGCGTTTCAAGTACAAGCACTAGCAATCGAGTTGAATAATGCCAAAACGTACTGACATCGAAAGTATCCTGATTATCGGCGCCGGCCCTATCGTCATTGGTCAGGCCTGTGAATTTGATTACTCTGGCGCCCAGGCCTGTAAGGCGCTGCGCGAAGAGGGGTATCGTGTCATCCTGGTTAATTCCAATCCGGCCACCATCATGACCGATCCCAACATGGCTGATGCGACCTATATTGAGCCGATCACCTGGCAGACCGTGGCGCAGATCATCGAAATAGAAAAACCCGATGCATTGTTACCAACCATGGGCGGCCAGACGGCTTTGAACTGCGCCCTGGATCTGGCCCGTGAAGGTGTGTTGGAAAAACATGGTGTCGAGATGATCGGCGCGACTCGTGATGCCATCGATAAAGCTGAAGACCGTGATCGTTTTGCCAAGGCGATGCGTAAGATTGGTCTAGATATGCCTAAAGCGGCTGTGGCGCATAACTTGGAACAGGCCTTTGAAGTGCAGGAGACCGTCGGTTTCCCTACCATCATTCGTCCTTCATTTACCATGGGTGGCAGCGGCGGTGGTATTGCTTATAACAAAGAGGAATTTGTCGAGATCTGCGAGCGTGGTCTGGATCTGTCACCTACCAACGAGTTGTTGATCGAAGAATCTATTATCGGTTGGAAAGAATACGAGATGGAAGTGGTGCGTGACCGTAATGATAACTGCATCATCATCTGTTCGATTGAAAACCTGGACCCGATGGGTGTACATACCGGTGATTCAATTACCGTGGCGCCGGCCCAGACCCTGACCGACAAGGAATATCAGATTATGCGTAACGCCTCCTTGGCGGTGCTGCGTGAGATCGGTGTGGATACGGGCGGTTCCAATGTTCAGTTCTCCATTAATCCAGAAGACGGTCGTATGATCGTTATCGAGATGAATCCGCGTGTGTCGCGTTCATCGGCGTTGGCCTCGAAGGCGACTGGCTTCCCCATTGCCAAAGTGGCGGCTAAGCTGGCGGTGGGGTACACCCTGGATGAGTTGAAGAATGAAATCACCGGCGGTGCTACGCCTGCTTCGTTTGAGCCTTCGATCGACTATGTGGTTACCAAGGTGCCGCGTTTTACTTTCGAAAAATTTCCCCAGGCCGAACCCTTGTTGGGAACGCAGATGAAGTCAGTGGGTGAAGTGATGGCCATCGGCCGCACCCAGCAGGAGTCCTTGCAAAAGGCGCTGCGTGGTTTGGAGGCTGGCGTCGATGGCTTGGATGAAATGCTGGATCTCGATGCCATCAATGATGATGATCTGAAGACAAAACTTCGTCATGAATTGAAAATGCCTGGGCCGGAGCGTCTTTGGTATGTCGCTGATGCCTTTCGTGCGGGTTGGTCGATGGACGAGGTGCATGAGTTTAGCCGCATCGATCCGTGGTTTCTGGTGCAGATTGAAGATCTGATCAACGAAGAAGCGCAGGTGCGTGAGCGGGGTATGGCAGCGTTGGACAAGGCGCGTATGTATGGCCTGAAGCGCAAGGGGTTTTCTGATCGGCGTCTGGCCACATTGCTAAGCTGCAAAGAAGATGATGTGCGCAAGTTGCGACATGATCTGGATGTGCGCCCTGTTTATAAACGGGTTGATTCATGCGCCGCCGAGTTTGCCACCGCTACGGCTTACATGTATTCCACCTACGAGGAAGAGTGTGAGTCTCAGCCAACCGATAAGCAAAAGATCATGGTATTGGGCGGTGGGCCGAACCGCATTGGCCAGGGCATTGAGTTCGATTATTGCTGTGTGCATGCTGCGCTGGCGATGCGTGAAGATGGTTATGAAACCATCATGGTCAACTGTAATCCTGAAACAGTTTCCACTGACTACGACACCTCCGACCGTCTCTATTTCGAGCCGTTGACGTTGGAAGATGTGCTGGAAATTGTGTACAAGGAAAATCCCAAAGGCATTATCGTTCAGTATGGTGGACAGACGCCATTGAAACTGGCTCAGCCGTTGGAAGCGGCCGGCGCGCCGATCATCGGTACTACGCCAGATTCGATTGATTTAGCGGAAGACCGTGAGCGTTTCCAAAAGATGTTGCACAAGCTGGAATTATTACAGCCGCCCAACTGTACTGCCCGCAACGCCGATGAGGCTGTTGATGCGGCGCGTGAGATGGGCTTTCCATTAGTGGTGCGTCCTTCCTATGTGCTGGGTGGCCGTGCGATGGAGATTGTCTATAGCGAAGAAGGTCTGCTCAACTACATGCAGAACGCAGTGCAGGTTTCCAATGATTCGCCCATCTTGCTGGATCGTTTTCTAGATAATGCGGTGGAGCTGGATGTGGATGCCATTAGTGATGGCACAGATGTGGTCATCGGCGGAGTGATGGAACATATCGAACAGGCAGGTGTGCATTCTGGTGATTCGGCGTGTTCACTGCCGCCTTATAGCGTGTCTGACGAGCATCAGGCTGAACTACGTGAGCAGGTGCTGAAGATGGCGCGCGAGCTGAATGTTGTCGGCTTGATGAATGTGCAGTTTGCCATTCAGGACAATCAGATCTATGTTATAGAGGTTAATCCTCGCGCATCCCGTACCGTACCCTTTGTCTCCAAGGCAATCGGCCAACCCCTGGCTAAGGTTGCTGCGCGCTGTATGGCGGGCCAGAGCCTGAAGGCGCAGGGCTTCACTGCTGAAATCGTACCTTCTTATTACAGTGTTAAAGAAGCGGTATTCCCGTTTGTGAAGTTCCCGGGTGTCGACCCGATCCTGGGGCCGGAGATGAAGTCCACCGGCGAGGTGATGGGAATTGGGCGCAATTTTGCCGAGGCGTTTGCCAAGTCGCAGCGGGGTGCCGGGGTTGTATTGCCTTCCGCTGGCAAAGCCTTTGTTAGTGTCCGTGATGTTGATAAGGGCGGTGTGATTCAGATTGCACGAGAACTGGTAGAGTTGGGGTTTGAGATTTGTTCTACTCGCGGTACCGCCGAAGTGCTGAACGTCGAGGGCGTGCCTTGCGAGGTGGTGAACAAGGTTAATGAAGGTCGGCCGCATATCGTCGACATGATTAAAAATGGTGAAATTACATTGATTGTTAATACGACTGAAGGGCGTCAGGCGATTGCAGACTCCTTCACCATTCGTCGTGCGACCTTGCAGCATAAAGTGACTTACGCCACGACGTTGGCTGGTGGTCGTGCTCTGTGTAAGGCGATCAAATACGCCGACGAATATGGTGTTAACCGTTTGCAAGACTTGCACAAGGAGTTGTCTGCATGAGTACTATTCCAATGACTGCCAAGGGCGCAGAACGTTTGCGTGAAGAGCTGAGTCGCTTAAAGAGTGAAGATCGCCCGCGTATAATTCAGGCGATTGCCGAGGCACGTGAACATGGCGATCTTAAAGAGAATGCCGAGTACCATGCTGCCAAAGAGCAGCAGGGTTTTTGTGAAGGTCGTATTTCGGAGCTTGAAGCGCAGCTCTCTTCAGCCCAGATTATTGATATCTCCAAAATGCCCCCTTCAGGCAAGGTAGTGTTTGGTGTGACGGTTGATTTGCTTGAGTTGGAGGCTGAGAAAAAAGTCACTTACCAGATCGTCGGAGATTTGGAGGCCGATATCAGCCAGGGGCGTATTTCTATTAGTTCACCTGTTTCCCGTGCTCTGATTGGCAAGGAAGAGGGCGACGAGGTGATTGTGAAGGCGCCGGGTGGTGACAAGGAATACGAAATCGTCGCTGTTCATTATAAGTAAAGTGCTACACCAAGCTATTTCAGGCAAGATTGAAACCATCCTGCAAACCCTCTGGATAGGTGGTTTGTGGGTGATCGGATATGTGGTGACGCCTATTCTGTTCGCTAGCCTTGATGATAGGCGCTTGGCCGGTGAGCTGGCGGGGCATATGTTTAGTGCGATTAATTATATTGGTCTGGCCTGTGGCACCCTGCTTTTGGCATTTGCACTGTTAGCGTCGGGTAAGACTTGGTTGAAAAACCTGCGGGTGATTGCTTTATTTCTGATGTTGGGCTTGGTTGTCGTGTCGGCCTTTGTGCTGCAGCCGATGATGCAGGAGCTTAAACAGCTTGGGATATTACCTGGCAGTGAGGCGGCCGCTCAGTTTGGGCGCTTGCATGGTGTTTCGTCTGTACTTTATTTATTAATTAGCCTGTTAGGTCTGTTTTTGCTTTTGCGTCGGCGATCGACAGGTTAAAGTGGTTATTTGTTCAGGTGAATTTTTGGGTTTTGCGGGTTGCGCCGGAATACTAGGGCGACATGACCAATGCGTTGTACCAATTCGGCATTGCAGCGTTGGCACAATGTATCGATGATTTTATTACGCTCATCCCGGTCTGAAGCGTTGATCTTGATTTTGATCAATTCGTGATGGGTAATCGAAATTTCTGCCTCATTGCAGACGCCATCGGTCAGGCCGTTGGAACCGACCATGACGACAGGTTTGAGATCGTGCCCAATTTTACGTAACTGGCGTTTTTGAATTTCCGATAAAGACATTTCTAAATTACTCCGACATGGCCCAATCTAAAGGCGACGCAAGTCTATCACGACCAAAGAAAGGATTCACTGTCCAGGCCAGCCCATTCAATGTGGTTAAGTTTGATCTGGCGCTGATTGTGGTGGTTGGCCTAATGTTGCTGCTTGTGCATGATCGTTTGATTGATCACCAGTTGGGTCAAGTGCTTACTTTGCTTGGATATGGCTGTTTGGCGATGTGTTGGATTGTTTTCAGGACACGACGCGTTGCGAGCCAGCTGGCGGATGATGATACGAATACATCAGTCGGTGATGGTAAGTAGAAAAATGCGGTAATGGGCTAGATATGGCAAAGACAAAAAGCAGCCGGCGTTGGTTAAAAGAGCACGAGGATGATGAGTATGTACGTCGTTCTCGGCAAGAGGGGTATCGTTCTCGTGCGGTGTATAAATTTCTTGAGATTAATGAAAAGGATCATCTTGTTAAGCCCGGAATGACGGTGGTGGAGCTTGGGGCGGCACCGGGCGGCTGGTCCCAAGTGGTGGCGAAAATAGTTGGTAACAAGGGGCATGTCATCGCGATGGATATTTTGTCGATGGAGCCGTTAGATAATGTAGAGTTCCTGCAAGGTGATTTCCGTGAGCAGGACGTGCTGGACCAGTTACTAGAAATAAAAGGTGAGCGTGGGGTTGACCTTGTAATTTCAGATATGGCCCCCAATATTAGTGGGATGGAGGCTGTGGACCAGCCGTGTGCCATGTATTTGGCTGAGCTGGCACTGGATATGGCGAGAAAGGTACTGAACCAGAAGGGTGATTTTCTGGTCAAAGTCTTTCAGGGCGTTGGGTTTGACGAATATTTGCGTGACTTGCACACATCATTCGACAATGTGATTACTCGCAAACCTAAAGCATCAAGGCCGCGCAGCCGTGAGGTCTATCTGCTAGCCAGAGGCTTTAAGATGTAGTACTTTCTGGTTTTTACGGAGTGTGTTGCTCGGGATTTGGATGTGCGGGTGACGGATAAAAAACCTTCCATCGGAGGGAAATAAGTTTGAGTGATATGGCAAAAAATCTAATTTTATGGGTGGTCATCGCCGTCGTGCTGATGTCTGTGTTCAGCAGTTTCGGGCCATCGCAGATGAGTTCCCAAGCTATGCCTTATTCGCAGTTCATTGAGGACGTGCAATTGGGCAATGTGGACAAGGTGGTGATAGAAGGGCGAACCATCCACGGGGTTACCCAGGGTGGCGATCGTTTTACTACCTATAGCCCCGATGATAGTGGGCTTGTCGGGGATTTACTTAAGTACGGCGTGCAGATCAATGCCAGGCCTCAAGAACAGCAGAGTATGTTGATGCAGGTATTTATTTCCTGGTTTCCGATGCTGCTATTGATTGGTGTATGGATCTTTTTTATGCGCCAGATGCAGGGCGGTGGTGGCGGTCGTGGCGCCATGTCATTTGGTAAGAGCAAGGCCAAGCTGCTGAGTGAAGATCAGGTCAAGGTTAACTTTGGTGACGTCGCGGGTGTTGAAGAAGCCAAGGAAGAAGTGGGTGAGCTGGTCGAATTTTTGCGCGATCCAAGCAAATTCCAGAAACTGGGCGGCAAGATTCCTCGTGGTGTATTGATGGTGGGTTCTCCGGGGACAGGTAAAACCTTGCTGGCTAAGGCCATTGCCGGTGAAGCGAAGGTGCCGTTCTTCTCTATTTCCGGTTCAGATTTTGTTGAAATGTTTGTCGGTGTTGGTGCCTCTCGTGTGCGTGACATGTTTGAGCAGGCCAAGAAGCATGCGCCCTGCATTATCTTCATCGATGAGATTGATGCGGTTGGGCGTCACCGTGGAGCAGGTCTTGGGGGCGGTCATGACGAACGTGAGCAAACCTTGAATCAGTTGTTGGTCGAGATGGATGGCTTTGAGGGTAATGAGGGTGTCATCGTAATCGCGGCGACTAACCGTCCTGATGTGCTAGACCCGGCATTGCTGCGTCCTGGTCGTTTTGATCGTCAGGTTGTTGTGCCGTTGCCTGATCTGCGTGGCCGTGAACAGATTCTGCGTGTCCACATGCGTAAGGTTCCGCTTGGTGATGATGTTGAACCTAGCTTGATTGCTCGTGGTACGCCTGGTTTTTCCGGTGCTGATTTGGCAAACCTTGTGAATGAGGCGGCTTTGTTCGCTGCGCGCGCAAACAAACGCTTGGTCAGCATGGAAGAGTTTGAAAAGGCCAAGGATAAGATCATGATGGGCGCCGAGCGCAAGTCCATGGTGATGAGTGATGATGAGAAGAAGCTTACTGCTTATCATGAAGCTGGCCATGCCATTGTTGGGCGTCTAGTGCCGTCACATGATCCGGTCTACAAGGTGTCGATAATCCCGCGTGGCCGAGCGCTGGGTGTGACAATGTTTCTGCCAGAAGAAGATAGATACAGTTATAGCAAAGAGCGTCTCGAGAGCCAGATCAGTAGTCTGTTTGGTGGGCGTATTGCTGAAGAGTTAATTTTCGGCTCTGATCAGGTCACCACGGGGGCGTCAAATGATATTCAGCGCTCTACAGAGCTTGCTCGAAATATGGTGACAAAATGGGGTTTGTCTGAGCGTCTTGGACCGCTGACCTATAGCGAGGAAGATGGCGAAGTATTCCTGGGGCATTCAGTGGCTCAGCACAAGAATGTTTCTGACGAAACCAACCATCTGATTGATGAAGAGGTGCGTGCGGTCGTAGATCGTAACTATGCGCGTTCGCGCAATATTTTGACTGAAAATATGAAAATCTTGCATCTGATGGCTGATGCCTTGATCAAGTATGAGACTATCGATGTGCACCAGATTGATGACATCATGGAAGGCAAGGAGCCGCGTCCGCCTCAGGGCTGGACTGATCATGAGCCTCGTGGTGGATCGGGTACTGGAGCGGCGTCTTCCCCAGATCAAGAGTCTGAAAAACCTGACAAGCCTGATGATGACAAACTGGGTGATCCAGCTGGATCGCACTAAATCCGCTAACAGCCGGATACTAAACGCCCTGCCTTTGGTGGGGCGTTTTGTTTATTGGGGGCTGAATTGTAAAAATGTGTAGTGAGATTGAGTATGCATTTGCACTTTGATCGTCCCATGGTCATGGGCATTCTTAACGTGACACCCGATTCGTTTTCAGATGGTGGCCGGTTTACTGTGCCTGACCAGGCCTTGCAGCATGTGGAGCAAATGCTTGCCGAGGGTGCGGAAATTATCGATATTGGTGGAGAATCGACTCGTCCTGGCGCCCGGCCGGTGGAGGAGTCTGAAGAGATTGAGCGCGTTGTTCCATTAATAGAAGCAATAAGGGCACGTTTTGATGTGCCAATTTCGGTCGATAGCAGTAAGCCTGGCGTGATGCATGCAGCGATTGCAGCCGGTGCCGATATGCTAAATGACGTGAGAGCCTTGCAGGACGAGGGCGCATTGCAGGCGGCGGCTGATTTGAGCGTGCCTGTATGTCTGATGCATATGCAGGGTGAGCCCCGAAGCATGCAGGTGAATCCGGTTTATGAGGATGTGGTCGCAGATGTTATGGCATTTCTTTCTCAGCGGATTGAGGTTTGTCTAAATGCCGGAATCGATAAGGAAAAGTTGGTGATAGATCCGGGTTTTGGTTTTGGCAAAAAACTGTCTCATAATCTCACCCTGCTGCGTGAACTGAATCGATTCAAATCATTCGGTTTGCCTATACTTGTCGGGATTTCCCGCAAAAGCATGATTGGGACGGTTCTGAATAAGCCGGTTGATCAGCGACTATATGGCAGTATTGCTGCAGCGGCATTGGCGCTTTGGCAGGGGGCAGCTATTCTGCGTGTACATGATGTGGCTGCAACAGTGGATGCATTGAAAATGTGCCAGGCAGTGATGCGGCAAACGGAAAAAAGTTAATTAAGGTAAGGTGGATTTAATGGCGGGTAAGCGCAAATATTTTGGAACAGACGGCATTCGCGGCGAGGTTGGTAAATACCCAATCACTCCAGATTTCATCATGAAACTGGGTTGGGCTGCCGGCCGTGTGTTGGCGCAGAGTCAGGGTGATCAGAGCAAGGTGCTGATTGGCAAGGATACCCGTATCTCAGGTTATATGTTTGAGTCTGCGCTTGAAGCCGGCCTGTCCGCAGCCGGTGTAGATATCATGCTGTTGGGGCCTATGCCGACGCCGGGTATTGCCTATCTAACCCGCACATTGCGTGCCGATGCCGGTATCGTCATTAGCGCTTCGCACAATCCTTATTTCGACAACGGTATCAAGTTTTTTTCCGCGCATGGTTCGAAGTTGGCTGATGAAGTAGAGCTGGCGATAGAGGCCGAACTGGATAAGCCAATGGAAACTGTTGCCCCCAATCTATTGGGCAAGGCGGGGCGAGTGATTGATGCTGCTGGCCGCTATATTGAGTTTTGCAAGAGTACAATCCCCTCGCGTCTTTCCCTTCAAGGTTTGAAAATTGTAGTGGACTGTGCCCACGGCGCTACCTATGACATTGCCCCTAAGGTGTTTGACGAGCTCGAGGCGGAAGTCATTACCCTCGGCGTAAGTCCGAATGGTCTCAATATCAATGATGCCTGTGGCTCCACCGAGCCTGAAGCCTTGCAAAAATCGGTTCTGGAACATGGGGCGGATTTGGGTGTTGGCCTTGATGGCGACGGCGATCGGGTGATTCTGGTCGATCACAGGGGTGAGATTGTGGACGGGGATGAGATTCTTTATATCATTGCCTGCGCCAGTGCCGACAAACCCGGCTCTCGCAATGGAGTGGTGGGAACATTGATGAGCAATCTGGGGTTAGAGCACGCCTTGGCAGAAAGGGATATCCAGCTGCATCGAGCCCAGGTGGGTGATCGCTATGTAATGGAGATGTTACAGCAGCAAGGTCTGAATTTGGGAGGTGAATCATCTGGCCATATAATTTGCCTGGAACAGACCACAACCGGTGATGGGATTATCTCGGCCTTGCAGGTGCTCGCGGTCATGGCGGAGAAGGGGATGGGTCTGCATGAATTGAAATCGGGCATGACCAAGTATCCACAAACCATGATCAATGTTCGAACAGAGCAGCGGTTTGATTTCAAGTCCTCGCAAGAAGTGGCAAGGGCGCAGCAGGAGATCGAACAGCAGTTGGAAGGCCGCGGCCGCGTGCTGTTGCGTGCCTCGGGCACAGAGCCGGTGATTCGTGTAATGGTCGAAGGGCAGGATGCTGATGAGGTGAGTACATGTGCCCGGTTTTTGGCGGATAAAGTTGAGGCTGCCTATCAGAATTCACAATCATAATGTAATCCTCTGGGCAGGGCTGATACTCAGCCAAGTGTCTCAAAATATTTGATTTATCCAGCCGGTATCTGTAAGCTTGGCCTACTTTTTTCATGGCCCGGAAGAGGATAGAAATGCGTAAGCCGTTAGTTGCCGGAAACTGGAAAATGAATGGTTCAAGAGAAAGTGCCCAGAGCTTGGTCGCAGGGATTAAAGAGGGGCTGGCCTCTGCTGTAGCTGCTGAAGTGGCTATTTGCCCACCATTTGTTTATCTGTCTGAAGTCAAATCATTGCTTGAAGGTAGTGAGGTTGCACTTGGTGCACAGAATGTTTCCCATCGAGGCAATGGAGCGTTCACGGGTGAGATCTCGACCAGTATGTTGCTGGATGTAGGTTGCAAATATGTGATTCTAGGACACTCCGAGCGGCGTGCCCTGTATGGTGAAACTGATGTACTGGTGGCTGAAAAACTGATCGCCATCAATGCAGCCGGCTTGAAGCCTATTTTATGTGTCGGTGAGCTGTTGGAAGAACGTGAATCAGGTAAAACCGAAGCTGTAGTGGCGCGTCAGTTGGATGTGCTGCTGAACAGCGTGGAAGGTTTGGCGGCGTTGCAAAACACAGTGATTGCTTATGAGCCGGTCTGGGCGATTGGCACGGGAATGACAGCAACGCCACAGCAGGCGCAGGATGTGCATGCATTTATCCGTCAACGTGTTGCGGCGAAAGATGCTGCTTTGGCTGAAAAGATGCGCATTCTTTATGGCGGTAGCGTCAAGGGCAGTAACGCAGCTGAATTGTTTGCCAAAGCAGATATCGATGGTGGCCTGATCGGTGGTGCATCGCTCCAGGTGGAAGAGTTTTTGACGATTTGCCAGGCAGCAGCTAATTAACGGCACTGTTTGGTAGTAATAAGGTAAAGAATTAATGCTAACTGTACTCACAGTGTCTCATGTGCTGCTGACGATCTCATTGATTGGATTGATACTGATTCAACGTGGAAAAGGTGCGGATGTGGGGGCTGCTTTCGGCAGTGGTGCCTCAAACACCATGTTTGGAAGTCAGGGCTCTGCATCATTCTTGACACGCACAACAGCCGCTATCGCCACGTTGTTTTTTGTGACTAGTCTGAGTCTGGCTTATATGAGTGGGCAGCGAGTTGAGCGTAAAAGTGTAACCGAGACGGTGGAGCAACTCGTTGTGCCGGCGGAAGCTGAGGCCGATGTGCCAGTGGTGCCTTCAGACAAGCCTGATTTGCCCGTCACGGGCGAGTAATAGTTAAAAGAGTTCACAAATAGTTGCCGATGTGGTGGAATTGGTAGACACGCTGTCTTGAGGGGGCAGTGGCGAAAGCTGTGCCGGTTCGACTCCGGCCATCGGCACCATAATAATAAAAGACATAAGTAGAACAAGAACAATTAAAATAATAAAACGGTCAAAACCGTTGTTTTTGTTAAGTTTGTAAAAGGGGATGCCTCTAACCTCATGAATTTGGCTAGGATTTTTTTGTTTGTTAGGTTGACAAAAAACAAAAAACCAGCCTAGACTGGGCCTCTTTTGCCGCACTAATAACACCAAGAAAAAGCGGTTAGAGGAAATTGAGAGTCAAACCTCTCATTTTTGGGATAAAGGGCTGATCAGGGATAGCATCCACATCATGCTAGAAAATTATTTACCAATTCTTGTTTTTATCGTGCTGGGAGTTTTGTTTGGCGTAGGTCCAATCATCGCTGGCTTTGTTCTCGGCCCGCAGCGTCCTGACAGCGAAAAGCTTTCTCCATACGAGTGTGGTTTCGAGGCCTTCGAAGATTCACGTATGAAGTTCGATGTGCGTTACTACCTCGTTGCCATCCTGTTTATCATTTTCGATCTTGAAATTGCATTCCTGTTTCCCTGGGCGGTCGTGTTGGAAGAAATAGGTATGTTTGGTTTTGTCGCTATGGTTGTCTTTCTTGGCATCCTGGTGATTGGCTTCATCTATGAGTGGATGAAAGGAGCGCTGGAATGGGAATAGAAGGCATCCTTGAAAAGGGCGTGGTTACCACCACCGCTGACAAACTCATTAACTGGGCCCGCACGGGCTCGTTGTGGCCCATGACTTTTGGTCTCGCATGTTGTGCGGTTGAGATGATGCACGCCGGTGCTGCGCGTTACGACCTGGACCGTTTTGGTGTGGTATTTCGTCCCAGTCCACGCCAGTCTGATGTGATGATTGTGGCCGGTACACTGGTAAACAAAATGGCACCTGCTTTGCGCAAGGTGTATGACCAGATGTCCGAGCCGCGTTGGGTGATCTCAATGGGATCCTGCGCTAATGGTGGTGGTTATTATCACTACTCATATGCAGTTGTGCGTGGCTGTGACCGCATCGTTCCAGTGGATGTGTATGTGCCTGGTTGTCCACCCACCGCTGAGGCCTTGCTTTACGGCATTATTCAGTTGCAGAACAAGATTAAACGCACAAATACAATTGCGCGTTGAGGCGAGAGACGATGTCTATTTCCAACGAGAAGCTGGTCGAACGTCTGCAGAACCGTTTTGGTGATGCGCTAAAAAGCTGTCATGTGGCGACCGACGAAGTTACGATCGAGATTCTACGCGAGCAGCTGCTAGAGATCTGTACCGCTTTGCGCGATGATACAGGCCTTCATTTTGAACAGCTAATCGACCTCTGTGGTGTTGATTATTTAGATTATGGTGAGGGTGCCTGGCAGGGACCGCGCTTTGCTGTGGTGTATCACCTGCTCTCGATTCAGAATAACAGCCGAGTCCGTGTCCGCGCGTTTGTGGATGATGATGAGCCGCGCATCGATTCGGTGGTTGATATCTGGAATTGCGCTAACTGGTTCGAACGCGAAGCCTTTGACATGTTTGGCATATTGTTCGATGGCCATCCCGATTTGCGCCGCTTGTTGACGGATTACGGTTTTATCGGTCACCCATTCCGCAAGGATTTTCCTTTGTTGGGCCATGTGGAAATGCGTTACGACCCCGAACGCAAGCGGGTTGTCTATGAGCCGGTTGAAACTGAGATGCGCATGATCGTGCCGCGTGTGATTCGCCATGATAATCGCTATGAAGAAACTGCAAAGGGTGAATAATCGTGGCTGAGATTCGTAACTACACTATGAACTTTGGCCCTCAGCATCCATCTGCCCATGGGGTGCTGCGTCTGGTGCTGGAGTTGGACGGCGAAGTCATTGTTCGTGCTGATCCGCATATCGGGCTGTTGCATCGTGGTACTGAAAAACTGGCCGAAGGCAAACCATATAATCAGAATATTGGTTACATGGATCGTCTCGATTACGTTTCCATGATGTCGAATGAGCATGGTTATGTCATGGCGATCGAAAAGTTGCTCGAACTGGAAATACCGCTTCGGGCTCAATACATCCGTGTCATGTTTGATGAGATCACCCGCATCCTGAATCACCTGTTGTGGCTGGGCGCACACGCGCTCGATATCGGTGCTATGACCGTGTTTCTCTATGCCTTCCGTGAACGTGAAGATCTGCTCGATGCTTATGAGGCGGTTTCCGGTGCGCGCATGCATGCGACCTATTACCGACCCGGCGGCGTCGCGCGCGACCTGCCTGAGAAAATGCCTCAGTATCAGCCTTCAAAATGGCACAACGCAAAAGAAGTGGCTGCGAAGAACACAAATCGTCAGGGTTCCTTGCTCGATTTTCTGGAGGACTTCACCGATCGCTTCCCGACTTATGTGGACGAGTATGAAACACTGCTCACAGATAATCGTATCTGGAAGCAACGTACCGTTGATATTGGTGTGGTCTCACCTGAGCGTGCGCTGCAACTGGGGATGACGGGTCCAATGATTCGAGGCTCTGGCATTGAATGGGACCTACGCAAGAAACAACCTTATGAAGTGTATGATCGCCTGGATTTTGATATTCCAGTGGGTGTGAATGGTGACTGTTATGACCGTTACCTGGTGCGGATTGAAGAGATGCGACAGTCGAACCGTATCGTGCGCCAATGCATTGAGTGGTTGCGTAAGAACCCAGGCCTGGTAAAAGTGGATAACTACAAGCTAAGTTCGCCCAAGCGCGAGCAGATGAAGGGCGACATGGAAGCCCTGATCCACCATTTTAAATTATTTACTGAAGGGTATTGCCTGCCTGAAGGCGAAGCCTATGCCGCTGTCGAGCATCCTAAGGGTGAGTTCGGTGTCTATCTGGTTTCAGATGGCGCCAACAAACCATACCGTATGAAGATTCGTGCGCCGGGTTTTGCTCACATGGCAGCCCTGGATGAAATGTCCCGTGGTCACATGATTGCCGACGTCGTCGCCATCATCGGTACGCAGGATATCGTGTTTGGAGAGGTTGATCGCTGATGTCGCAGCATATGTCCCAGAGTAAATTGCAGTTGATTACAGACGAGTCACGCACCGAGATCGATCAGTGGATTGCCAAATATCCGGCTGATCACAAGGAGTCTGCTTGTATGCCTGCCTTGCGTATTGTGCAAGAGCAAAATGGTGGTTGGCTGACCAACGATCTGATGGATGCGGTAGCTGAATATCTTGATATGCCAGCGATTGCGGTCTACGAGGTTGCTACCTTTTATTCCATGTATGAGCACAAACCGGTTGGTCGGCACAAAATCTGTGTCTGCACCAACATCTCATGCCTGTTGTGTGGTTCTGAAGATGTGGTTAAACATCTCAACGAAAAGCTAGGCATCAAGTTTGGCGAGATCACTGAAGACGGCAAGTTTAGTCTTAAAGAAGTTGAATGTCTGGGGGCCTGTGCTGGTGCGCCGATGTTGCAGATTGATCGTACCTACCATGAAAATCTGACCCCGGAAAAAATTGACGCTATTTTGGATAGCCTCGAGTAAACGCCATGGCTAATGAAGTTTGTTTTCGCAACAATCATTTGGATAAACCCTGGACGCTGGATACCTACCAGAGTACCGGTGGTTATGAAATTTGGAAAAAAATCCTGGCGGAAAAGACCTCTGCTGAGGAGATCATCGAGCAGGTTAAAATCTCTGCCCTGCGCGGCCGTGGTGGCGCAGGCTTCCCTACAGGTCTGAAGTGGAGCTTCATGCCACGTAACTCTGCTGGTCAGAAATACATTGTGTGTAATTCGGACGAGGGTGAGCCAGGTACCTGCAAAGACCGCGATATTTTGCGTTATAACCCGCATCAGTTGGTTGAAGGCATGGCCATTGCCGGTTATACCATCGGCGCCACACAAGGTTACAACTACATTCGCGGTGAATTTTGGGAGCCCTATGAGCGCTTCCAAAGCGCAATAGAAGAAGCGCGTGCCGCCGGTCTGCTGGGCAAAAACATCATGGGCTCGGGGATCGATTTTGATTTGGAAACACACCTCGGTGCCGGTGCCTATATCTGTGGTGAAGAGACTGCGCTGCTGGAGTCCATCGAAGGCAAAAAAGGTCAGCCGCGCTTTAAACCACCATTCCCTGCCAGTTATGGTCTGTATGGTCGTCCGACCACAATTAACAATACCGAGACATTGGCGTCTATCCCAATGATTCTGAAAAACGGTGGTCAATGGTTCCTGGAGTTGGGCAAACCCAATAACGGCGGCACCAAGATATTTTCCGTTTCAGGTCACGTCAACAAGCCGGGCAACTTTGAAGTCAATATGGGCATGCCATTTGCCGAGTTGCTGGAAATGGCCGGTGGTATGCGTGACGGTCACAAACTAAAAGCAGTCATTCCTGGCGGATCATCTACACCGGTTGTGCCTGCAGATGTGATGATGGAAACCAATATGGATTACGATTCCATTAGTAAGGCTGGTTCTATGCTTGGTGCGGGTTCGGTTATTATAATGGACGAAACTACCTGCATGGTAAAAGCACTGGCGCGTTTGTCACACTTTTATTACGAAGAATCATGCGGTCAATGTACACCGTGCCGTGAAGGTACCGGCTGGTTGTCACGTGTGGTTCACCGCATTGAGCATGGTCAAGGCCGTCAGGAAGATCTGGACATGCTCGATGACGTGGCCAATAAGATTATGGGGCGTACTATCTGTGCGCTGGGTGATGCGGCAGCGATGCCGGTTGCCAGCTTTATCAAACATTTCCGCGATGAATTCCAGTATCACATCGACCATGGCAAATGCCTAGTTGGATGATGGTTGTGGATAGAGACTTAAACGGATTATAAAGAGTAATGGGGCCGATTGATGGTTAGTATAGAAATCGATGGAAAGAAGATCGAGGCGAAAGACGGGGCTATGATTATCGAAGCCGCGGACGATGCTGGCATTCCGATTCCCCGCTTTTGTTATCACAAAAAACTCTCTGTCGCAGCTAACTGCCGTATGTGCCTGGTTGAGGTGGAGAAGGCAGCCAAGCCACTCCCTGCCTGTGCTACACCGATTACTGACGGCATGGTTGTGTTTACCAAATCGACCAAGGCCATTGATGCGCAAAAGAGCGTGATGGAATTTCTGCTCATCAACCACCCGCTGGATTGCCCAATCTGTGACCAGGGCGGTGAATGCGATTTGCAGGATTTGGCCATGGGTTACGGCGGTGATCAATCTCAATATGGTGAGCAGAAGCGCGTAGTGTTCGACAAGAACCTGGGTCCACTGGTTTCTACCGACATGACACGTTGTATACACTGCACTCGCTGCGTGCGCTTCGGTCAGGAGATTGCCGGTATTCGTGAGCTGGGTGCCACCGGTCGCGGCGAACATATGCAAATCGGTACGTATGTAGAGAAAGCCGTCGATTCTGAACTGTCAGGCAATATTATCGACTTGTGTCCGGTTGGCGCGCTGACATCCAAACCGTTCCGTTTTCATGCTCGCAGCTGGGAAATGAACCAAGGTTACTCGATTGCCGCACATGACTGTGTTGGTTCAAACATCAAGGTTGAGTCGCTGCGCAAAGAAGTGCGTCGCGTGACGCCAAACGAGAATGAAGGAATCAACGAGACCTGGATCTCTGACCGAGATCGCTTCAGTTATGAAGGTGTGAACAGTGCAGATCGCCTCACCAGTCCAATGATCAAACAGGATGGTGAATGGCAGGAAGTGGATTGGGGAACAGCGCTAGAGGCTACAGTCACAGGCCTTAAGAAAGTATTGGAGAAACATGGTGCCGGTCACATGGGGGCACTGGTATCGCCCAGTTCAACCGTTGAAGAAATGTATTTGCTGCAGAAACTAGTGCGTGGCCTGGGCAGTTCAAACATCGATCATCGTGTTCATCAGCTAGATTTTAGCGATCAGGAAGGCATGCCTCTTTATCCTTCGCTGGGTCAAACTATCGAAGCACTGGAAGACGTCGATGCAGCCTTGTTGGTCGGCTCTAACATCCGCATGGATCAGCCCATGCTGGGGCACCGCATCCGCAAGGCTGCCATGAAGGGCAGTAAGATCATGTGCGTCAATCCAGTTGATTATGAATTTAAGTTTCCGCTGGCTGACAAGATTATTGCTTCACCCGCAGCAATGGAGAAGGGCCTGGCCGGTATTGCTAAGGCGCTGATAGATTCGGGTGGCGCTGCGCCACAAGGTCTGGCAGAGCTGGTCGGTGGTGTTGATGTTTCCGAAACTCATCGCAATATGGCTGAGGCGCTCAAATCGGCGGCCAAGGCCACTGTGTTGGTGGGTAACTATGCCATGGCGGCTCAGTCCAGCGCAAACCTACGTGCATTGGCGCAAGCAATTGCCGACATGAGTGGCGCCACAGTTGGATATCTGACCCAGGGCGCCAACAGCGCCGGTGCATATCTGGCCGGTGCCTTGCCTCACCGCGCATCGGCAGGTAAGGGTGCGAGCTTTGGGCTTAACGCACAAAACATGTTGACAGAAAAACTGGCCGGTTATGTTTTGTTGGGTCTAGAGCCAGAGCATGATTTTGCCAATCCGTCTGCTGCGCTTGAACCGCTGAAAGCGGCAGGATTTGTTGTGTCTATGAGCGCCTTCAAGAGCGAGGCCATGCTTGATTACGCCTCGGTTCTGTTGCCGGTTGCGCCTTTCACAGAAACCTCCGGCACCTTTGTTAATGTCGAAGGTGGTTGGCAGAGTTTTGGCGGTAGCGTCCCACCACTGGGCGAAACTCGTCCAGCCTGGAAGGTTATGCGAGTGCTGGGCAATCTGTTCAGTCTCGATGGTTTCGAATACGTCTCGTCTGAAGAGGTGCGTGATGAATTACGCAGTCAGACGGAAGGACAGCAAAACAACAAAGCTGCGTGGCAGTGTCCTGCATCATTAAGTAGCGCAAGCGACAAGCTAGTGCGTGTTGCTGATTTGCCTATTTATGCGGTCGATGCGGTTGTGCGCCGGGCTGAATCCTTGCAGAAAACTGCGCAGGCCAAGGCCGCTGCTGTCGCAAAAATTAATTCATCTGTAGCGCAGGCACTTGGGTTATCGGATGCAGTGAACGTTGAAGCAACACAGGGTGATTCCAGTTGTGTTGTTGCCCTGGAAATTGATGATCGTGCCGCGGATGGCACGGTTTGGTTATCTGCTGGCATTCAGGCGAGTGCTGGATTCGGATGTGATGGGGCTGACATCGCCCTGAAGCCGGTATAGCGAGCGAAACGAGACAATAAGAATGGTTGAAGCTGCTCTGTCAATTTGGAACGCGATCCCCGAACTGTTGCAGATTGCAATTAAGATCGTGGTCATCGTAGTGCCCATTATGTTATCGGTAGCCTATCTCACCTTGGCGGAACGTAAGGTCATCGGTTATATCCAGGTGCGTATCGGGCCAAACCGTGTTGGGCCACGTGGTCTGTTACAACCAATCGCCGATGGTCTGAAGCTGGCGCTGAAAGAGATTATTATCCCAACCAATGCAAACCGCTTCCTGTTTGTGTTGGGGCCAATCATTACACTGGCGCCTGCATTGGTGGCTTGGGCGGTTATTCCATTTGATGAAGGCATTGTTCTTTCAAATATGGATGCGGGTCTGCTCTATGTTTTGGCCATGACCTCGGTGGGTGTTTACGGCGTCATCATCGCGGGTTGGGCATCCAATTCGAAATATGCTTTTCTTGGAGCACTGCGGTCATCGGCGCAAGTTGTGTCCTACGAAATTGCCATGGGATTTGCACTGGTGGTGGTTTTGATGGCGGCCGGTAGTCTGAACTTGTCGGAAATTGTGCTGGCACAGAAAGGTGGTATGGGGCTTCTTGATTGGTTCTGGCTGCCTCTGTTGCCGATGTTTGTGGTCTATTTCATCTCCGGCGTGGCCGAGACCAACCGTGCCCCGTTTGATGTGGCCGAGGGTGAGTCCGAAATCGTCGCGGGTTTCCACGTTGAATACTCAGGCATGACCTTTGCTGTTTTTTTCCTGGCCGAATACGCCAACATGATTCTGATCGCCGCCCTGACCGCAGTTATGTTTATGGGTGGATGGCTGTCGCCATTCCAGGGCATTCCTGGGCTTGAAGCAATATTTGCTTGGGTGCCTGGCATCATATGGTTGTTGGCTAAGATGGCATTCCTGTTGTTCTTGTTTTTGTGGTTCCGTGCAACCTTCCCCCGTTATCGCTATGACCAGATCATGCGCCTGGGTTGGAAGGTCTTTATTCCAGTGACAATCGTTTGGATTCTGGTTGTTGGTGGTTTGGTTTTAGGTAATGTGCCTCCGTGGTTCGACTAAAATAGGGAGGAGCGACAATGAAGACAATGAATCATTACGTTAAGAGTTTTATGCTGTGGGAGCTGCTGAAAGGTTTGGCTCTGACTGGCAAGTATCTCTTTGCCAAGAAGATCACCGTTCAGTATCCGGAAGAAAAGACGCCGCAATCACCTCGCTTTCGTGGCCTGCATGCGCTGCGCCGTTATGCAAATGGTGAGGAACGCTGCATCGGTTGTAAGTTGTGCGAAGCCACTTGTCCAGCGTTGGCGATCACCATTGAATCAGATCAGCGTGACGATGGCACTCGTCGTACAACACGTTATGACATTGATTTGTTCAAATGTATCTATTGCGGTTTTTGCGAAGAAGCCTGCCCGGTGGATGCCATTGTAGAAACGCGCGAGTTCGAATATCACTTCGAAAAGCGTGGTGAAAATATTATGACCAAAGACAAACTGCTGGCGGTGGGTGAGCGTCTGGAAACTCAGATTGCTGCTGACCGGGCCGAAGATGCGCCATATCGCTAATAACAGGTAAAACTGAATAAGACATGGAAACTCTGATTTTTTACATTTTTTCAGCCATCCTGATTGCCTCCGCGCTGGCGGTGATTACGGTGCGTAATCCTGTGCATGCGGTGCTGTTTTTGGTGCTGACTTTTTTTACCAGCGCGGCAATCTGGCTGTTGATGGAAGCTGAGTTCCTTGCCATTACGCTGGTACTGGTTTATGTCGGCGCGGTGATGGTGTTGTTCCTGTTTGTGGTGATGATGCTGGATATTAATATCTCGGTGTTGCGCGAAGGGTTTGTTAAAAACGCCTATATTGGTGTGCCAGTCGCCCTGATCGTTGTATTTGAGCTGATTGCTGTTGTGGGTAGTGAGCGTTTTGGTCTTGACCAGGTGGCGGCCCCTGCGCGCCATGCTGCCGATTACAGCAATACTAAAGAGCTGGGCCGTGTTCTTTACACCGAATATGTCTATGCATTTGAACTGGCAGCTGTGGTGCTGGTGGTGGCAATCATTGCGGCCATCGCCTTGACCTTAAGGCGTCGGCCAGACAGTAAATACCAGGATCCTGCCCATCAGGTTACCGTGCGCCGTGATGATCGTGTTCGCATCGTCAAGATGGCAGCAGATAAAAAGAACAAGGCAAGCGAATAATTAATAAGTCCTCTGGGGGTATATTCTGGGGGCATATTAAAGAGGCAAAAATGATAGCACTGTCAGATTTTCTGGTTTTAGGCGCCATACTCTTTTGTATCAGTGTGGCAGGCATTTTTCTCAACAGGAAAAATGTGATTGTTTTGTTGATGGCAATTGAGTTGATGCTGTTGGCCGTGAATATGAATTTTATTGCTTTCTCGTATTTCATGAATGATTTGGCGGGGCAGGTGTTTGTCTTCTTTATTCTGACAGTGGCTGCGGCTGAAGCTGCGATTGGTCTGGCGATTCTGGTGGTCTGGTTCCGTAACCGTCGTACCATTAATGTTGAAAAACTCGATACCTTGAAGGGATAGGGCAGGATAACCATGGAAAACGTCTATCTCGGCATTATTCTGGCACCGCTGCTTGGTTCAATCATTGCGGGTCTGTTTGGCAAACAGGTGGGTCGCAGTGGCGCCCACTGGGTTACCATTATCGGTGTTGCTGTTTCCTTTTTTCTGTCAGCGCTTGTTTTCAATGACATCATTTTAAATGATGGCGCGACCTATAACGGTACTGTTTATACCTGGTTGGTGAGTGACGGTATTACGTTTGAAATTGGCTTTTTAATCGACGAACTGACGGCCACCATGATGATGGTAGTGACCTTTGTGTCTTTGATGGTGCATATTTACACCATCGGCTACATGCATGACGATCCCGGTTATCAGCGTTTCTTTAGTTATATCTCGTTGTTTACTTTTTCCATGTTGATGTTGGTTATGTCCAACAATTTCATGCAGCTGTTTTTCGGCTGGGAGGCTGTCGGTCTGGTTTCTTATCTGTTGATCGGTTTCTGGTACAAAAAAGAGACTGCCATCTATGCCAACATGAAGGCCTTTCTGGTTAACCGTGTGGGTGATTTCGGGTTCCTGCTGGGGATTGCGGCAGTCGTGATGTATTTCAACAGCCTCGATTATGCCGATGTGTTCAATAATGCAGCACGTTTGTCAGATCTCACCATACAGGTCATTCCGGGTGTGGACTGGTCCTTGATGACCGTGATTTGTATTCTGCTGTTTATCGGTGCCATGGGTAAATCGGCCCAGGTGCCCTTGCATGTGTGGCTGCCGGATTCAATGGAAGGTCCGACACCGATCTCGGCCCTGATCCATGCCGCGACCATGGTAACCGCCGGTATTTTCATGGTGGCGCGCATGTCGCCGCTGTATGAGCTTTCAACGACTGCACTTAGCTTTGTTTTGGTGATTGGTGCGATTACGGCGCTGTTCATGGGCTTCCTTGGTTTGGTGCAGAATGACATCAAGCGTGTAGTTGCCTATTCGACCTTGTCTCAATTGGGTTACATGACCGTCGCCCTGGGTGCCTCGGCCTATGCTGCGGGTATTTTCCATCTGATGACCCATGCCTTCTTTAAGGCCTTGCTGTTCCTCGCGGCCGGTTCCGTCATTATCGCCATGCACCATGAGCAGGATATTCGTAAGATGGGTGGCTTGAAGAAATACATGCCCATTACCTACTGGTGTATGTTGATTGGCTCGTTGGCCTTGATTGGAACGCCATTCTTTTCTGGCTTTTTCTCCAAGGATGCGATTATCGAGGCCGTCGGCCATTCTGAAATTGCTGGCTCAACATTCGCATACCTTTGTGTGTTGTTGGGCGTGTTCGTTACTGCGCTATATAGCTTCCGCATGTTCTTCCTGGTTTTTCATGGTGAAGAACGTATCGATCCTCATGCTAAAGATCACTTGCATGAATCGCCCAAGGTGGTGACCATTCCGCTTATCCTGTTGGCAATTCCATCGGTGGGAGTGAGTTGGTTTGCGATTGGCCCATGGTTGTTTGGTGATTACTTTGGCGAGTCGATTTTTGTAGCCGCCGAACATGATGTGCTGGCGCAAATGGGTGAGGGCTTTACCGGTGTAATTGGCTTTGTAATCCATGGCTTTATGACGCCGGCATTCTATCTTGCTGCGGCTGGTTTTGGCACGGCGTACTATTTATATATGGTACGCAAAGACTTGCCTGCCAAGATCAAGGCCAAATTCGAAGGTGTCCATCGTGTGCTCGATAATGCTTATGGTGCTGACTCTTTCAACCAAAAGTTTTTCGCCGATGGCAGCCGTAAGACAGGGAATTTTCTCTGGCAGATCGGTGATGTAAAAGGCATTGATGGGATTATGGTAAATGGTTCAGCAAAACTGGTTGGCTGGGTAGCGGGGACTATTCGTCATATGCAAACCGGTTATCTCTACCATTACGCCTTCGCGATGATTATTGGATTGCTTGTTTTGATGAGCTGGGTTTTGGCTCGCGCATAACAATAAAAAGGATTGGACTTAATGTCGGATTTACCGCTCCTGAGTTTGGTTATATGGCTGCCGATTATCGGTGGTCTGTTGGTGTTAGCCGTCGGTGCAGGTGGCAACAACAATGCTGTGCGTTGGTCTGCCCTGGCTGTATCGATTGTGACATTCTTGGTTTCGCTATCATTATGGACCGGCTTTGATACCAGTACCCATGAGATGCAGTTTGTTGAACAAGCATCTTGGATTCCGGCGTTTAATATTGCCTATCATCTCGGTATTGATGGCATATCCATGCCGCTGATTCTGTTGACCACGTTTACCACCATCCTGGTGGTGATTGCTGGCTGGGAAGTGATTCAGTTTAAACCTGCACAGTACATGGCAGCCTTCCTGATTATGGAAGGTATGATGAATGGTGTTTTTGCTTCTCTAGATGGCATTCTGTTCTATGTCTTCTGGGAAGCAATGCTGATTCCCATGTTTCTGGTTATTGGTATTTGGGGTGGCGCGCGTCGTGTTTATGCCACCATCAAGTTTTTCCTCTATACATTTTTCGGTTCGGTATTTCTGCTGATTGCCCTGATTTATTTATATTTCCAGACGGGCAACTTTCAGCTTCTGGATTTTCATACCGCGCCTGTCAGCATGACCGCGCAGATTCTGATCTTCCTGGCCTTTCTGATTGCCTTTGCGGTGAAAGTGCCCATGTGGCCGGTACATACCTGGTTGCCTGACGCCCACGTTGAGGCACCAACCGGTGGCTCCGTGATTCTGGCGGCCATCATGTTGAAACTTGGTGCCTATGGTTTTCTGCGTTTCATGATTCCGATTGCCCCGGATGCCAGTGCTGAACTGGATTGGCTGATTATTACTATGTCATTAATCGCGGTGGTCTATATCGCCTTGGTTGCACTGGTTCAGGAAGACATGAAGAAGCTGGTGGCCTATTCATCGATTTCACATATGGGCTTTGTCACCCTAGGTTTTGTCATGGTGTTCAGTATTTACGAACAGACTGGCGATGTTTCTGGTGCGGCCATGGGCATGGAAGGGGCCATGGTGCAGATGATTTCGCACGGTTTTGTCTCCGGCGCCATGTTCCTGTGTATTGGTGTTATGTATGACCGCATGCACTCGCGCAAGATCAGTGACTACGGCGGCGTGGTGAATACGATGCCCTGGTTTGCTGCGCTGATGGTACTGTTCGCCATGGCCAATGCCGGCCTGCCTGGCACCTCGGGTTTTGTCGGGGAGTTTATGGTTGTGCTGAGTGCCTTCCAAGCTAACTTCTGGTATGCCTTCTTGGCGGGTACAACACTGATTTTGGGTGCGGCCTACACCTTATGGATGGTCAAGCGTGTCATCTTCGGTGAGATCAAAAATGAAAAAGTTGCGACACTGAAAGATATTAATGCCCGCGAAGCTCTGGTGCTGGGCACGCTGGCCGTTCTAGTGTTGTTGCTGGGTATCTATCCGGCGCCCTTGCTAGAAGTAATGCATTCAACGGTTGATCACCTGCTGCAGCAGGCGATTACCTCTAAACTTTAACGACTCGATTGATTGCCGACTGGTGTTAACGGCAGAAGGCTGAGAAACGGATGGCTATAGTGAATTTTGAAATGCCGAATTTTGTCCCCGCATTGCCAGAGATTTTTGTCTTGGCGATGGCGTGTTTTATTTTGATTCTGGACCTGTTTATCAAACAGGAAGACAAGGTGATCACCTATCTATTGTCGATCGCGACACTGGCAGGTGCGGCGATTTTGACTATCAGCCTTTCTGGCGACGCGCGTCAGCTAACGTTTAGTGACAGTTTTGTCTCAGACCCCATGGGGGATGTGCTCAAGGTATTCATCTACCTGGTTACCGCCGTAGTTTTTCTTTATTCCCGTCAGTATTTGCAAAAACGAGAATTATTCAAAGGTGAGTATTTTGTGCTTGGGCTGTTTGGTGTGTTGGGCATGATGGTGATGGTCTCTGCCCATAGCATGTTGACGCTCTATCTTGGGCTTGAACTGTTGTCTTTGTCGCTGTATGCCATGGTTGCATTTCAGCGCGACTCGCTGAATGCCACTGAGGCAGCGATGAAATATTTTGTTTTGGGTGCTCTTGCATCAGGCATGTTGTTGTACGGAATGTCTATGTTGTATGGCGCATCAGGCAGCCTGGATATTGCAGAGATCGGTGCCTATGCGGCGCTCAACAGCGATAGCACAATCATGGTTTTCGGCATGACCTTCGTCATCGTCGGGCTTGCCTTCAAACTCGGTGCAGTACCGTTCCACATGTGGGTGCCGGATGTGTATCACGGTGCGCCGACAAGCGTGACGCTTTATATTGGTACCGCGCCAAAGATCGCCGCGTTTGCTATGGTTATGCGTCTGTTGGTTGAGGGAATGGGTGATCTGCACGGTGAGTGGCAAACACTATTGATTGTATTGGCCGTGTTGTCGATTGCCATCGGTAATGTCGTAGCAATCGCCCAGACCAATATCAAACGTATGTTGGCTTATTCAACCATTTCCCATGTTGGATTCATTTTGCTGGGCATACTAGCGGGTTCCGAGAATGGTTATTCCTCTGCAATGTTCTATGTTGTTGTCTACGCCCTGATGAGTATGGGTGGTTTCGGTATGATCATTCTGCTTAGCCGTGCTGGTTTTGAGGCCGATAAACTGGATGACTTCAAAGGCCTGAACGAGCGTAGCCCCTGGATGGCGGCAATGATGATGATCCTGATGTTCTCCATGGCCGGCGTGCCGCCGACGGTTGGTTTTTACGCCAAACTGTCTGTGTTGCAGGCAATCGTTGATGTCGAATTGGTCTGGCTGGCGGTATATGCTGTGGTCTTCTCGGTGATTGGTGCCTTCTATTATTTGCGCATCATCAAGCTAATGTATTTCGACAAGCCAGAAGATACGAACAGAATTGAGGCAGGTATGGACATGCGCATTGTGCTGTCGGCCAACAGCCTGGGCATGTTGATTCTGGGTATCTACCCCGCTGCATTGATGCAGTGGTGTATGGCGGTAATGTAATTCTCTATGGGATACGGGCCATGTTCGATTGGAAATGGCGTGTCTCCCATCTCCTCAAATCTTTTTCAAACAACCGCTTCTGGCATGGTGTGAGGTAGTGGCCATGCGAATTTTGGTAAGTAATGATGACGGTTTTCAAGCACCCGGCATTCAGTGTTTGGCGCAGGCACTGGAGGCCATCGGTGAAGTCACTGTGGTGGCGCCGGATCGTAATCGCAGCGGTGCCAGTAACTCACTGACACTTGAACGTCCACTTCGACCACGCACGATTTCAGCGGGAGTGACGGCCGTTGACGGTACGCCGACCGACTGTGTCCACTTAGCCATCACCGGTCTGCTGCAACACGAACCTGACATGGTGATTGCTGGGATCAATGCCGGCGCCAATCTGGGTGATGATGTACTTTACTCGGGTACAGTTGCTGCCGCCACGGAAGGCCGTTTTCTTGGCCTGCCCGCTATCGCCGTCTCGTTAGCGGGAGAGCAACTCACTCATTATGATAGTGCTGCCCGTGCAGCAATCATGCTAATCAAACAGTTACAGGACAATCCTCTGCCGGTGGATACCATTCTCAATGTTAATGTGCCGGATGTCCCTTGGGATAAATTGGAAGGTTTCGAAGCTACGCGCCTCGGCCGCAGACATAAATCCGAGCCTGTGATTCGTGCCCAGGATCCCCGCGGAAGGGATATCTACTGGGTGGGGCCTGCCGGCGCTGAACAAGATGCTGGACCGGGGACAGACTTTCATGCAATCCGCTACAATCGGGTGTCAGTGACACCGATTCATATAGATCTGACCCGTTATACGGCGATAGACCAGGTGGCGAGCTGGTTGCAAGGAGTTAAACCTAGAATCGGCAGTTGACCGCTTCTTTGGAGAATTAAACGTCATGATTCTGTTTCGCTTGTTGATGAAATTTAGGCTCGCCTTTCCGATGACGCCGCTATTGGGTCGATTGCACACTTTTGCGGCGCATGGCTGTGTTTTAACTCGTTGCAATGGAATGACCATTGCGCCTCCTTACGCCTTGCCCTGCACCACAAAAAGCGTACATTCCACCCTATTCAACTACCGTTTCTAGGTTAATAGTTTGTCGCTTAGTTATCATCATGGCATCGGGATGACCTCCCAGCGCACCCGCGAACGCTTAATCAGCCGATTGCGTGAATCCGGTATTCGTAATAAGCGTGTTTTGGAGGTAATGCTTAATACACCGCGCCATATCTTTATCGATGAAGCACTGGGCAGTCGTGCCTATGACGATACCGCTCTGCCGATCGGTTTCGGCCAAACCATCTCGCAGCCTTACATCGTCGCCCGCATGACTGAGATCCTGCTTGAGACCGGTGCGTGTGACAAGGTGCTGGAGATAGGCACCGGCTCCGGTTATCAGACCGCCGTGCTGGCGCAGTTGGTCGGTCAGGTCTATAGCGTCGAACGCATCGGTGCCTTGTTGACTAAGGCGCGCAGACGCATCCGCACATTGAATCTCTACAATGTGCGAATGAAGAATTTTGATGGCCATATGGGTTGGCGCGAGAATGGGCCTTACGATGTGATTATTGTCACCGCCGCGCCGGAAGAGATTCCTGCTGAGCTGTTTGCCCAACTGAAAGAGGGTGGGCGTATGATTGCCCCGGTTGGTCCCAATGGTAAACAGCAGCTCAATCTGATCACGCATACCGCCAACGGGTATGAATGCGCTGTGATTGAGGATGTTAGTTTCGTGCCGCTGTTGCCAGGAAACCGCTAATGCGCTTTTTTTCACGTCTGTATGAGTCCGCCATGCGTTGGGCCCGGCACCGTCACGCTGCTTGGTATCTGGGCGGCTTGAGTTTTGCTGAATCCTCCTTTTTTCCCATTCCTCCAGATGTGATGCTAGCGCCCATGGTGCTGGCTAAAAGAGAGTGCGCCTGGCGTTATGCCCTAATCACTACCATTGCCTCAGTGCTGGGGGGTGTTTTCGGATACTTGATCGGCATGTTTGCCTTCGAGCTAATCGAGCCTTGGTTACATCAACTGGGATATTGGGAACGTTTTCAACTTGCGGTTGACTGGTTTGAACAATGGGGTTTCTGGGTGGTATTTCTGGCCGGTTTTTCCCCGATTCCCTACAAGGTGTTTACCATTTCCGCTGGCACTGTAGGCATGATGTTCCTGCCATTTTTGCTGGCATCTATGATTGGTCGGGGGGCGCGTTTCTTTTTAGTTGCGGGTTTGATCTGGTGGGGTGGCGAACGCATGGATCGTCTGCTGCGCAGCTATGTTGATTGGCTTGGCTGGATTATTGTGGTGCTCGCGATCGTGATATATCTTGTTCTTAATGGCGTTTAATCATGAGAGATTGATTCATATAGTTTGTTTCAGCATCAGCCTGCTCTTAGCTGTGATGCTGTCAGGCTGTGGTGCCCATGTCTTTCACCAAGTGCGCAAAAACGACACGCTCTACTCCATTAGCTGGCATTACAACCAGGATTACCAGAAGGTTGCAAAGTGGAATGGCTTGAGCCCACCTTATACGATTATTGAGGGGCAATGGCTGCGTGTTGCCCCCCCCGGACCCGAGGCCGGACTGGCACCGCCGGTCTATTCAAAACAGACAAAAAACTCACCGCCACGATCAGGTGGTCAATCCAACGACATTAAGCCGACGCCAAGCGTAGTATCTGCCAAAGTTGGTGAGCCCAAGACACACTCTGGCTCAACGGCAAACATCGCCTGGCTCTGGCCGGTCAAGGGCAAAGTAATTCAAGGTTTCTCAGCCGACAAGCCAGGTGCACAGGGCATCGATATTGCCGCCAATCAGGGAACAATAGTCAATGCATCAGCCGCTGGTAAGGTTGTTTACAGTGGCAATGGCCTGAGGGGCTACGGTAATCTCATTATTATCAAGCATAATGACAAATATCTAAGTGCCTATGCGCACAACCAAAGCGTTCTAGTTCAAGAGGGAGCAATGGTGAAACAGGGAGACCCTATTGCGCGCATGGGCAAGACTGAATCGACCCAGGTAAAGTTGCATTTTCAAATCAGGATTAACGGCAAACCAGTTGATCCATTACGCTACCTTCCCAAGTGATTTTCATGTTAGGCTTTTAAAGCACGGGAGAGTTGAAGCTAATCTAAAAAAAATATAATCGTTAGCATGGTGGCAGATTGTAACTATGTTTGCCTAATAGTCACACAAGGCATTAAGGGGGCTTTGTAGTGGTAGATAAGATGGATGACGCTGTTGATGATGATTCTGAAATGAGCGGCGTTGATGAAACTCTAAAAGATAAAAATTCTTGGAATGAAGGTGATGACGTGAATGAAAAGGCATCGGCACCTGAAACCAAGGGTAAAGAGTCAGATGATGATTCACAGACCTGGCATGCGCTCGAGACATCACTAGATGCAACGCGTCTTTATCTGAATGAAATCGGGTTTTCCCCGCTTTTGACGGCTGAGGAAGAGGTTTATTACTCCCGTTTGGCCTTAAAAGGTGATGAAGCGGCGCGCAAGAAGATGATCGAAAGTAATCTTCGTCTCGTCGTTAAAATCGCACGTTATTACATGAAACGCGGTCTGGCCTTTCTTGACTTGATAGAAGAGGGCAATCTCGGTCTTATCCATGCGGTGGAAAAATTTGACCCCGAGCGTGGTTTCCGTTTTTCAACCTATGCTACCTGGTGGATTCGCCAAACCATCGAGCGTGCGCTGATGAATCAGACCCGTACTATCCGGTTGCCCGTGCACGTGGTCAAACAAATCAACAGTTATCAAAAAGCGGCGCGTCGACTGGCGCAAACGCTGGATCATGAGCCAAGTGCTGAAGAAGTGGCCAATAACCTCGATCTGCCGCTGAAAGATGTGCAAAATATTCTTGGTTTGAGCGAGCAGCTTTCAACCGTTGAATCGGCGTCTCTGGATAAAGATAAAATGCTGCAAGAGACAGTGGCTGATGATAAGCAGCTTGATCCCTCGTCCGTATTGCAGCTGGAGGAGGTTCAGGCTTGTCTGCACGACTGGCTGGCACAGTTGAATGACAAACAACGGCAGGTGGTTGAACAACGTTTTGGGCTGAATGGGGATGATGTGGCGACACTGGAAGAAGTGGGCGAGCGCATAGGTGTGACCCGCGAACGCGTGCGTCAGATTCAGGTCGAAGCCTTGAAAAAACTGCGTAAGATCTTAGAGAAGGAAGGCGTTTCCGGCGACCAGCTGTTAGGCTAAACCAGCCGGTTAAATCATCATCAAGGCCGCTGCCACCGTTCTCCCTTCATAGGAGAGCACATTGTAGGTGCGGCAGGCCGCCGCCGTATCCATAATCTCATAACCGATCCCAGCATCTATTAGCGGTTTTAGCAGCGCGCGTTCCGGCCACTTTAGCCTGGCGCCTGTGCCGATGATGGCGACCTCGGGATTCAGCTCAACCAGCGTCTCAATATCAGCCTCTGTCAGCTGTTCGATGGTCTTTGGGGGCCAGTCTCTTACCAGATGATCAGCTGTGATGATAGCGCTATTAGTTAGGCGCTCCTGCTGCAATCCCTTGGCGGGATTTCCATCCGCGTCGGTCTCTTCGGTCAACTCTACCAGCAGTGGCACCAGTACAAGGATTTCGCCCTGACTGTAACCCTTGATGGTGTAATGGTGAATATCCAGATCCTGATGGACTTGCATGGGCCAGTTTTCCTTAAAATATTTGCGTAAGCGATCAATTTTACCGGCCTAAGCGCTAGGTTCAAGCGTAAAAATATTGGATAATTGACAGCTTTTCGGGCCATCGGTATGTTACGCCTTCTGGCCCAAGGCTCTGATTTATCAAGCGGGAAGCAAAACCTTGATCGAAGAATTTCCAAGAATAAAACGCCTGCCCCCATACGTCTTTAATATTGTTAACGACCTTAAGGCAAAGGCGCGTGCACGGGGCGAGGATATTATCGATTTTGGTATGGGTAATCCCGATCAGCCTACGCCCCAGCATATTGTCGATAAGCTGGTTGAGACTGCCCAGCGCGGTGATACCCACCGCTATTCCATCTCGAAGGGAATTCCACGCTTGCGCCGGGCTATTTGCACCTGGTACCACAACCGTTATCAGGTGGAGCTTGATCAGGATTCTGAGGCGATAGTTACCATCGGCTCAAAAGAGGGGCTGGCCCACCTGGCCATGGCAACTGTTGGCCCTGGTGATGCCATATTGGTGCCTAACCCTTCTTATCCTATCCATCCTTACGGGTTTGTCATTGCCGGGGCGGATATTCGTCACGTGCCCTTGGTTCCTGGGGTAGATTTTTTCCAAGAATTGGAAAAAGCGATCAAGGACTCCTGGCCCAAGCCCAAAATGTTGGTGTTGAATTTTCCTGGCAACCCAACCACGCAGTGCGTTGATCTCGAATTTTTCGAAAAGGTGGTTGCTATCGCTAAGGAGCACCAGATCTGGGTCGTGCATGATCTCGCGTATGCCGACATCGTCTTCGATGGTTATAAGGCCCCATCAATCATGCAGGTACCAGGTGCCAAGGAGGTGGCGGTAGAATTCTTCACCTTGTCAAAGAGTTACAATATGCCCGGTTGGCGAGTAGGGTTTATGGTGGGCAATTCGGTATTGGTTGCTGCTTTGGCACGGATGAAATCTTATCTCGACTACGGCATGTTTACCCCGGTGCAGGTGGCGGCGATTGCCGCATTGGAGGGTCCGCAGGAATGTGTGCGTGAGATCAGCGATATGTATCAGAAGCGCCGTGATGTGCTTTGTCAGGGGCTGAATTCCATTGGCTGGCAGGTCGAGCCACCCAAGGCTACCATGTTCGTTTGGGCGCCGATCCCAGAACAATATCGTCATATGGGCTCGCTCGAGTTTGCCAAAAAGCTCTTGAAAGAGGCCAAGGTAGCCGTATCGCCCGGCGTTGGATTCGGTGACTATGGTGACGACCATGTCCGTTTTGGTCTGATCGAAAACGAACATCGCACCCGTCAGGCAATCCGCGGTATTCGCGACATGCTGCGCAAAGACCAAGCGGGTGAATGAGAAAATTAATAATTTTCTAAAGTTTATGGCGGAAATGTAAGTAATAAGTTTAACAAAAGAGGAGGTACTGAGATCTTCTCTGATCATTAAATAACAATAGGTTAGGAGAGTTGTCTTGAAACCGGTTAAAGTTGGATTGTTGGGTCTGGGGACCGTTGGTGGTGGCACAGTCAGTGTTTTGCAGCGTAACGCAGAAGAGATTCAGCGCCGTGCCGGGCGTGGTATCGAAATTGCCATTGCCACTGCGCGAGATATCAACAAGCCGCGCGCTTTTGATACATCGTCGATTGAGTTGACCACCGACCCATTGGCCGTCGTTAACCACTCTGAGGTTGAAGTGGTGATCGAGCTTATCGGTGGCACCGATGCCGCCCTCGAGCTGGTGATGAAGGCCATCGCCAACGGCAAGCATGTGGTTACTGCTAACAAAGCCCTGATCGCCAAACATGGTAATGAGATTTTTGCCGCTGCCCAGCAAAAGGGTGTAATGGTGGCTTTTGAGGCGGCGGTGGCGGGTGGGATACCAATCATCAAATCTGTGCGTGAAGGCTTGGCGGCCAATCAAATCGAATGGCTGGCTGGCATTATCAACGGTACCGGCAACTTCATCCTCACCGAAATGCGCGACAACGGCAGTGACTTCGCCGACGTGTTGGCTGAGGCGCAACGTCTAGGGTATGCCGAAGCTGACCCCACCTTCGATGTGGAGGGTATCGACGCCGCCCACAAGCTGACTATCCTGGCCTCGATTGCTTTTGGCATCCCGCTGCAATTTGACAAGTGCTATAC